>CAZSQR010000001.1:0-60335 GCA_964609265.1 Candidatus Woesearchaeota archaeon
AGGACTTTTTCAGAAAAATCTCCGTCCTCGCCGAAAGGTATTTCCCTTGCAAAAAAATACCTTAGTGCATCTAAACCATATCTCTCAACAAGATAAACAGGAGAAATAGCATTTCCCAGAGATTTTGAAATTTTCTGCCTGTTTATAGTTAAAAACCCGTGTGCAAATATTTTTTTAGGTAATTCATATCCTGCTGAGAGCAACATAGCAGGCCATATCACAGCATGAAATCTAAGAATATCTTTGCCGATAATATGCAAATCTGCTGGCCAGCTCTTGCTTCCTGAAATATAATTAAGCAAAGCATCAAACCAGACCCAAAAAACCTGATTTTTATCTACAGGCAAATTAATCCCCCACCCATAATCTGGCCTGGATATGCTGATATCTTTAAGTCCTGATTTCAAAAAAGAAATAATTTCTTTTCTCTTGCTCTCAGGTTTAATAAAATCTTTATTTTTTTCTATATATTTCAAAACTTGATTCTGATATTTTTTAAGCTTGAAAAAATAATTTTCCTCTTCTAATTTTACAGGTTTAGTTTTGTGGAATGGACACAACCCATTTACTAATTCTTTTTCAGTAATAAAAGCCTCGCACCCTTCACAATACAATCCCTTATATTTCCCTTTGTAGATATCTCCTTTCTTATTAACTTCATTAAAAAACTGCAAAACAACTTTTTTATGTCTTGCTTCACTCGTTCTGATAAATCCGTTATATTCTATTCTAAGTTTTTCCCAAACTTCCCGCCATTTTTTTGCCATGTCGTCCGTATATTTTTGGATATCTGTTCTTGTTCCTTTTCCCAACTTTTGAGCAGCTTTATATGTTTTAACAGAATTTTCATCCAATCCTGTTAAAAAGAAAACATCCTCCCCGAGCAAACGATGCCACCTCGAGATTATATCTGAAGAAACTATACAGTAAGCAGTTCCAACATGGGGAACATCATTCACATAATATATCGGTGTCGTAACATAAAATTTCTTTTTTTTTCCTGCCATATTCTCTTTACAAGAAGTAAATATAAAAACTTAACTAAACTTTAAAACGAAAAATGAAGAAGCAGCTTTAGTTTAGTGGAAGAACACGAGATTCCCAATCTCGGAACGCGGGTTCAATTCCCGCAAGCTGCACTTAAACTAACCACGCCAAAAATCTCAGAAAATTATTTAAACAAGAACCTGCTTCCCTAATTATGTTCAAGAAGAAAAGATGCAGAAATTGCGGAAAAAGAATAAATAACGATTACGACTTTTGCCCTTACTGCGGAGCTCAATTAAAAGATTTATTTGAGAAAGATAGCGAAGACTGGGGCTTGCTGGGTAAAGATGACTTTAATCACGACGGGATAAAACTTCCAATGGGCTTCAACACACTGTTTAATTCTCTTCTTAAAAATCTTAACAAGCAAATAGGTGAATTTGAAGATATGAAAAAAGAGAAAACAATGAAAGAGAGAAAAGGGGGAATAGGAATAAGTATCTACACATCTGGAGACAAGCCGCCTAAAATAAAGGTAACTTCTTTTGGGAACATCCCTAAATTTAAAGAAAGAGAAAAAAAGACGGAAGAAAGTATAAAGAAGATTAAAAATCTCCCTCAGATAAGTTCTAAAAAATTTTCAGGGCTTCCAAAAAAAGAGCCTGAAACAAACATAAGAAGGTTCTCAGACAAAATTGTTTATGAAATAAAAATGCCTGAGGTAAAATCAATAAAAGATGTCTCTATAACCCAGCTCGAAAGCAGCATCGAAATAAAAGCACTCGCAACTCCGAAAGGCAAAAAAAATAAAAGATATGTTTATTCCAAAATAATTTCTGTAAACCTGCCGATAAAAAAATACAATTTATCAAAAGAAAAACTTGTTCTTGAATTAGAAACGCAAGAATAAATTTTTTCTAGATTTTTCAATAAACTTATAAATTATAAATTTCTGATATTATAAGGATTAAGAGGAAATGTTTAGCCCATTTATACAATTTGGATTTGTAATCTTGGTTGTCTTAGGTGTTTCAATTGTGATGAGATTGCTCAAACAACCTTTGATAATTGGATATATTTTATCAGGAATTTTAGTCGGACCTTTTTTCCTGAATTTAATTCAGAGCAATGAAACAATAAATGTTTTTTCAGAGATGGGGATTGCTTTTTTGTTGTTTATTGTCGGATTGCATTTATCTCCTAAAGTTTTAAAACATGTCGGTAAAATTTCTTTGATTACTGGCTTAGGGCAGATATTATTTACTTCTTTAATCGGATACTTCATAGGAAAATTGTTGGGATTTTCAGTAATAACTTCTGTATATATTGCAATAGCCCTAACTTTTTCTTCTACAATTATTATTATGAAACTTCTTTCAGATAAAGATGCTTTAGAAAAACTTTATGGAAAAATTTCAATAGGATTTTTATTAGTCCAGGATTTAGTAGCTATTTTGATTTTAATTGTTGTTTCATCTTTGGCGAGCGGGGCAGGAGCTGGTGATATTTTATTTTCTACTATTATAAAAGGAATTATTCTTGTCGCTATTTTGATACCAATCAGTTATTACATTCTTCCTAAATTAAGTGATTTTTTCGCAAAATCGCAGGAATTCTTGTTTGTCTTTGCTATTTCATGGGGCTTGGGATTGTCTCTTCTTTTTCTTTATGCAGGTTTTTCAATTGAAGTCGGTGCATTAATCGCAGGAGTTATGCTTTCGATATCTCCTTATAATTTTGAAATTAGCTCAAAGTTAAAACCTTTAAGAGATTTCTTTATAATTTCCTTTTTCATTATTTTGGGAAGCCAGATGGCTTTTGGAGACATAAGTTATTTAGTTTTGCCAGCAGTAACCTTTTCTCTTTTTATCTTGATAGGAAATCCTTTGATAGTCATGATTTTAATGGGGTTGCTTGGGTATAGCAAAAAAACAGGTTTCATGGCAGGGCTTACTGTTGCTCAAATCTCTGAATTCTCATTAATCTTGATTGCCCTTGGAGTCAAAATCGGACATTTGACTCAAGAGATATTATCCTTTGTTACAATGATAGGATTACTGACTATCGCAGGTTCAACATACTTAATTATTTATTCAGACGCAATCTTCAAAAAGATAGGGAAATTTTTAACACTTTTTGAAAGGAAAAAAGTTAAAGAAAAGGAGATCCCAAAAAAGAATTATAATTATATCCTTTTAGGTTATAATAGAATTGGATTTTCAGTAGTAAAATCTTTTTCAAAAATAACCAAGAACTTTTTAATTGTAGATTATAATCCCCAGGTTGTTAAAGAATTGCAAAAAGAAGGAATTGATGCAATTTATGGTGATGTTGATGATTCAGAATTTTTAGAAAATTTAAGAATGGATAAAGCTTCTCTAATTGTTTCCACAGTTCCTGAAAAAGAAACAAATCAATTAATTTTAGATGTTTTAGAAAGAAGCAAATCCAAGCCAGTTGTTCTTTTGACAGCAAGACAAATTGAAGATGCTCTTGAGTTATACGACGCAGGAGCAGATTATGTAATCTTGCCCCACTTTTTAGGAGGAGAGTATACTGCAAAATTAATTGAAAATGCAAAAAATAACCATAAAATATACCAAAAAGAAAAAGAAAAAGAATTAATAATTTTAAAAGAAAGATTAAAAAAAGGACAGCAGCATCCGAAGATTGAAAAAGAAAAAAAATGGAGTTATTAAATAAGAACTAACAAAACTTATAAATACATTTCTTCTTTCAGATTTTAATGAGCCCGTAGCTCAGCCTGGTTAGAGCACTACTCTGATAACATCAAAAATCAGGGATTTTTGGGGTGTTCCAAAATCTTCGATTTCAGACAGGTAGGGGTCCTCGGTTCAAATCCGAGCGGGCTCATTTTTTAACAAGTTTTAAAAACCAATTTTTTCTCAATAAAACATGACACGCGGAATGTATCATTACATAAAACAAGCCTGGAAAAAGCCAAGCAGGGAAATACTCAGAAAAAGGATGATTGATTGGAGAAAAAGTCAGGCAGTTGTGAAAGTTGACAAACCATTAAGACTTGACAGAGCAAGAGCTTTAGGTTATAAAGACAAAAAAGGTTTTGTTGTTGCCCGTATCAGGATTTTAAGAGGCGGTCATAAAAGGTCAAGACCAAACAAAGGACGCAGGAGCAAAAGGCTGCACACGAGAAAAACACTAAGGATGAACTACAAATGGATTGCAGAGCAGAGAACAGCAAGAAAATTCAAAAATCTTGAAGTTTTAAATTCATATCTGATTGGCAAGGACGGAAAACATTATTTTTATGAAGTAATTCTTGTAGACCCTGAAAGGCCTGAAATAAAAAACGACAAAACAATAAATTGGATAACAAAGAAAGAAAACAGAAAGCGCCCAATGCGCGGACTTACCAGTGCTGGAAAAAAAGCTCGTGGGCTAAGAAGCAAAAGCCGCGAAATAAAGACCAGACCAAGCCTGAGAGCAAGAGGGAGGTTGGGAAAATAATAACAAAACTTATAAAAACCTATTTTCCTTTTTTTCATAATGCTTTCAAGCTCACCAATTGACTTGGACAAAATCCCTGAAAAAGAGATTGATAAAGAAATTCTTAGACTTGGAATGATTGCAGAACTTGACGCTGTAAATCTTTATGAGCAACTTTCAGCAAAGACAAAAAGTAAGAAAATCAAAGCTGCTCTTCTGGATATAGCAAAAGAAGAAAAAACCCATGTCGGAGAATTCCAGGCACTGCTTCTTGAATTAGACAAAGAACAAGTTAAAGAACTTGAAGAAGGAAAAAAAGAAGTTAAAGAATTAACAGAATAAACTTAAAAACTTCTTTTTCTTAAAAAATTTACAAAAAAGAGATGGAATCAATATATACTATAATTGGAGCAATCGGATTAATTTTAATTATAATCGGTGTTTTAATAAAAAACAAAAATAGGAAAATAAGAGATATAGTCTATATTTTTGGCGGCGCGTTTTTAGCAACATACAGTATTCACATTAAAGATATTATATTTATCATTCTACAAATTGTATTTGTGCTTGTAGCTATCTATGATCTAAAATTGCAGATTAAAAAAACCAAAAAAGCCAAGTCAGGCGGGAAGATAATAAAAAAGAAAAAATGAAATATCAAAAACTTGCTGAGCTTTATGAAGAGCTTTCCAGCACAACAAAAAGACTTGAGAAGATTTCGATACTTTCAAAGTTTCTGAAACAGCTTAACGAAAAAGACAGAGATGTTCTTTATCTTTTGCTTGGAGAGATTTACCCTGATTATGATGAGCGCCGCATTGGAATTTCAAATCAATTGGCAATAAAAGCAATTACAAAATCCACTGGAACAGAAAAAAGTCAGGTTATCCAAGAATGGAAAAAAATAGGGGATTTAGGAAAGGTTTCTGAAGCTTTGACACAAAAGAAAAAACAATCAACACTTCACAGGCATGTCATAACAACAGAAAAAGTCCTTGAAAACCTTAGAAAGTTACCTGAACTTCAGGGGAAAGGAACAGTCGGAAAAAAATTATCATTAATCACTGAATTATTAACTTCTGCTTCCCCGCTGGAATCAAAATATCTCGTAAGAACATTAATCGGAGATTTGAGAATTGGAGTAAAAGAAAGCACCATAAGAGATGCAATGATTTCTGCATTTTTTCCTAATAGTGACAAAAAAATTGAGGTAAGAAAGGCAATCCAGTCTGCCATAAATAATTCTAATGATATTGCTGTTACTTTCGACGTTGCAAAAAAAGGAAAGCTAAAAGATTTTGATAAAGTTAGCATAGAAGTTGGAAAGCCGGTAAAGGTAATGCTCGCACAGAAAGCAAAAACAATTAAAGAAGCATTTAAGGCAGTTGGAAAGCCGTGTGCAATTGAATACAAATACGATGGCTTCAGGCTTTTAATACACAAAAAAGGTTCTGATATCTCACTTTTCACAAGGAGCCTTGAAAATGTTACCAGGCAGTTTCCAGAAGTTGTTGAATATGTAAAAGAATATATCAAAGGAAAATCTTTTATTCTTGACTCTGAAGCTGTTGGCTACCACAAAAAGACAGGAGAGTACAGGCCGTTCCAGGAAATCAGCCAGAGAATAAGAAGAAAATATGATATTGAAAAGATGCAAAAAGAACTGCCTGTTGAAATTAATGTTTTTGATATTCTTTATTACAACGGAAAATCCTTGATTGATGAGCCGTTTGGAAAAAGAAGCTCTCTCCTCAGAAAAATAATAAAAAATCATCCTTACAAAATAATCTACTCAAAACAGATAATAACCTCGGATGAAAAAAGAGCAGAAAAGTTTTACAAAAAGTCTCTTAAAGAAAATCAGGAAGGTGTAATGTTCAAGAATCTCAAAGCAATTTATCAGCCAGGCAGCAGAGTTGGACACATGTTAAAAGTTAAGCCAGAAGAGCGTGATCTTGACCTGGTTATTACAGGCGGCGAATACGGCACAGGAAAGCGTTTTGGCTGGCTCTCAAGTTTTATTCTTTCATGCTATGACTCTAAAAACAAAAAATTCCTTGAGGTAGGAAAAATGGGAACCGGCATTAAGGAAAAAGCCACACAAAAAACAGATATCAATATTTCTTTTAATGAATTGACAGAAAAACTTAAACCATATTTCATTGAAGAAAAAGGGAAAAAAGTTAAAATCAAGCCAAAAATTGTAGTTTCAGTGACATACCAGGAGATTCAGCGCTCTCCAAATTACAACTCTGGCTTTGCCTTGAGATTCCCAAGATTCACCACTCTCAGGCCAGACAAAAATCCAAGCGACACGACCACTCTTAAAGAACTTAAAAAAGACTATGAAAATCAAAAAAGAAATTGGAGATATGGGTAATGGAAAAAGAAAACTTTTAAAATTGTTAAACCAGTCTTGCTTTTTATATCTCCTTCTGAATTTTCATTTATAAATCTTTATAAAGGAATTTTCTCTTAATTTATAATAAAATGACAAAGTCAGCAAACCAGGCAAGCAACTATAAAATCCAGAATATTGTTGCAACAACCTCTCTTGAAAAGCTTATTCCTCTGACAAAACTGGCGAGAACACAGCCAAACACAGAATACAATCCAGAAACATTTCCCGGTCTGGTTCTTAGAATTAAGGAGCCAAAATCAGCTGTCCTTGTCTTTTCTTCTGGAAATCTTGTATGCACCGGGACAAAATCAGTAGCCCAGGTAAAAAAAGTAATTCAGGCAGTCATAAAGCAGCTAAAAAAAATCAATGTCAAAATAACAACAAAACCAAAAATAACTGTCCAGAACATAGTAGCTTCTGGGATGATAAATCTAAAACTTAACCTGAACTTTCTGGCTTTGGAAATGGAAAACACAGAATACGAACCAGAGCAGTTTCCAGGACTTGTTTATAAGCTGATAGAGCCAAACGCAACTTTTCTTTTGTTCAGCAACGGAAAACTTGTATGCACCGGGACAAAAAACAAGCAGCAGCTTGAATATAGCATGGATCTTCTCTTAAAAAACGTTAAGGCTGTTCTGAAGAATTACAAAAAATAAAAATCCGCTTATTTTAATTACAAAATAATTTTTCTCCCAAAAATCATCTAAATTCTAAAGCTACCCAATAGTTTACAATAAAGTATAAAAACAAAGTCCTTTTTGCGTGAATATGGACGAGCAAATTCAATCCGGAAAGGCAGGAAAGACAAAAAACGATGAGTTGATAATTGAAGCCAAGAACTTCTTTGATTTTCATAAAAAAGAAATTGGTGAATCTATCAGAAAAGGAAAAAATGTAATATATATTGATTTTGTAAAACTTACAGAATTCTCAAATAAGCTTGCAGAAGAATCTATAACAAACCCTGAAGAAACCATCAGAATTGTAGAACTTGCTCTTGAAGAAACAGGGCTTGTAACTGGTGTTCTTGTCAGGTTTATAAATTTCCCAAAAAGCCAGGAAATAAAAATAAGAAATATCCGTTCAAAGCATCTCAATGAAATGCTTGTTGTTGAGGGCATTGTTCGCCAGGCAAGTGATGTAAGACCTCAGGTTGTAAATGCAAAATTTGAGTGTCCTTCATGCGGCACAGTTATCTCTGTTCTCCAAATGGAAAAAAAATTCAGAGAGCCAGCGAGATGCTCTTGTGGCAGACGCGGGGGATTCAAACTTATAGGAAAAGAGATGGTTGATACCCAGAGACTTGTTGTTGAAGAATCTCCAGAATCCTTAACAGGCGGTGAACAACCAAAAAGAATGAATGCCTTCCTTAAAGAAGACCTTGTTGAGCCGAAAATGGAAGAAAAAACAACCCCTGGAAGCAGGGTTAAAATCATAGGAGTTCTAAAAGAAGTTCCTGTTCCACTTAATTCAGGAGGACTTTCCACAAGATTTGAGCTTGCTCTTGAAGTCAATAACATAATCCCTATGGAAGAAACTTTTGAAGAGCTTGATATTAATGAAGAAGATGAAAAACAAATTATTGAGCTGTCGCAGGATCCAAAAATTTTTGAAAAACTTACAAAAAGCATTATTCCAAGTGTATGGGGTTATAAAGAAATAAAACAAACTCTTGTGCTGCAGCTGTTTGGCGGAGTTAAAAAAATCCACGCTGACGGGCAAAGAAGCAGGGGGGATTTGCATATACTTCTTATAGGAGACCCTGGTGTTGCAAAATCAGCAACTCTTAATTTTATGGCAGGTCTTTCCCCAAAAGGAAGATATGTAGTAGGAAAAAGCGCAACAGGCGCAGGACTGACAGCAACAGTTGTTCGTGATGAATACCTGCGTGGCTGGTCTCTGGAAGCAGGAGCCATGGTTCTTGCGAATAAAGGCCTTATCTGTATAGACGAGCTTGAAAAAATGGATCCTCAAGACAGAAGCGCAATGCACGAAGCAATGGAGCAGCAGACAATAACAATCAGCAAAGCAAGTGTTCAGGCAACTCTTAGGGCAGAAACATCTGTGTTGGCAGCTGCAAACCCCAAGTTCGGGAGATTTGACCCTTACCAGCCAATTGCCCAGCAAATTGACCTGCCACCAACCCTGATAAACAGGTTTGATGTTATTTTTCCATTAAGAGACCTGCCTGACAGAAAGAAAGACGAACTAATTGCATCCCATGTTCTTTATGCACACCAAAAATCAGGAAAAGAGATGCTTATTCCAAGAGAAATTTTCAGAAAGTATGTGGCTTATACAAAACAAAGAATAAATCCTGCTTTAAGTGATGAATCTGTTAATGAAATCAAAAAATTTTATGTTGAACTGCGAAATATGCCTGTCTCTTCAGAAGGCTCAATCAGACCAATTCCAATCTCTGCACGACAACTACAGGCTTTAATTAGAATGTCTGAAGCTTCTGCAAGAATGAGACTTAGCAAAATCGTAACTGCAGAAGATTCAAGAAGAGCTATAGAAATAATGAAATATTATCTAACACAGGTTGGCTATGACTATGAAACAAAAACTTTTGACATTGACCGTGGCACTGGCGGAATGCCTGCCTCACAGAGAAACAAAGTCTTCCTTGTAAGAGATACAATAACAAACCTGGAAAGCAAATTAGGAAAAATGATTCCGATTGAAGAACTGGAAAAAGAACTTGAAGGAAAATTAACATCTGATGAAATCGACGAAGCAATAACAAAACTTGACATAAGCGGCGTGATATTTAAACCTAAAAAAGGATATATTGCCAAGACTTAAATTTTAATCATTAAAATGGTTCAGGAACAACAATTCAAAAGAAACACAGCTTACAAGTTGCGAATAGGTAATATTCTGATAGGCAAGCCTGTAATGAATTCTGTTTCAGGCACAGAAAGATTTTCTTTTCTTGAGCTTGGAAATAAAAAAATTGTCAGGGTAAATATCATAGGAAACATAGTTGACAAGTATGAAAGCAGAGGAGCAAGCGAAACTGGTGCGTCTGGCAATGAAGACAAACCAAGGAAATATGTTTTTTTCACACTTGATGATGGCTCAGGGCAGATAAGACTGAAAGTATTTGGAGATTATTATGAAAAATTCAAGGACTTTTACCAGGGACAGACAGTAGTTGTAATCGGAACCTTAAGAAACTGGAATGATGAAACATATATCTCTCCTGAAATTGTCAAAGAAACAAACCCAAAATATCTTCTTTTGAGAAAGCTTGAAACAGAAAAAGAAAAGGCTCTGACATTTGACGCATCATCAATTAAAAAAGAACAGGTTATGGCAATAAAAGACAAAATCCTTGAACTTATAAAATCCTCTGAAAGTGAAGGAGGAATTGAAACAGAAGATATCACGCAAAAATTTGTAGAAGTTTCACCTGCCCTAATTCAGCAGGAAATTCAGAAGCTTCTTGAAGAAGGAATTGCTTTTGAACCACGACCTGGTAAAATAAGATATTTAGGGTGATTATCTTTCCTTTTATCAACAAATTTATATTAAAAAACTATTTTTTCTTTTTATTAAACCAATATGCCAGCCAAATAACCGCAATCAATCCAACTAAAGACAAAAGAAATTTCAACAAATTACTTCCGTACCTCCAATAACCGCCAACGCCCCATAAAAGAACACCAATTCCTCCTCCAGCCAAACCAGCACCAACTGTCTCAAGACCAAAGAAAGCAATTCCAGCAATAATCAAAACAATTCCCAAAGGAAGTGTAATTAAAAATATATTTCTTGAATATATTTCTTGTGCGTCATCATATTCTTCATAACAATCTTTATCAGCGTCACAGTATCCAACTGGTTCAATCTCTGATTCACCTGATTTGCCCTCATACCAGACACCGCCAGCATTTATACATGCTGTTTCAGTTTTTATCTGATAAACATCAGGACAAAAATCACTGTATTCTGGTCTTTCGTAAAACATTTCTATTCCATATATAACAACAAAAATAGTCAGGACAACTATTGCAATACCTATTACTACATTTTTTACTGACATAACATAATTAGTAATGAAATACTTATAAATTCTTCCAATCAAAAAGTTTTCCCAAGTTCTTTTCTAAAGACTTAAAAACCAATCCTCTCTCGTTAATCTATGACATATGAACAACTTTTAGAACAGGCATATAAGAAAGTAAAACAGACAGGTGTCTCTGGCAAAAGATTTGAAATTCCAAAAATAGAGGGATATTTTGAAGGGAAAAAAACAATCCTTACAAATTTTTATCAAATAGCTTCTTATTTAAGGAGAGACCCTGCACATTTCCAAAAATTTATACTAAAAGAACTTGCAGCTTCAGGCCAAAGAGAAGGTGACAGGCTTGTTTTGAATATAAAAGTTCCAAGCACAAAAATAAATCAGAAGGTAGAGAATTATGTTAAGGAATTTGTCCTGTGCAGGGAATGCAAAAAACCAGACACAGAAATAATAAAACAAGGCAGAATAAATTTTATCCACTGCTTGGCTTGCGGAGCCAAACATCCAATTTCAAAATAAATAAAAAATCCTAACAAGAAGCCTTAAAAACTCAAAATTCTTTTAAAAAAAATGGTAAGTGGATATTGTGTAAAGTGCAGGGAAAAAGGGAGAGAAATGACAAATCCTGAAATAGCGCAAACCAAAAGAGGAGGATACATGGCAAAAGGAAATTGTTCTGTTTGTGGAACAAGAATGAGTGCTATGTTATCTAAAGAAAATGCTGAAAAAGCGATAAAAGAAGGCGCTAAAAAATCTTTTTAATTATAAATGCAAAAACTTTTGGGATTTTCATATTTGTAAATAAAGAGTTATAATAAGATGTTTGTAAATATAATTAAATCATATAGGGACATTGTAGCTATCTGTGACAAAGAGCTTCTTGGGAAAAAATTTGAGGAGCCTTTTGAAGGGGGTGTGAAACAGCTTGACGTAAAAGAAAACTTTTACAAGGGAGAAAAATCTGATAAAACCAATGTCAAAAAGATAATTAAAAGGATGGCAGGAGAAGATGCCACTTTCAATATTGTTGGAAAAAACTCTGTGTCTATTGCTCTTGAAGAAGGGATTATTTCTGAAGATGAGATAAATAAAGTCAAAGAAATTCCTTTTGCACTTGTGCTCCTTTAATAATCATCAAATTTTATAAACTAATTATTTGTAGTATTCTTATGAACAGATACAAAAAAAAGCGAAAAAACCAGGGAACTGAAGAAAAGATTACCAGAGTAAAACTTCCAAGAAATGGCGAAGTTCTGGGAATCGTGGAACAAAGGCTTGGAGGAAACAAGATGTTTGTGAACTGCTTTGACGGAAAAAAGCGAAACTGCAGAGTTCCCGGCAGGCTCAGAAGAGCTCTCTGGCTTCGCCCAGGAGATGTTGTAATCATAGAACTCTGGGAGCTTGATAAAGAAAAGGGAGATGTTATTTTCAAATACAGAACAAATCAGGTAGAATGGCTAAAAAGAAACGGATATCTAAAAACCGAAGGGGTTGAGTTTTAAATCTTATCTTTGAGCCTTTTGCCCAACTTTCTTAATAATTTATTCTGGCTAAATCCAAAAACTTATAACACCTGACTGATTGATTAAAAAATGCTGAAACTAATTGTAGAAAAACTGCCAAGAATAACAAAAAACAGAAAAAAACTGGAAAAAATCCTCAGTGTAAAAATTACAAATAGAGGGAAAGAAGTTTTCATCAATGGAAATCCTAAAGACGAGTATACTGCAGAAAAAGTCATTGAAGCACTGGATTTTGGGTTTCCGTTTTCTGTGGTCCTGATAATTAAAGAGCAAGATTATATACTTGAGGTAATAAACATAAAAGATTATACGCATAAGAGAGATATGGAAAGGATAAGGGCAAGACTTATTGGAAAAAAAGGCAAAACATTGAAAACATTTGAGGAACTCACAAAATGCTTCTTTGAGCTAAAAGGTAATCAGGTAGGAATCATAGGAGACCCTGAATACATAAAAAACGCGCAGGACGCAGTTGTCTCAATTATAAGAGGTTCAAAACAGGCGAATGTTTACAGCCACCTTGAGAAGCATCAGGTAAAGCCTATTTATGATCTTGGCCTTAGAGATAAGGATGAAGAAAAAAAGTTTGGAAAAATTTAGGCTCGTTGATTTTTCTCTTTTTATAGTTCTTAAAATTCAAGAAAACCTTTAAATATGAATCAAAATTCAGAACATTAAGTCCCGGTAGCTCAGTTGGTTAGAGCGAACGGCTGTTAACCGTTAGGTCGGAGGTTCAAGTCCTCCCCGGGACGTTTTCTTTTTAAACTACAATTAACAAATAACATTATGAAAAAACAAAAAGTTTTAGTCGCGATGTCAGGGGGCGTTGATTCAAGCGTAGCAGCGTTTTTAATTAAAAATGCAGGCTACAAAGTGGTAGGCGCTTTTATGAAAAACTGGTCTGGAACAAAAAATGAATTAGGAGAATGCTCATGGAAAGAGGACAGAAAGGAAGCGATAAAAATTGCCGCTATTCTTAACATCCCTTTGATAACACTTGACTTTGAAAGACAATACAAAAAACTTGTTGTCGATGAAATGTTCAGACTTTACAGAAAGGGGGTTACTCCTAATCCAGACATAAATTGCAATCAAAAAATAAAATTCCCGTTGCTTTGGAAGGCTGCAAGAAAACTTGGTGCTGACTTTATAGCCACAGGACACCACGCAGGAAAAAAATACAACAAAAAAACAAAAAAGCAGGAACTTTGCAGAGGAAAAGATGAGTCAAAAGACCAGAGTTATTTTCTTTACAGATTAAGCCAAGATGACCTCAAACACAGTTTATTCCCTGTTGGCAAATATACAAAAAAACAAATCAGGAAAATTGCAAAAGAAAATGATTTTCCAAACTTCAACAGGAAAGGAACAGTTGGCATTTGTTTTATAGGAAAAGTTAACTTAAAAAATTTCTTGCAAAAAAAGATAAATCCAAAGCCTGGAAAAATCCTGGACCCAGAAGGAAATATAATCGGCCGACATGATGGAATTTATTATTACACTATCGGTCAAAGGCTAGGGCCAAGATTTGGCATTGAAATTTCAAAAAAAAGTGATGATAGCAAAAAATTAAAAAGATGGTATGTGGCTCGTAAAAGTCTAAAGAAAAATGAAATTATTGCAGCTCCTGAAGGACATGAAATCCTCTACAGAAAAAAAATAATAATCAAAAATCCCCACTGGATTTCTGAGACTCCAGACAGGAATAAAACACACAAGGTTCACGCAAGAATACGGCAGGTAGGAGAACTTCTTCCAAGCACCTTGTCTTACAACAAAAAGAGGAAGCAGTTTAAAGTTGAGATTAACAAAGGAAAAAAAGGAATAACAGGTGTTTCAGAAGGCCAGGCAGTTGTTCTTTACCAGCCCAGAAGCAAAAAAGTCCTCGGTGGGGGAGTTATCGGATTTGAATAATTTCAGAGCACTAACAATTCATAATTTAATTAATTTTATAAACATCCCCCCCTATTTGAGATTATGGAATTAGACAAAGCAATTAAATCAAGGCACAGCGTAAGAAAGTTCAGTTCTAAAAAACCTGACTGGCGTGATATCATTGAAGCAATTGACGCTACAAGATATTCTCCTATGGCAGGAGGAAACTATACTGTGAAATTTATTCTTATAGACAATCCTAGAAGCATAAAAAGAATTAAAGAAGCATGCCAGCAGGATTTCGTCGAGCGGGCACATTATATTGTCGTTGCCTGTTCAAGCCCTTCAAGAACAATTAACGCCTATGGAGAAAAAGGAAAAACCTACGCAAAACAACAAGCAGGAGCTGCAATCCAGAACTTTTTTTTGAAAATAACAGAATCAGGACTTGCAACATGCTGGGTTGGTCACTTTGTTGAAGACCAGATTAAAAGCGCACTAAAAATTCCTGAAGAAATAAATGTTGAGGCTGTTCTCCCTGTAGGATTTGAATATAAAAAAAAGAAGTTACTGAAAGCAAAAACAGACCTTGATAATATTCTTTACTTTAACGAATGGAAGCAGAAAAGAATGAAAAAGCTAAAAAAAGTGTATGCTTAATGATTCAAATTTTTTCAAGTCTTCTATTAATCTCTACTCTTGACCTTGTATCTAAAGGCAATCCATTATAACCAGTTCTATAAAAGTATTCTTCCATTTCTTTTTCAGAAAAATAATTTGTTCTTTCTTTTTGGGGTTTTTTCAGAACCTTATTAATATTTCTTCTTAAAATTCTATCTTTAATGTTAAAAGAAACCTCTTCTCCAGACTCTTCAAGACTTATTTTATTCTGATTTTGGATATAAAATTCTAGTGAAATATTGTGGATTTTTAGCTTCTTAAGAATATCAATTGAAAACCCTACATCTCCCTCAATAATCTGTTCCAACTCTTTAGATAACCTAGACATGCCTCAAATAAGCAGAACACTTATTTAAAGATTGTTATAAAAAAATAAAAAAATAAAAAAACCTGAGGAAAAAATCCTCAGGAAAAATTAAACAGCTGTTTATCTCCAGACTTCTATACCCAAATCAGATACTTCTTTAGAAGCATATGCCTTTTGTTCAGGCTCTTTTCCAAGCAGGTAAGGGCTCTTAACGCCAGTCATAATTGTAATGACACGGACTTTTCCCTGGAAATCCTTACTGATTCTAGCTCCAATAATCACATTTGCTTCTGGTCCAAGGTTTTCTGAAACAATTCTTCCAATGTTGTCAAACTCTTCAAGCTTCAAATCAGGACCACAGGTCACGTGTATCAAGGCTCCGGTAGCACCCTTATAATCCACGTCAAGTAGGGGATGTGTAAGAGCTTGCTTAACAGACTGATTAACACGTTCTGAGGAGTCATCTTCACCAATACCAATAACTGAAATTCCGCCATCTTTCATGACTGCAGAGACGTCAGCATAATCAAGATTGATTAAACTAGGCAGTGTAATTGTCTCAACAATACCTTTTATCATCGTTGAAACAAGCTCGTTTGCAACAGCAAAAGCCTGCTCAATTGGTAATTGTCCTGCAATGTCCACAAGCCTGTTGTTATCAAGAACAACACACGTATCTGTAACCTCTCTCAATTCCTGCAAACCAAATTCTGCCTTGTCAATTCTTGCTTTTTCAGATTCAAAAGGCATTGTAACAACACCAATAACAACTGCTCCTGTCTCTTTAGCAAGCTGAGCAATAACTGGTGCTGCGCCTGTTCCTGATCCGCCACCAAGTCCTGCCAAAACATATACCATGTCTGCACCTGATACAGCTTTTTTCAGGTCTGACAAAGCTTCTTTCGCAGCTTCTCTACCTATACTTGGCTTTCCTCCTGCTCCTAAACCACGGGTAAGTTCCTTACCAATAAGAAGCTTTTCATCTGCTTTTGAAACACTCAAGTGCAGTGCGTCTGTGTTCATTGCATAGATAGTAGCTCCGTTAATGCTCTTGTTGTAAAGCCATGTCACTGCGTTACAACCCATACCGCCGACACCAATAACCTTAATGTTAGCTTTCCCAGCTTTCAACTCATCAAAGTTAATACTGTGGGTTTCTGAGTTCTGGATTGCTTCCTTAGCAAAATCTAATACCATTTTTACCTCCTTTCATCTTTTCTTCACGGAAATTTAATTCCGTGCTTTTTTAACAAGTCAGAAGGCTATCAATCCATCATTTTTCGCCGAAAAGCTTAAATAGTTGACAAACTTCCAACTGATAACAAAGAATTCACCTATTAAATTACTCGACCCCCATCGAATAAATTAATATTATAAAAAAGTAAATATCTGTTTCTTTAAAAATATTTCTATGTTCCATTTTGTAGAGTTATCAGGTGGTAGAAATCAATAAAAAATAAAAATTACTCTTTTTCCAGAATCTCTGCGCGAATTCCTTCCTCTTTGCACAGTTCACAAAATTCTTTAGCATCATCTTCACTTCCAATTATCGCGCCCCAATGAATTGGAACAGCAAGAGTAGGCTTGATAATTTTTGCAGCTTCTGCAGCTTCCTCAGCACTCATCGTAAAGCGACCGCCAACAGGAAGAAGTGCAACAAAATCTCTTCCAGGCTGTTTATATCCTGTGAGTTTCTGCATTTCTGGAATGATGTCTGTATCGCCAGCATGATAAATTACAACATCATCAGTTTTAATAACATATCCCACCCACCCTTCTTCCTGCGGATGAAAATGTTTATCTATATTATAAGCAGGGAAGGCATAAATTTTTACCTCGCCAAGGTCCAGCTCTTGTTCAGGCTCTATAATCTCAATCTTAATAGGAACATTAAATTTTGTTATCTTGCTCTGGCAGTCTGCAGACACAACAATCCTCGTACCTTCTTTGACAATCTTCCCTATATCAGGATAGCTGCAATGGTCATAATGGCTATGAGTAATGAGAATTACGTCTGCAGGCTCCAACCCGTCTTTTATTTTGTAAGGATCAATATAGATTACCTTTTTATTCTTAATCAAAAATCCTGAATGCCCAAGCCATTTAAGCTCAATGCCTTTTATTTTCATATAAAAGAAAAATGGCCCAGGTTTTTAAGGATTTTTATTATAAAAAATTTGATTTGACTCATTTAAAAAACTTAACTTTCTTCACTTTTCCTTTTTTCTCGTCGATTTCTATCAAAACCTGAGCATCTTTCCCAAAACCAGGATTAATCACAATTGTTTTTCCAATTCTATCTTTACCTTTTCCCTCATGAACATGCCCCCCAATACAAACTAATGGTTGATATTTCTGGCAGAATTTTCTTGCAATATACGAACCTAAATGTTTCCCGTGAGCATAAGATTTTTTATCTTTAACAACATCCAACTTTGTTTTATATGGAATGTTATGTGAAATAAAAATTACGGGGAATTTTCGGTTTCTTTTTTGATAGGCAGATGAAAGTTTATTGAAAATTTTGTTTATTGATTTTTTTAAATTCTTAAATTGCTTTTTTGAGACATTTAATTTTTTTTTCTTTTTTAACAATTCCGCTCCAGAACTCAAACCATAACCAACAAAATTCAGCTGATTAAAAACATGATTTCTATACATGCAATCTTTAATATTTTTTAAATCCTTGGTCAGTTTTGGATTTAGTTTATCTCCTAAATACCAATCATAAAATGCTTTTCTGTAATTATAATCTGATTTGTCTAAATCTTTGATTTTTGAAGGACTATAGCTCTGGTCCCAATTTCCAGCAACCATAAAAATTGGTTTCCCAAAACTATCCAAATATTTCAAAACTTCGCTTCCTTGTTTAAGAGACTCTTGCTCATATTTTTTTAATTTTCTTTTTCCAACTTTGTTGACAAAAAATTCATCTGCACCAAAAATAAAATCCGCATTTTTTTTCAAAATTTCAAAATATTTTTTATATAAAGGGGCAATTTTAGAATCGTCGCAAACATCTCCCACCTGAATAATACAATCAAAATCCTTAAAGTGAATTTTGGGTTTTATTCCATGCAAATCACCAACAACTAATATTTTCATGATCTATTTAACAAAATTATATTTAAAAAACATACTAAAAATAAAATAAAATAAAATAAAAAAATTAGAGATAGTTTTTATTCTTCACTACCTTCATCAGAGCCATCTTCGCTTTCGTTATCTTTATCTTCTTCTTTATCTGTCTCTTCTTTATTTTCGCCTTCATCACTTCTGCTACTTTCACTAGTTACATCTTCTTCATTTGTCTTGTCTTCTGGGCTCTTTTCCATTTCTTCGTTCTTTTTTTCTTCTTCCATTTGAATAAATTTTGTTTAGATAAAAAAAGGTATTTTTCAGTGCTTTTAAAGATTTCTAAGCTTTTAAAGATGAAAACAAATCAGGGTTCTGTTCTTGTAGCAGTTCTTGGAAAAGCGATTGCATCTTTTATCGTCGATAAACCACAAACCCATTTAATCAATCTCTCTGTCCCAAGCCCATAGCCCCCGTGTGGAACAGCTCCGTATTTATTAATATCAAAATAATATTTATAGTCCTCAAGTTTCTCCCCTTTCGTTTTTAAAGATTTTTTAAGCTCTTCTATATTAGTGTCTCTTTCGCTTCCGCCGATTAATTCCCCGTTTGCTTCTGGTCCGAGCATATCAAAGCATCTTGCAACTTTTGGATTTTTAGAATCTCTTGGTTTATAAAAAGCCATTACAGATTTCGGATAATATGTCACAAAAACAGGAGTGTCATATAGCTCCATTAATTTCTCTTCTTCAATTGTCCTCAGGTCTTTCCCCCATTTAACTTTCATCTTTTTCTTATTCTTAAGAATCCTTAATGCCTTGTCATAAGTTATCCTGGGAAATTTCTTTTTCAAAGTCGGGACTAATTTTTTAGTATCCCTTCCCAAGATCTTCAGTTCATTTTTATTTTTTTCAAGAACTTTTTTAATGACATATTTAGTCATTTCTTCAGCGCAATCCATTAATTTATCTAGATTTGCCCAAGCGACTTCCATTTCAGTATGCCAAAATTCTGTCAAATGACGGGATGTCTTTGATTTCTCAGCCCTGAAACTTGGAGCAACACAATAAATTTTTTCCAAAGAATATATTGCAGCTTCTGCATAAGGAAGTTGCCAAGTCTGAGCAAGATACATTTTTTTCCCGAAATAATTCATTTCAAAAAGAGTTGGTCCTTCTTCTGCCCCGCCTGGAATTATAATAGGAGACTGGAATTCATAAAATTCTTTGCTTCTAAAATATTCGTGTAAAGCTCCAATAACAGTGCTGCGAATTTTCAAAATAGATGTCATTTTTCGCGAGCGCAACCACAAATGACGCCTGTCCCCCAAAAGTTCTTCATTCAAATCTTTATTAATTGGGAAATTATCACTTAGTCCAATAATGTTTATTTTATCTGAATCTATTTCATATCCTATTGGCGCTCTTTTATCCTTTTTTATCATCCCTTCAATCTCAACAGAAGATTCTATCCTAATTTTATCTATTTCGTTCCATTGCTTAGGGAATTTATCCCGTTTAAGAACGCACTGAATTATATCGCTGCTATCCCTTAAAATAATAAATTTAAACTCGTTGCTTCCTCTTTCACGATAAACCCAGCCACGCACAGCCACCTTTCCTTTCCCTTTTTTCATTGCTTCTTTTATAGAGATAAATTTATTTTTCATTTTAAGGAGTAATTCTTTCAGTGTCTCTTGGGAACAAAACAGCTTCTCTTATATTCTGCAAATCCAATAATACCTGTGTAAATCTTTCTATACCTAAAGCAAAACCTCCGTGAGGCGGAGCTCCGTATTTGAAAAATTTAACAAACCATTCAACAGATTTCGGCGACACTCCTTTTTCCTTAACATTTTCTATTAGTTTGTTATATCTGTGTTCTCTCTGTCCGCCCGACGACATTTCTATTCCCTTGTAATACAAATCTGTGCTGCGGGCATTTTTTTCTCCTCTCTCGCAATAAACATAAAAAGGTTTTACCTTAAAAGGAAATTTATTAATAAAATAAAATTCTGCCGCAGGGTATTTTTTTTGAACATATTCCCATAAAATTTTCTCAGATTCTGAATCTAAATCCTGGCCCTCTATATTTTTTCCTTTCTTTTTCAAAACATCATAAATTTCAGGAAATCTTAATTCAGGAAAAGGAAACTTAGGAACTTTTAGTTTAATCTCAAGTAAATTTAATTCATTTTTGCATTTGTTTATCACATTCTTAATAGCAGAAACAATCAATTCTTCCTCTACTTTCATAACATCTTTTTCGTCTTTTATAAAAGCCAGTTCAACTGCGCAGGTCCTGTGCTCACATAAATGTTTAACAGTATGGCTTTTTTCTGCACGCCAGCTTGGACCAATATCATATAACTTTTCTACACCCCCAAGAATTGTAAGTTGTCTGTGCAACTGAGGGTCCTGACGAAGAAATGCTTTTTTATTAAAATATTTGAGTTCAAAAACTTCTGAGCCGGATTCAGAAGCAACACCCATAAGACAAGGAGTAAAAACCTGAACAAATCCTTCTTTATTAAGATAATCCTGCATGCCTTCAATCAAAGCAGACTGAATTTTAAAAATAGCATCAACTTTCGGCTTCCTCAAATCCAAAGAACGATTGTCCAATCTCTTGCTTAAATCTGTATTCGTCGTTTTTTCATTAACATGAATTGGAAGTTTCTCTGCTTTACTAACAACATTAACATCAGAAACCTCAACTTCGAGATCATTTCTGGCAATTCCTGATTTAATATCAGCTTTTTTTACTTTTCCGTGAATTTCAACAACACTTTCAAGAGTCAGCTCTGGAATAACATTCTTCGTATTTTTTTTGTTTTTAATAATACACTGAACAATTCCAGAGGGGTCCCTAAGAAGAACAAACTTTAGTTTTGCCAGCTCGCGAATTTCGTGAACCCATCCTTTAAGCAAAACATCCTGCCCTCTTTTTAATTCTGAAACATAAGACCTTTTCATGTTACACTTTATTCAATATACTTTTTAATAATTTCTGAAGCATCTTTTCCCGAGATTCTTCCTTTAAATTCTTTCATTACCAGCCCCATGTAAGCTTTAAGAGAAAGTCCTGGTTTTTCTTTGATAATTTTGAGTATTTTTTCTTCAACCTCATTAACGTCTTTTTTCTTAATTTTAATTGCTTCAGATATTTTAATTCCTTGTGCAACCCTTATCATAGCTTCCTTCATTTGGTTCGCTACAAGCTGATGTTTTTTAATCGCGTTTAGAAGAGGTTCTAAAGAATTATTAAGAATATTTGAAATCCTATCAATCTCATTTCTAACTTTACCCAATTTCCTCGCCAATTCTGTTTGATAAACCAACATAGATTTAGCTACTAAAGAGGGCTGATTCAAAACCTTAAGTAAACTTTTAAATTCCTCCACCCTATTTTGTTTAAACAAAAGCTTAATCATCTCATTGTTTAATCCCTTCTTTGTCAATTCTTCTTCAATCTCTTTCTTTAACTTAGGCATAACCTTCTTAGTTTCATTGATTAATTTTCTTGATATTTTTAATATTGGCAAATCAGTTTCAGGATACATTCTGGAAGTCCCTGGCATCGGTCTTAAAAATTTTGTAGTTCCATCTGGTAAGACATTTCTGACTTCGGATTTTCCTTCTTTAAATATCTTTTTTTGTCTTTTTATTTCAAGTTTAATAACTTTAATCATTATTTTTGGATTTTGAAATCCTTTAATTTCAATTCTCGGGTGTTCTTTTATAGAAATATTCAAATCCTGCCTTATAGTTCCCAAACCTCTCTTAACACCAACACTTCTCAAAATTTCTCCAATTTTTAATGCTGTTTCTTTAACCTGTTCAGGGGTTCTAAGGTCAGGAGATGTTGTTATTTCAACCAAGGGGATACCTAATCTATCCAATCTAAAGATTGTTTTTTTATCTCCCCTTTCAATTATCCTTGCCGCATCTTCTTCCAAATACAGCTCTTTTATTCCGACTTTACCAAAAGAAAGTTCAATAAAACCATCTCTTGCAATAAGAACAGTTCTCTGAAATCCGCTTGTATTGCTTCCATCAACAACTGTTTTCCTCATAATCTGAGATATAGGAATTATTTTCATGTTTAACAAAAAAGCAATTTGTAAAGCAGTTTTCAAAGCTTCTCTGTTTATCTTGTGTGGCGGTTCTTCATCAAGCTCCACAAGACAATTTGTATCATAACCCTGATAGACAAATTCCCTGCCTTTTTCTACTTCATGCATTGCAGCAACATCAACTCCGCCCTCCTCCCCGGCAACAGCATGCAACTTTCTCTTAACAGTAAAATCCGGTTCACCATATCTTAAAACAGAAGGGCAATTACAAAATAGCTTTTTACCTCCGGCATCCAGCTGCTGATGAATTTCTAATCCGCATTTTAAACCTAGCTTCTTGTAATTGATTTCTGAACCCATAAGTCAGGAAAGGAAAAAGAGTTTATTAAATTTTGTTTACAACTTCTTTTATTGTCTCGCTGATTTCTGTCAAAGAAATATTTTTTCTTCCACTTCTCTTCAATTCTCCATAGACTAATGAAGCAAAGTAATCAGAAGAAATTTTATATTCTCTTGGTATCTGCAAACTTAAAAGAGTTTTCTTTATTTCCTTTATTAATCCTTTCTTTGTCTGGTTAACACTTGTCTCCCAGAGTTTAGCAAACTTTTGTTTTTCATAATCTTTAACAACTACCCCCTCCCTACCATAAGAGGTATATCTGCTTTCTCCTGTTGCGAGAGTTTTAATTTGGTCTAGATTTAATCTGCCTTTAGCTAAAGTTTCTAAGAAAAATATATCCTTTACACCAAATCTCTTTTCTAAATTATCTTTAGCTTTTTTATACGAGATAAATTTTTCCTTTTCTAGATCATAAATATCAATCAAAAAAAATTTATTTACAAATTTGGAAGAGTATGGAATTGTATGATGAGACATAAACTCACCATAAACTATTAAATTTTCAGGAAGATTATAAAGGCTATAATTAGATTTAGCCCATCTGTTAAAATTTTTAAACCAATCAAATCTAAAATTTTCTTCCCTATTCAAAAAATTAGCTCTGCTACCTGTAAAAATTCTTCCCTTATAATTTCTTATTTGAGTATTCCCTCCATCTAATTTCTCATACACCTCCAAGGAATCACTATCCAAGATATTCAGAATCTCCATTAAGTGAGGAATCTCGGGAAATTTTACAAAAGCTGGCTCTGTTTTCATTTTCTATACCTAGTAGAGAGATTTTCTAATTTGGGATATTTATCTGAAAAATTTTCATTGATAAATCTTACTCCTTCCTTCATATGTTGGTCTGGAGAAAAGACTATAACCGGTTTAATAGAATATTTTTTTCCTTTTTCTTCTATATAACTTCCACTAATTCTGACAGCATTAACTAAGATATCTTTATCTGCTTCTGAAAAACCTTCTTCATGTTTTTTGTGATTGCATTTACAAGATTGCTTAGATACCCAATATACATCATACCTCGCATCATCTAAGGGAATTTCTGTTCTTGTTCTTCCTAAAAAATCTAGAGAATCATCTACAATATCCTCAATATATTTAAAAGTTTCATGACTAATTTCTGGAACATGCCCATTGATATGACAATTCATATGTGCAGTTATCTCTGAAAAAACATAAGGAGTAACAATTAAAGGAATTTTCTTTCTTATTAAAGACAAAAAGCTAGGAGTATGATAATCTTTTGGTTCTAAATTTTTATTATGACAAAGGGTACATCTTCTACTAGACTGTTCCAAATCAATCAAAGCACCTGTATCTAATAAAATTACTGGCAGGTTCCCACTACTAATTCTCTTATAAGAATGGATATCTTTCTCTAAATCTGATAATTCTTTTAACTTAAATTTCATATATCTTCAACTCTTTTGAACTTTATAAATCTTCCCTCTTGTAACTCCTATTAAGTAGTTTTAATAAATACTTTTTCAACAGAGAAAAGCCAAAAACATTTATAATCTATAAAAATTAATTAAATACATGAAAAGAGAAGAGAAAAAAGAAATATTACGAGAAGAGGTCTTTGAAAAATTAGGCCATATAAACTTTAGACGCCCAAAAACATTTGGGCAAAAAGCAGCGGATTGGCTGACAAAATGGGCAGGTAGCTGGATATTCATTATTGGATTTCTGATTTTTATAGGACTCTGGATATATGTTAATATTTATTTTTTAATTCAGTATAAAATAGCAGAAGTATGGGACCCATACCCATTTATTCTACTAAATCTTGTTTTGTCTTGTTTAGCTGCAATTCAAGCTCCAATAATTTTAATGAGTCAAAATAGAACAGCTCAAAGAGATAGATTAAAAGCAGAATTTGATTACAGAATAAATAAAAAAGCGGAAAAAGAAATCAGGGAAATAAAAAATCTTTTATTAAGAAAAAAAAGAGAAAAATAAGATTTAATTTTTCAATCTGTCATTCAACTCACCAGAGATATTCTCCAGCATTTTTTCTTTAACATTCCATTCCTTATGCCCTAAAACCCACCCAAGTTTTACAAGAGATGTCTCTGAAAGCATATCTTCAAGAAAAATAACTCCTGCTTTCAAGAGCTCACGACCATTTGAATAAACAAAAGGATCAAGTCTTCCATACATCGTCTGAGAAGCAGCACAAACAACAATTCCTTTTTTCTGAATCTCCTTAATTTTTTTCAGCCAGGATTTCCTTGCTCCTCTTGCAGGAACATGCCCCAAACCAGTAACCTCAAGGACAATTCCTTTATATTTGTTTTTCATGTAATAATCAAGAATTTTAGGATCCTGCCCAGGAAAGACTTTAACAAGAGCAACTTTTTCTTCAAATTTTGCATCAAGTTTTACTTTGTTTTTGTTCCTTAAGTTCCATTCAGAGACTCTTTCAATTTTGTCAGGATAAATTTTCGCAAGAGGATTTCCATTCACAACCTTAAATGCGTTCCTTCTTGAAGTGTGCATTTTTTTGACTTTTGTTCCAGGCATTGCCATGCAGTAATCATCATTTATCGTTCCGTGTCCTACTAAAATAACTTCTGCCATATCTGAAATGGCAACAAGTGCAGCACACTGTAAATTCAAATTGGCGTCAGAGCTTGCCCTGTCTATACTTCTTTGGCTGTAAGTTAAAACAACAGGCTTATTCAGATTTTTCAGAAAAAAACTCAGGGCAGCAGCTGTATAATGCAAAGTATCTGTTCCGTGGGTAATTATAATTCCTTTGATGTTTGAATCGTTCAGAAGCTTTTCAGTTACGCGCGCAATTTTCTGCCAGTCTTTAAAATCCATATCCTCGCTTGCTTTCATAAAAGGCACCTCAACTCTCGCCACATTGGTTTTTTCAAATAATCCAGGATAAAACCTAAAAAGTTCAGAAGGTTCTGTCAGCGGGGAAACACCTCCTGTCCTAGAATCCAGACGAGAAGCAATTGTTCCTCCAGTAATAATCATTGCAATATCTGGTTTATTAGGAGACTTTTTTATTTCGGCTTCTTCAGTTTTTTTCTGAGATTTTTTCAAAACTCTTATTTTCAAAATATCTCTTTTGCTAAAACCAATATTATAACCTGTTCCAAGTTTCAAAAGAATAATCCCTTTTTCAGATTCAGGACTTTCCAAGAGAATTCCTTCATAAATTATCTTACTAAGATGCACCTCAACCAAGTCTCCTGGTTTGGCATTTGTTTTTTCCATGATTAATTAAATTAAGATAGAATTAAAAAACTATTGTTTAAAGAAAAATATGATTTATCTCACCACCACAAACCCCAGACTTCCCGTATAATCCCAAATAAAAAAATCAGACTCAAAAATCCAATCACCCACCAATTAATAGGAATTGAATACTCTGGCTTTCTGTCTCCTTTCTTTTTAGAAACAATGTTCATCACCAATATAAGTATTCCTGCAACGCCCCCGGAAATCGCACCTCCAATTCCAAGAATTTTTACAAAACCCGCCAGACCAAAAAAACTGATTAAAAGATAAGCAATCAGAGGAACAATAGAGACATAAAAAAATGAAATTTTCCTTTTTTTCAAATCAAAGATAAAATAATCTCTTAAAGCAAAACTCAGGACAAAAAAACTTGTTGACATTGTGAAAATCCCCAATAGAAATAAAAACTTCCCAAAAGAACCTGAAAAAGAAAGAGTTGCAACCTCCGCAGCACCCCTCCCAAGAACCCCAACAAAAACAAAACTAAACAGAATATACAAAACAACTGGGATCAAAACCCCTAAAAGAATAGCGCCTTTAAGCATTTTCCTTTCATCACCAATTTCAAGTCTCATTTCAGGAACAGAATCGAAACCTAATAATGCAAAAAGCACAACACCAAAAGGAAGAAATATATTGAAAATTCCAAAAGAGTCTAAAGAGGTAATATTTTTCATCTGCACATCTGGCAAAAGAAGAAAAGACACAATGAATATTATAAATATTACAGAAATAACCCCCCAGAACTCAAAATTTTTCAGGCGTCTTACACCGCTCTTACTTAAAAAAGAAGTCATCAAAACCCAGAAAGCAATTCCAAAAAACAATGAATATTCAAAATTTTCAAAAAGAAGTTTTGAAAGGCTTTGCCCTTCACCTATTATGTATGCGACCAAAGCAGAGTAAATTCCAAAAACAATTGCAATTGACATGGCCTTTCTTCCCCATCTTCCAAGATATTTTGATGAATACCCAGGAAGCTGATGGGTTTCTTTTGTTCTTAATGTGATTTCCCCCAAATACAAATTTATTAAAATCATCACAAGCCCAAGAAAAACAAGCCAGAATAAGCCGATAAAAAATCCGGCCTGCGCAAAGATATAAGGAAGCCCGAGAATTCCGGCTCCGATAATTGTTCCTGTAAGTGTGAATGCTGTTGAAAAAAACTTCCTCTTTTTTGATTCCATTCTTCCTTACTTAATGGGTCTGCCAGGACTCGAACCTGGATCAACGGGGTTTTCCGAAGTTCGCTCGCGTTATAGTAAGGCAAAATGTCTCTCGCAAACTCCCTCGCCGAAACCCGTCATTCTATCCATTGAACTACAGACCCTAAAAGAAAAAATAAGTTAGCTTTTTATATGTTAAGATTTTAGTATTAAAATGGTAATAAGAAAATTTCGGGAGAAGAGTAACCAGTCCGTCAATCATGCACGATTAAAAAAGCACCATAAATGGATGATTGGAAGTTTTACATCCTTGGTGATTATTTTCATGGTGATTATGGGGATACTCTTAAATGGTTTAATTGTAAAGCAAAGTGTTGATTATACAACCCTAACTAATAAAATTAATGAACTCCAGACAAATATTCAGAGCCAGATAAATCTTTTGTCAGGAAGTCTTGCAGACACACAACTAAATCTTGAAGAAAATCAACAACAGTTAAGTCTGTTAAAAGCGTCTGTAGGGGAGGACTTTTCAGGAATCTACTCGAACTCTGTCGATTCTGTAGTTATTATCTCAACAGACACAGGACAGGGAACAGGATTTATAATTGATGAAGAGGGATATATTGTAACAAATTATCATGTGATAGAAGGCGCGACAAGAGCAGGAATTTACACGTCTGACGAAGAAGGTCCTTATCAAGTCGCATTGATAGGAAAAGATGTTTTTATGGATTTAGCTTTATTGAAAATTGATGGAGATTTTGAGGAATTAGAATTAGGAGACTCTAAAAAAATCCAGGTAGGAGAGAAAGTAATTGCAATAGGCAATCCTTACGGCTTGCAGTTCTCTGCGACAAGCGGCTCTGTCTCGCAAGTTCACAGGAAAGGTCCGAACGGACTTGAAGCATATGTACAGATAGATGCTGCGATAAACCCAGGAAATTCAGGAGGTCCGTTGATAAACAAGCAGGGAGAAGTAATAGGAATTGTAAACTTTAAGATAGGAGGAGAGGCAGAAGGGCTTGGATTCGCGCTTGAATCAAATTATATAAAAGAGACTACCAATGAAATTTCAGAAAGAGAATTAAATATCACGCTGATAGACAACTAAATAAAAAAATGAGCAAAAAACCAGAAAAGCCAAAGACACAGGAAGGCCTGACAGCAAAAAAAACAGAGAATTTTTCAGAATGGTTTCAGCAATTGATACTTAAGGCAGACTTGGCAGATTACACTTCTGTTTCAGGATGCATTGTGTTTAAGCCAACAGCATGGGCTATCTGGGAAAAGATAAGAGACGAAGTAGATAAAAGAATAAAGAAAATGAATGTAAAAAATGTTTATTTCCCTATGTTTATCCCAGAGTCTTTGTTAGCCAAAGAAAAAGAGCACATAAAAGGATTTTCTCCAGAAGTTGCATGGGTTACTCATGCAGGTGACACAAAGTTAAGTGAAAGGCTAGCTGTAAGACCTACGAGCGAGGCAATAATGTATGAGTCATTTTCAAAATGGATTAGAAGCTGGCGTGACCTTCCATTAAAATGCAATCAGTGGAGCAATGTGGTAAGATGGGAGTTCAGACATCCTGTTCCTTTTTTTAGAACACGTGAATTTATTTTTAACGAAGGCCATACAGTTTTCGCAACAAAAAAAGAGGCAGAGGCAGAAGAAATGCAAATAGTGAATATGTACAAAGAGATACTTGAAAAATACATGGCAATTCCAGGTGTGATAGGAAGAAAAACAGATAAGGAAAAATTCGCAGGAGCAGAATATACAACAACAATTGAGACATACCTCCCTAACGGAAGAATGATTCAAGGTCCTGATTTTCATTACGACGGGCAGAATTTTTCAAAAGCATATAACATAAAATTCCTTGATAAGAACGGAAAAGAAGAGTTTGCATGGCAAAACACTTGGGCAATTTCTACAAGAATGCTTGGAGTTATGTTCGCCCTTCATTCTGACAACAAAGGACTTGTCCTCCCCCCAACACTCGCTCCAAATAAAATTGTAATTGTCCCAATAAAATTTGAAAAAAACAAAGAGATTTTAAAAAAAGCCAGAGAAATTTCCAAAAAACTTTCAAGATACGATCCTTTTCTGGATGAAAGACTTGAAGTGACCCCTGGTTATAAATTCAATGAGTGGGAACTAAAAGGCATACCTCTGAGAATTGAAATAGGGCCAAACGACTTAAAGAAGAACCAGGTAGTAATTGTCAGAAGAGATAATCAGAAAAAAACCACGGTAAAAAACAGGGATTTAAGAAAAAAAATAGATTCAGAACTTGAAGAAATGCAGCAAGAACTTTTTAAAAAAGCAAATGAACTTCTCCGGAAAAATCTTTCCAAGGCAGAAAGCCTTCAGGACGCTGTAAAAAAAATAAATCAGAAAAAAGTTGTTCTTGTTCCTCTAAAAAATTCAAAAGATATTGAAGATATTCTAAAGGAAAAAACAAAAGGGGCAAAAACACTCAACAGACCAATGAACCAGCCAAAAATAAAGGGGGAAAAGTGCATCGTCTCAGGAGAGCAGGCAGATTACTGGGTTTACATAGGGAAAAGCTACTGAACTTTATCTGATTAAAAAAGACTTATGAATAATTGTTATAAGTAAAAAGAATCTTAATAGGAAAATAAAAACCACTAAGTCTGACAAGTATATCAGACTCCCTGTTCTCTTTTTGAATTATTTCTTTGAGTTAGCTTCCTGAAGTGTAAGCTCTAATTCATATTCCATCTTGAAAGTAATTTCTATCAATTCATTAAGCTCTCTTTCAAGAAGCTCTTTATCGTCTTTCTCTTTTGTCTCTAAAAAGGTTTCCATTTTCTCAAAACCCAATTAATTCAGAAATCTCTTGCCAAGGCTCAAATTGATATAGAAAACACTCAATTCAATTCAAGCCCATGGAAGTGACCTGATTAAATTGAGTAGGTTTTAATTATTGTGAAAACTAGAGAACATCTTCCCACAACAGGATTTAAATGCCATTCAAAGTTTTTCTCCAGTCTTCTACTCATGCTCCCACTAAGAAAAATCGGTTTTTATATATTTCTATTTTCAATACTCATTGCGTAGTGGATAATTTTTAATTCTCTACGGCGAATTTAAAATTTTTTAAGGTTTTCCCTGAACTTTTCAATATCATCAACATTTATTTGTCCTCCAATAGCATCTTCATGCCCGCCTCCGCGCGCTCCTTCAATGTCCTTAATAACTTCCAAGAAAATTTTTCTTGATTTTTTACCACGCATTGAAATATTTGCTTTTACTCCCTTAATATAAACAACAATAATTATTTTTTCAGGAAAAATATAACTCAGCTCGTTTGCCAAATCCGCGCTAATACTTAAATCACCCCCATACTGAAAAAAAAGCATTTTTTTCTGACCCTTTCCAACCGAAACCGCCTTTGTAAAAAGTTTTTTGTATTTTGATTCTATTTGTTTGAATCTGTGATGTAAAGAACGATTCTTGCTGTTTTCCTCAAGAACCTCGTAAGGACTTTTCGCCTTAATCAAAAATCTTATCATATTCATCACATTTGTTGTTCTGTCTTTAAGTCCTGCCCCAATAATCCTCGCAACTCTTCCAATTTGAGACTTATAATAAACATCCATAGCATTTTTTTCTTTTCCTTTTCTTCTGATAGTTAAATCAGGATATTTTTTTTCAAACTCGCTATAAAATTTTGGGAAGAATTTGTCAGAAATACAGCCCGCAACAGAAATCCACAAATCTTCTTTTTTTTCTGTTATCTGATAACACAAAGCTGTCACAGGCTCTGATTTTTTTGTTCTGTTAAACAAAGGATTATAATAATTAACAAAGGCAGGAATTTTTTTGGTATCTGCAAGATGATGGTCTATCCACACAACAGGCAGATTATGTCTTTCTGCCTCGGCAAAAAAATCTTCAGAGACAACAGGTTTATCGAGAATAAAAATATAATCTGACTTAAACTCGTGAATTTTTCTGAAAAATTCTGCAGTTAACTCTGGAAAAGATTTTATTGGAACCCCTTTCCCTCTGTCAAGATACCTTCTTAATAAAAGAAAAGAACACAGTCCATCCTGATCATTATCAAAAAAGAAAACCGGATTCTGAGCGTTGTTAAGGTGCTCTTTAATTTCCCTGATTTGTTTTTTTGTAAGCATTGTTTATAATTAAAAAAACATGGCTTATAAATTTTTATTAAAAAATAGCATTTCATTCCCCTCATCCAAATTAACACTTCAAATTTTCTTTCCCATAAGTATTTTCTCTTTCAGGTTTTTTATCTCTTCCATAAAAGATTCCACAAAATTCTCGTTCTTGAAAATACTTTTTAAAGACTCTTTATCAATATTAAAAATCTTGTCAAGTGTTTTTAAATTATCAAGGAGGGTTTTGATATCTTTTTTAAGGAGGTTTGTTTTTTTTAGAATTCTCGTTCCCTTTGATGCAACAGGTTTGTCGTGTAACTCATCAAAAAGCATTCTCAAAACATTGGATGTCTCAAGCAAAAAATCAAAGTTCATATTACGCAGAATTTCGTCTTTTTTTGACCTGCCAGAACTGAAATAATCTTTGATTATGCTTTCTCTCTGCTTGCTAAGACTTCTTGTAAGCTCTTTAAGTCTCATGCTAACAATCACTCCTTCTTTTCCAAGCTCAACAAGGTACTTTTTAACATTTTCAGAAATCCTTCTTATTATCTCGGCAGTCTGCAGAACATTACAGACATCACTCATTGTAGTCAAACCTGTAATTTCAAGAACATTCAGATGAGAGAGTAATTCATCAAATATCTCTTTTTGTTTTTCAAGAATCTGGAGAGTTTCCGCAGCCCTTCTCAAAATCTCTGAAGTCTCTTCAAGATAATGGCTTTCATCTCCAAGATAAATTGTTATCTTTTTTCTTCTTTCAGAAACAGCAACGACAATTGTGTTGAATTGTTTGGCGGTTCTTTCTGCTGCTTTATGTCTTGTTCCTGTCTCTTTTGAATTAATTTTACTGCTTGGGGTTAAAAGAGTATTTGCATACAGGATTTTTTTCAAATCTTTTGAAAGTATAATAGCTCCATCCATTTTTGCAAGTTCAATAAGCTTCTGAGGGGTAAATTTGCAATTAATTTTAAACCCTCCCTCAACAATATCTAAGAGACCCTCTTTTTCAAAAACAATCAAAGCACCCATTTCCGCGTGGAGCATATCATCAAGAGCGGTTCTTATCGCTGCTCCAGGTGAAAAATTTTTCAAGATGTCCGTGAGGTTTTTTTCTTCGTCAGAAACTTTTTTGCTTTTCCCTATCTGGCTCTTCACTGTCTGTTTTTCAGACTGCTCCATTGATTGAGATATTTGGTTTGTCATGTAACTAAAACAAACCAAATATATATAAACTTTTAGCAAAAATATAAAAAAATTTCATATTTAACTGAACTTGGGATTATTTCTGACAAATCCCTCGGCAACAAGAATCGGAAAGAGGATAGTCGCATCACCAAATACTTTTATTCTTTTGCTTTTCGGGGTCAGTTTTCCCCACGAAACAGCTTCTTCAGGAAGAGCTCCTGCATCGCTTCCATCAAATTCCATAGAATTATTTATATAAACAGCATAATCAGCCCCGTTCCTGTACATATTTGCATTAAGAATACTGTGCTTGATAACTCCTGAGCCAAGAGCTATTATCCCTGATTTTTTCAGTCCTATTGTTGAATTATTAAACTCGCGCGTGTCTTCTGAAATATCAACACAGAAATCTTCTCTTTTACTTTTGAAAAAATAAATCATATCACCGAGACTTCCATCCATTATTGTCGGGCAGTGTATTTTGATTTTGTTTTTCCACGCCCAATAACAAATGCTTTTAGGGTTATCAATTTTTTCTCCAAGTTTCCATACAATTTCATAAGTTAAAACAGGTTTGTTTCTCCTTTTCTGCTCCTGGTAAAGCTCTTCTAAAAAAGGCATAACAAAATTTTCAAAGGCAACATATCTTGAATTTGAGACAAAGATATTTCCTATTCTGTTTATTGCTTTTTCTCTTAGCTCAGCCCCGTTAACTTTAAAATCACCCAAAACGAAATCGCCAAGACATTTTATTATATCTTCCTCTACGCCACCGCCGGTTGTAACACAAATGTCAACTTTTTTATGTTCAACAAGCCATCTTATCACCTCTCTTAAACCTGAACTGACCATGTTTGACGTATATCCAAAATAAATTTTTGCCTTGTCTTTCTGCATCTCTCTAACAATTTCTATCGCCTTTGATAAATTGCTTGCCTGAAAACCGCTGCCTGAAAAACTTCTTACAATTTTTTCATAATCCAGACCTTTGTTAAAATCATATCCCTTTATGACAACTCCTGAAATTTCCTCTCCTTTTTTAAAGAGGTTTTTTCTTGCAATTTCTTCTTTTTTTGTTTGTTTTTTCATTTTTTTCTTAGTTTAGATTAGTTTAATTTTGAGAATAAAGACAAAAGGATTGATTATTTAAGCGCAGCTAAAAAGTTCGCAGAAAAATTGGGATTGCCAAGCTTTCAGATAAATCCGCAGTTAAGTCCATACAAATAAAAAAATAGGGAACTTATAAATCTATCATTAGAATTTTGCCTAAGAAAACAGATAATCTACCACAAAAATCTTTTTAAATAGAAGAACTTAAAGATATATATGAATAAATGGTCTGAACTTATAATTGGTTTGATTCTTCTTACAGCTGTGATTATGATCGGATGGGCTTCTTCAGCATACTCATGGACATTACTTGGAAAAGACTTTAATCTTTTACATTCTGCATGGGTTTTTCTGAAGGGAGGAATTTTCTGGCTTGCTGCCATGATAGCTGTTCTTTTAATTGTTTTAGGAATAAATGATTTAAAAGATTAAATAAAATAAAATTAAAGTTATTACTATTTCTGTAAATAAAGAAAATAGATTATTAATTAGTTTTTGCTAAAATTTTTCTAAATAAAAAATAAAAAAGAAAGAGTTTTAATCAGTAAGCAAACCAACTATTGCTGCAACTGCTCCGCCAATCAGTGGAAGGTATAAGTTAGGACTCATTCCAGGTCCACCATAAAACTGACCAACTACCGCCACAACACCTCCAAGAACAATTACTCCTTTTTTCCAAACAGCCATTTTAACCTCCTTTTATTTTTAATTAATACAAATCAGTAGAAATAGAGGTATATAAATCTAATTACTTAAGAAAAAAATAAGACTTCCTTCTATAAGAGCAGCGAGAATTAAAAGTGGGATTACTACAAAAATAAAGACCCTCAGAGAATTAAAAAAATAATTTTTAAGAGATTCCCATTTACTCTCTCTAAAAATAAAACTTCCTAATTTCAGCCCAAGCCCAATAGAAACAAACAAAGCAGGAAGCTCAAAAATTCCGTGAGGAAAAAGTCTCCATAAAGTTAAAATTCCATCCGCTTCTATGACCCTTATAGCCACAAAACCCAAAAGATATCCGTTTACAACAGCAGTCACTAATGGAAAGATTCCTAACATAACCCCCAAAACCATCCCAAAAAAGGCGCTTTGAGCATTATTCAACAAAATAAATCCCACCAACTCCCACTGAGACATCCCCTCTGTTTTCTGGAGCATTTCCTCAATAAACTCGAGAATTTTCAATTCAATTATTTCCGGTGCAGGAACAAAAAATCCAATCAAAATAAAAAATAAGAAAAAGAACACAGCAGCATAAATAAAAATCCTTGATTCTTTAAGATACTGCCAGCTTTTTCTGTAGCTCTCTTCCAGAAAATTCTTTTTTAATTTACTTGATCTATTCTTACTATGTTTTTTCTTTTTTCTTTTTCTTGGCATTTTTTAACTGAAAACTTTTTTTAGATATTCTGTTTTTCTTTTATATTTCTTTTTCAGGTATAAGCCATAAATCAGTCCTGCCAAAAGCCCTCCAAAGTGCGCTGTGTTCCCAATAGGGATATCTCCTGCAACTGAAATAAGCCACAAAACAACCAAAATTCCTGGTCCTGCATATTTCATTTTAATTGGGATAGGAATAAACATAACAAAAACAGGAAGATTTGGTGTCAGAAGGACAAGCAAACCAACAAGCCCAAACAATGCTCCTGACGCACCGACGGCAAAAGTGTCAAGGTCAGCTGCAAAAGCCAAAGAAGACAAAACAAAAAACAATCCTGCAAAAAGACCGGCTACCATATAAAAATAAAAATATCTTTTTCTCCCGAGAATCCTCTCAACAAGACTCCCTATAAAAAACAAAGAAAACATATTTACAAAAAGATGAAAAAACCCGGCATGCATAAACATGCTTGTAATAAAAGTCCAAATATAATCGCCTTGCAAAATATTTAAAGGTTTTATTGCAATATAATCAATAGGAAAATCCAACCCAATAAGAATCAAAAAAAGAATAAATGTAATAATATTAACAAAAATCAGAATAAGCGTGATACTAAACATACTGGATATACTTTTTTTCCTCGGAGAATTCCTGTAAGTTCTTGCCATTTCTGATTATTTGTATTTCTTTAATTTTTTAGATTTTCTTTTTGTTTTTACTTTCTTTTTTAATGTTTTCTTCCTTGATTTTCTAGATACTTTTTTTCGCGGTTTTTTTCTCTGTTTTTTAGAGGAAGGAGATTTCTTTTTTTTGATTTTAGGTTTTTTTACTTTCTTTTTTGCTTTTTTTATTTTGGTTTTAGTTTTCTTAGAAGTCTTTTTTTCTTTTCTCCTTTTTCTTCTCATTTTTAATTTTCTTTTCCTCGCCCTCTCTTCTTTTTTTAATTCTTTTAGCTTCTTTTTCTCGATTTTTTCTGTTTCTTTCTTTATTTCCTCCTCGACAAAATCTAAATCTCTTTTCAGCTTGTCTAAATTCTTCTTCATTTCTCTGACAACCTTGGTGTTATCTTTAAGCATCAGAACATCACCACACTCTCTGCATATAAAATTGTGAATAAGGGCATTCTCCTCGTTTAATTCTATGTTACATCTTTTACATATGTAAAATCTTTTTGTTTCTCTTTTTTGTATCTGATTTTCTAGCTGATTAATCTTTTTGAATATATCACTTTTCACAAACTCAAGTGACTTCAGAACTTCAATTTTCCAAAAATAAGTATACCATCCTTTTTTCTTATCTTTTTTTCTTATAGAAGAAACAAGTCCATAGTCAGACATCTTATAGAGTATATTTCTCGTTTGATTAATAGTTATATCCAGTTTCTTTGCAAGGATAAATTCATTAATATGGTTGTTTGTATCAAGGAGGTCAACTATTTCTTCTGCTTGTTTTCCTACAATAAGATTGACAGCATCCCTAAGAAATTTTTTTAACATTTTAAGAAAAAATATTATTTAAATAAATACCTTTCGGTCTTTGCTTTTTATAAAAAATAAAAGTTTTTAAACCTGTGGTGTGTTTTGTATACATTAGAAAATCTATATTAAAGTATAATCTTAAGATAAAATGGGTCTGTTTAGAAAAAAGAAAAAAGAGGTGAATAAAGAGGTTACTCCTGTTCCATCACTCCCGGGACTTCCAAAACTCCCTGAGCTTCCTTCACTGGAAAATGAGAATAAAGAGGACAAAAGCATTCATAAATTACCAAGTTATCCCTCTGGTTCTTTAGGCACAAAATTTTCTCAAAATACAATAAAAGATGCTGTTTCTGGTAGGAAAGAGAATTTCCCTGAAGATGAAAGTGCAGATGATTTTTTTCCTGATGAAGAGGAGCAAATAATGCGCGGACCCCTAAAAAAGTCAGTAACAGAAGAAATTGGCTGGGAAACTCCAAGACTCAGAAAGGAAAGAGAATTTGAAACAGGACAAGAACCTGTTTTTATAAGAATTGATAGATTCGAAGAAGCATTAAAAATCTTTAATGAAACAAAAAAGAAACTTAATGAAATTGAAAGAACCCTTGAAGACATAAAAAAGATAAGAGAAAAAGAAGAAAAAGAACTTGGCTCATGGGAGAATAAAGTCAAGTCAATCAAAGGACAGATAGAAAAAGTTGATAAAAACGTTTTTTCTAAAATATAAAATGGCTAAAGAAAGTGTTATACATATAAAGTTTGACAATGAAGAGGCTGTCACAGCAAAGAGAGACATTCTTACATCACAGATGAATCTTTTAAAAATTGCAAAAATAATCAGAGGGTACAGCTTTTACAGACTTAAGGAACTTGAACAAAAAATAATTCTTTCCAGAAAAATGAAAGAACTAAAAACAAATATGACAAAACTCCAAAAAGTTCTTCCAGCATTGAAAGTTCCTGAAATATTAAAAAAAGAAAAAACTGAAGAAACAGGAAAGAAGTATAAAGAAGAGAAGAGAGAAAAAAGTTATGATAGAAGTCTTGAAGGCCAATTGCAGGAAATTCAGAGAAGACTTGAAAAATTGCAAAGCAGGAATTCTTAAAACTTTAGGTAATTTCTAAGAAGTTAGTTAATTAATGAATAAGCCAGATAATCAAATAATTTTTAAAACTTCTAATTCTAATAGATATATGAAAAGAAAAGAATTAATCAAAAAATATCTTAAATTTTTTCAGTCAAAAAACCATAAAGAAATTCCAAATGTTTCTTTAATTCCTGAAAATGATCCTACTGTGCTTTTTACAACAGCAGGAATGCATCCATTAACTCCATACCTTCTTGGCCAGAAACACCCCTTAGGAAAAAGATTGTGCAGTGTTCAGAGATGCTTAAGAACAAGTGATATAGAAATGGTCGGGGATGAAATACACCACACTTTTTTTGAAATGCTCGGAAACTGGAGCTTGGGAGATTACTGGAAAAAAGAGGCAATTGAATTAAGTTTTGAATTTCTCACAAAAGTCCTAAAAATTCCAAAAGAAAAATTATCAGTTACATGCTTTGCAGGAGACGAAAATGCAAAAAAAGACGAAGAATCAGAAAAAATATGGAAATCTCTTGGAATAAAGAAAATAAAATTTCTTGGAAAAGAAGATAATTGGTGGGGACCAGCAGGAAACACTGGACCATGCGGACCAGATACAGAGATATTTGTTAATGGAGTTGAAATCTGGAATGATGTTTTTATGGAATATGAAAAAGATATAAAAGGAAATTACAAAACTGCAGAACAAAAAAACATTGACACAGGTATGGGTATTGAGAGAACCCTCGCTGTTCTAGATGGATTAGATGATAATTATTTAACTGAAGTCTGGAAACCAATAATAAAAAAAATAGAAAAACTTTCTGGGAAAAAATATTCAGAAAACAAAAGAGAAATGAGAATAATCGCAGACCACATCAAAGCAGCCGTATTTCTTCTTAATGATGGGATTCAACCAGGGCACAAAGAAAGAGGATATGTGCTAAAAAGATTAATAAGAAGGGCCATAGTTTATGGGAAAAAATTAGGATTAAGAGATTTTACTTTAAAAGTGGCAAAAGTTGTAATTGATATATACTCAGATTATTTTCCTAAAAATGATAAAAGGGTTTGGTTTGTCAATAGAGATACCAAAACATTTATTCTTCAGGAGATGGATAGAGAAGAGGCTACATTTAATTGTAGAATAGAAGAAGGATTTAAGATATTAAAAAATATAATAATACATAAAAAGGAAATTTCTCCAACAGATGCTTTCTTATTATATCAATCATATGGATTTCCTATTGAATTGACACAAGAAATTGCAAAAAATGAAGGCCTTAAGATAAATATAGTTAAATTTGCAAAAGAATTTGAAAAGGAACTCAAAAAACACCAGCAACTCTCGCGAACAGCGTCGGAAGGAAGGTTCAAATCAGGTTTAGCAGATCAATCAGAAAAAACAACAAAACTTCACACAGCAACACATTTATTATTGTCAGCGTTAAGAAATATATTAAAAGATAAAAACATAATTCAAAAAGGAAGCAACATAACCCCCAAGAGATTGCGACTTGATTTTTCTTTCCCGCGAAAATTAACCAATGAAGAGATTAAAAAAGTTGAAGATCTGGTAAATAAACAGATTAAAAATTCTTTGGAAGTTATAAGAGAAGAAATGTCTCCTGCAAAAGCAAAGACAAAAGGAGCTATGGGGATATTTGATAAAAAATACGGAGAAAAAGTTTCAGTTTACACAATTGGAGATTTTTCCAAAGAGATCTGCGCAGGTCCTCATGTGAAAAACACACAAGAAATAGGAATCTTCAAAATTATAAAAGAAGAGTCAGTTGCAGCAGGAATAAGAAGGATTAAGGCTGTTGTTGCCTAATTTGATTTTTAAGCAGTTTCATTAACTAGATTATTCTCTTGAACAGATTCAACATTATCTAAATTATAAAAATCTAAAAGACTGTACTTCTCATTAATTCTGCCAAGTTTCCATGAATTAATAATTCCTAAAAAAGTTCTCTTCCTGATTCCTTCAAGAGTTTTAGCATCTTTATATTCCTGGAGTTCTTCTGGCAAAGAGATTCCTCTTGAAATTAAAAGCATATCTGGTTTAGAATCAAGGGTTATGCCTTCTGTAAATTCCATGGAATAATCTGTAATTATTGAAGGACCACCTGTTTCGACAAAACAATATCCACTACCATAAAAGCTTTTTTCTGCAGGACATTTAATCCCAACAGCCTCGTGATTTTCCTCTGGAAAGAAAAATATGGTAGCACCATAACCAAGCTCCCTTAACAAAAAAGCCAAGAGCTGGGATTTTCCGCTGCAAATTCCCTGATTCTCATATAAAACTTCATAAGGATATCTTGAATAATCCAATTCAGTTCCTCCTATAAAAGCACTTTTATCTGAGACTCTGTAAGGAATATTCTGAATAAGACTTACAGCAACTCTTGCCTGCTCAACCTTATTATCAGGAGCAAGATTTTGTATTCTTTTAACTAAAGGCAAAATAGCTTCTCGCTGAACTTCGTCATTAATTATTCTTAATTTAAAGTCAACTCTAGGAGGGATATTATCACCATCCAGAGGAATTGTCCTTGAAAGCTTTGAAACATAATCATTAACTCCCCCATAAACTGTGAAAAGAATCTTATATTCCTGGCCATTCAGATAATAACTTAAATTAATATCTTTCATATCTGTATAATATTGTAAAAAACAAAAATCTCCTTCTCTCCAAAAAGAAAGATTGCCAGAATCAGGGCAGCCACAAACAGATGCTTTTTCAACCAAAACCCCTTCATCACAATAATAAGGTTTGTCTAATGAGCAAGTGCTATAAAATGTTCCATCACCGCATACAGGAATTTTTTCATACCTTCTTTCAGAAGCGATACTTAAAGCTAAGAAAGTCAGGACAAAGATGATAAAAAGAAGAATTAGAATATATCTCAGATTATTTTTTTTAGAGCCATACTTTCGAGAAGTATCTTTTATCTCTTTTCTTCTTGATTCTTCTTCACCTAGTCTTTTCTGTCTCTTTTCCATTGACAAATATAAAGAAAAATAATTATAAAAACCTAACTATAACAAATTACTCCAAATAAATTCCGGGCTTACCCGGTTTAACTTTTCTTGATTTATTTTTTGGATCGTGTTTGCCTTTATCATTTACTGCATAGATGCCCACCTGGAAGCCTGTTCTTCTCTCAATTTCTCTAAAGTAATCAACATAGATTTCTTTTTCTGAAGGAACACTATAAAGATAGATTTTATTAATTTTTTTCCCTTTATCCCTGACTATCTTGATTATATTATTTATATCATTAATCACATTGTTTATGATCTCTTCTTCTTTTTCAAGCTTTTCATCAATCTTACTCTTTTCAAATTCGGGCCAGCTTTCCAAACTTACAAAATTTTTATTGTCAATTTTCTGCCAGAGTTCTTCTGTAATATGCGGACAAAAAGGATGCAATAATTTCAAGAAAGATTCCGCAGTTTCTTTGCTAATCTCACTCTTAAAACCATCAAACAATTTTCTAATCTTTATCACAGCAAGATTGTATCTAAAATTTTCAATATCCAGAGTAACCTCTTTAATTGACTTATGTAATTTACTCTGAATTTTTTTGTCTGTTTTTCCAAATTTAATTTTTTCAAAATAATCCATAACTTTTTTCACAAATCTAAAACTTCCCTCAATTCCTGCATCACTCCACTCAATGTCTTTATCAGGAGAAGCTATGCTGACCAAAAACAATCTTGCGGCATCAATCCCATATTCTTTAGAGACCTCTTCAGGTAACACAACATTTCCCCTTGACTTGGACATAACCATGCCGTCTTCTCCGTGAAGCATTCCCTGATTAAACAATTTTGTAAATGGTTCATCAAAATCTAGAAATCCTAAATCTCTTAATGCTTTTGTGAAAAACCGCGCATAAATTAAATGCATGCACGCATGTTCTGCACCGCCAACATATTGATTAACCGGCATCCAATAATCTATTTTTTTCTTATTAAAAGACTCTTTCTTATTTTTGCTGTCACAATATCTTAAATAATACCAGCTGCTGTCAAAAAAAGTATCCATAGTGTCTGTCTCTCTTCTTGCTTTTTTACCGCATCCCGGACATTTAACATTTATCCAGTTTTTTGCTGTTTTAAGAGGATTTCCTTTTCCAAATTTAACTTTCTCCGGAAGTTTAACCGGAAGGTCCTTTTCAGGTACAGGAACAACTCCACACTTGTCACAATAAACAATTGGAATCGGCGTCCCCCAATACCTCTGCCTTGAGACAAGCCAGTCTCTTAATTTATACTGGACAGATTTTCTTCCAAGATCTTCTCCTTCTAAATATTGCGTAATATTCCATTTCGCTTTATGATTTTCAAGTCCGTTAAATCTCCCAGAATTAATCAAAAATCCGTCGCCTGTGTAAGCTTCTTTTTTTACATTTCCCCCTTTAATCACTTGCTTAATTTTAATTCCATATTTCTTGGCAAACTCAAAATCTCTCTGATCATGCGCAGGAACAGCCATCACCATCCCAGAACCATAATCAGCAATCACAAAATTTCCAACATAAACAGGAATTTTCTCTTTGTTAATTGGATTGATTGCATAAATCCCAGTAAAAACTCCCTCTTTTTCCAATTTTCCTAACTCTCCTTCACTAACTGATTTTATTTTTTTCAAAAATTTCTCAACTTCTTTTTTCTGCTTATTTGTAACTAACTCAAAAAGTTTTGGATGCTGTGCAGAAATCACCATAAAAGTAACGCCAAAAATAGTATCAGGACGCGTTGTGAAGATTGGCCATTTTTGTTTTGAAATTATTTTCTCAAAAAGTTCAGGGAATTCCTTAGTGCCCATACTTTTCTCTACAAAATGCCCAAATCCTTTTTCAAAACAAACAACTTTTGCAGGTAATTCCTTCTCATAGTTATATGCGTTTGTAATATGATGCGGATAGTCGTCCTTGGCTGTAAAAAGGATTATTTTTTCGTTCACAAATTCCTGAATATTCTTATATGTTTTGCTTCCGTATAGATTATCTAAGTATCTCATATGCCATCCTCCTGCTTTTCCAGGTGAAACCAAAATCAACTTCCTAATCTTCTTTTTGGTCTCTCCCAGCCAACGAACTAAGAAAGCTCCTCCTGCACTATGCCCAATTAAAACAGAATTTTCGCCAATCTTTAATTTTTCAAGTTCCTTTTTCCAGTCCTTATATTTTGGTGCCCAGCTTGCAGGCATTAAAGGAGTCTCACATTTTATTCCCTTTTTCCCTAATTTCTTTTTTATCCAGGGAAGCCAGTTTCTCTTATTTTGAGGAGGCGAACCTCCCTTAAGTTTTTCTTTCTCTTTTTGATTACTCCCATGAACAATTATAACATTTGAAATTTCCTTATCAGGATTTTCAATCTCAAAATCAATCTCGGTTCCTTCGCTTCTCCCAATCCAATTCCTCTGCATAATTTTAATTCTCTCAGGCCATTGCAACTTTTCAATATCCTGCAGAAGTTCTTCGGCATATTTTGTAGTTTTAATAAACCATTGCTCAAGTTGTTTTGTTTCCACGTCGGTATCTTCATGTCTCCAACATTTCCCTTTATGCACCTGTTCGTTTGCCAGAACAGTGCCGCATTTCCTGCACCAATTCACAGGAGATTTTTTTCTGTAAATTAAACCTTTCTCCAGAAATTTCAAAAAGAAAAACTGGTTCCATTTATAATATTCAGGGCTATGGCTCCACAAAATTCTGCTCCAGTCATAACTCAAACCGAGCTGTTTTTGTTGCATTAAAAAATTTTTTATTGATTTTTCAGTATATCTCCTCGGATGCATCTTCGCTTTTATCGCGGCATTCTCAGCAGGCAAACCAAAACTATCATAACCCATTGGATAAAGAACATTAAAACCACTCATCCTCTTGAATCTCGCATAAATATCCCCAATTGTATAATTAAAAGCATGTCCCATGTGCAACCCGCTTCCTGAAGGATAAGGATACATCTCAAGAACAAAAAACTTTTTTTTCTTTTTATTTTCTTTCACTTCAAAAATCTTTTTCTCTTCCCATTTCTTCTGCCACTTTCTTTCTATTTTTTTAAAGTTGATTGAGGACATATTCTTTTTAACAAAACCTAATTTAAAAATTTAAGTCTTAATAATTTCTAAAACATCCTCATGTTGAATTTTCTTTTTTGCATCAGCTAAATTTTTTACTTTATTTGTTATCTCTTTCAACTTTTCATCATTTACTTCAACACCATTATCCAATAAAACTTTCTTAACAGCATTTTTTCCAGAATGTTTTCCAATAACTAAATTCTCTCCAACCCAACCAACATTCTCTGCTTTTATTATTTCATAAGTATCCTTGCAGGCAATAACCCCTGCCTGATGAACCCCCGCCTCGTGAGCAAAAGCATTCTTTCCAACTATTGCTTTATTTCTTTGAACAGCCAAACCAGTTAAATCCCTTACAAGATTTGAAACAGGACATAATAATTTTGTATTAATATTCAAATTTTTTTTATAATAATCTTTTCTGGTAACTAAATTCATCACAACTTCCTCAAGAGACGCATTTCCAGCACGCTCTCCAATTCCATTAATTGTGCATTCAATTTGGGTTGCCCCAGCTTCAACAGCAGCCAGAGAATTTGCAACAGCATTTCCCAAATCATTATGACAATGAGCAGAAATTTTAATATTCTTTTCTCTTATTAAATCTCCAAGAGAATCAAAAACATATTGAAACCTTTTTTTAATTTCTTCTGGAACAGCATAACCTACGGTATCTGGAAGATTAATTATTCCTGCTCCTGCATTAATCGCTGTTTTTATTACATCAATCATAAAAGAATATTCTGTTCTGATTGCATCTTCTAAAGAAAATTCAATTTCTGGGCAGAGAGATTTTGCATATCTTATACTTTTTTTAGTTTTCTCAATTACTTCTTTAGGAGACATCTTCAACTTTTTCTCCATATGAATTTTAGATGTTCCAAGAAAAATATGAATTCGAGGTCTTTTAGAATATTTAACGGCTTCATAACATCTATAAATATCTTTTTCAAGTGCTCTTGCCAAACCACAAATAACAGGACCTTTTACTTTTTGTGCAATTTTTTTAACGGCGTAAAAATCATCAGCACTTGCAATAGGAAAACCCGCTTCAATAACATCCACCCCCAAATTTCTCAAAGCATAAGCTATGTCCAATTTTTCACGAGAATTAAGAGTAGCTCCTGGACTTTGCTCTCCATCTCTTAAAGTTGTATCAAAAATCTCAATAGAATTCATTTTAAATTATAAAATTTAGTTCAATAAGATTCATCTATGATGAATCTATAATAAAATCAGCAAAGCTAAAGAATTCAAAACTTCTATTTTATTTTCTTTAGCAATTTTCATAAAATATTTAAAACCTCCAAGTATATAAATATTTTGTTCACTCACAACTTTTAAATATTCTCTTTCTCTTTTTAACCATGGAAAAAATTAAGGCACATATTGCTAGCGAGACAATTTCAAGCAATTCTACAGAGGCTTTCACTTTACACAAGAAAAGTAGTTTTGGCGAACCTATAGGAGAAAAAATTCAGTATTCTCTGTCAGAAGCACTTTTCCTTGTTGAAAAGAATAAAACAGAGGTTTTTTGTGGTAAGAAAAAAATTTCGTCTGAAGAGCTTTTGAAAAAACTCCAGAAAATTGACAAGAGAATCTCGGTTAAATATCGCGTTTTTAAAGATTTAAGGGAAAGGGGCTATCTTGTAAAAACTGCTCTAAAATTCGGGGCTGACTTTAGAGTTTATGAAAAAGGAGCAAAGCCAGGAAAAAAACATGCCAAATGGATTGTATTCGCAGACCATGAATCAAAAAAGCTTACATGGCATGAATTTTCAGCCAAGAATCGTGTTGCCCACAGCACAAAGAAAAAACTGCTCTTAGCGATTGTTGACGACGAAGGAGATGTCAGTTATTGGGAAGTAAATTGGGTGAGACCCTGATACTTTACATCTAAAGATAAAAATCTTTATAACCTTTCCATTTCTCATTTGATTATGCCTGCTCAAGATACATCAAAAATAAAAGAAAAAATAATTTCTGTCTTAAGAAGAAACGGTCCAAGTCTCCCGGTTCATATCGCCAGAGAAATTGATTCAAGTATACTTTTCACGTCTGCATTTCTTTCAGAACTTGTCTCTGAAAAGAAAATAAAAATGAGTAATCTAAAAATTGGAAACTCTCCTCTTTATTTAATTGCGGGACAGGAATACATGATTGAAAAATATTCCCATTATTTAAAAAGCAAAGAGAAAGAGGCTTTTCATCTTCTAAAAGAAAAAAAATTTATGAAAGACTCTGAACAGAACCCGGCAATAAGAGTTGCCCTAAAAGAAATAAAAGATTTTGCCATTCCTTTTCAAAAGCCTGATACAGGAGAATTATACTGGAAATTTTTCACAGTACCAGAGTCTGAATTCACAGAAAAAATAAAACCAGAACCCAGAAAAGAAGAAAGAAAAAAAATAAAGAAAATTTTCAAAAATAAAACTACAAAAAGAATGTCTTCTAAAAAAGAGAATAAATTACTAAATAAAGTAAAGGAATTTTTATCCGAGAGAGAAATAGAAATTGTGGATATAATCAGTTTTGATAAAAATGAAATAATGTTAAAAATAAAAAAGAGGGACAGCGGGACAGCGAGAATATTCATAGCGTATAAAAAAAAGAAAATTAACGAAGCAGACATTATAAAAGCTGCAAAAAAAGCTGCTGAATTTGGGCTTCCGTATATGATTGCGAATTCCGGAGGTCCTCTAAAAAAGGTGGAAGATTTAATTAATGCAACAAAAAATCTCTACTCTTTTGAAAAACTCTAAAATAAAAAAGAGGGACAGATAAAAACTTTTAAAAATAGACAAAAAGATAGATTATTAACACAGGATAAAATGGGAAAAATAAAAACAAAACTGATAAAGAGAACGACTAAAGAGCTAATAAAGAAAGGTATTAAATTCAGTGAGAGCTTTGAGGGAAATAAAAAAATTCTTGGGAACACAATTCCAAGCAAGAAAATAAAAAATCAAATAGCAGGATTCATCGCAAGAATTAAGAAACAAAAGCAGTAAATAAATGATATTAATTATCATAAAATTCATTTCTTTTTCTCAGACAAAAGTCTTTTTATATCCTTAACATCATTTCTTATCTTCTTAATCTCTTTATTCTTTTTCCAGTTTATCACTACATTAATTATACTAAAAATTAAATAGAGAAGAATGATTCCGCCAAGTGCCTGAATAAGTTTTGTAATAGAAAATAGAGGGGAAGTAAGAGTATCAATAGCACCGGTAGCATTTGCAATTATTGTTTCAGTCATTTCAAATTTCTAATTTGATAACCTCAAAACTTTTAAATCAAATGCGTTTATTAATCTTGTCTCTGTAGCTCAGCGTCAAGAGCGCCTGTCTCATGAGCAGGAGGTCGGGGGTTAAACTCCCCCCAGAGACATTTTTAGATTTTATTTAAAGAAGCTCTGATTCTCTCTGCATTTCCTTTGATATCTCTTTTATCTGCTTTTACATCTCCTGGAAAAACCCACACGTGTGCATGAGGAACTTCTTCGCCGATAATTTTAGAAATAATCCATTCGGTTCCGAAAGCTTTTTGTTGAGCCCTAGCTATTTTCTGAACCAGTTCGAAATATTCCCCTATATTTGGTACATCCCAGACCCACCTGTAATGATTTTTAGGAATAACCTGCACGTGTCCTGGCGACTGAGGATTAATATCCATAAACGCAATAAAGTTGCTATCTTCATAAACTATCTCTGTAGGAATTTCTTTAGCAGCAATCTTACAAAAAATACACTCTTTCATGAAAGAATCAATACTTCAAAATTTAAAAACTTAATGACAAAAAAATTCTGATAAATACAATTATCAAAAAAGATGAGATATCATAAATTAAAATCTAATAAAAAATAAAAAATAAAATAGGGAATTTATCTTTTTTTCTTCTTTTTCTTTTTTGTGGTTTTCTTTTTCTTTTTCTTTTTTGTGGTTTTCTTTTTCTTCTTAGCCTTTTTTCTTTTAGCCATTGTTAACACCTCATTTTAATTAAGAATATTATGAATTAATTGTTTATAAATTTTTTTATAAATTTTTTGGTGAGATATTCCGGAGGATTTTGTTTGTCCTTTTCCCGTCGATAAAAAAGGTATAAAAGGTTTCTTTTTTATTTTTGATCTTTTTGTAGAAAATTAAAATTACTTTTTTCTTGTATCCACAAGTTTACCAAATTTTTTGATATTTTCTCCCTCTATTCCATTTTTTAGGGTTTTATTAATCTCGCTAATTTTAATTCTTACTTGCTCTGTAGAATCTCTGAATCTGATTGTTACATCTTTTTTATCCAGACTGAGTTCATCAACAGTTATGCAGAAAGGGATTCCTGTTTCATCAGCCCGTGAATATCTCCGGCCAACACTTCCTCCCATATCAAAGACAACGTTAAAATCTTTTTTTAAAGAACTATAGATCTCTTTCGAAAGTTTAACAATTTTTTCATTGGTTTTTACAATCGGAAATATGGCTGCTTTGACGGGTGCAAGACTTGGATGAATTTTTAACACTATATTCTCTCTCTTCTTATCAAAAAAATAAGAATCAAACATAAAAACAAGAAAAGCCCTTTCAACACCAAGGCTTGGCTCGCAAACAACATGAGGGAGAACTTTTTTTTCTGTCGCAGAGTCAAAAACCTTTAGGTCTTTTTTGGAAAATTTTTCATGCTGGCTTAAATCATAATCTCCGCGGTCTGCAATGCCTTCAAGTTCTTTCCATCCAAAAGGAAATTTATATTCCAAATCCCAAGTATCAGTTGAGTAATGGGAAAGCTCGTATTTTTTATGCTGTCTTATCCTAAAATTTTCAGGGTTTGCTCCAAGACTTTTAAACCATAAAAACTCTGTCGCGAGCCAGTAAGCGTGCCAGTCTTTTTTTATTATCTTTTTTTTCAGAGATTCTTTTATTTTCATTTTTACAGGCTCCTGATTTTTTTCCTGGGCTTCATCATCGTAGACCAAAATTTCCACATCAGGAATTTCATAAGGACAAACTTCTTTTTTAGGGTTTACAAAGTATTCAATTTCCATCTGCTCAAATTCTCTGGAACGGAACAAAAAATCCCTTGGAGCAATTTCGTTTCTGAATGCTTTTCCAATCTGAGCAATTCCACAGGGCAATTTCAACCTAGCATTTTCATAAACAGATTTAAAATTAGTAAAAATCAGCTGGGCAGTCTCAGGTCTTAGATAACTCTTAGAATCTCCTCCAACCATAACCTCAAACATTAATTTGAATTCCTTTGCTGTCTTCTCGTCGTAATCTCCGCCACAAAATTCACATTTTGTTTTTCCAAGTTCGCCTTTGCTAGTCTTACTTTGTTTTTTGCATTTTTTGCAAACAACAAAAATATCGCTAAAACTTTCAACATGGCCTGAAGCTTCCCATGTTTTTGGATGTGTGATAATGCTGCCGTCAATTCCGGCAATATCATCCCTCTGTTTTACATGGAAGTCCCACCAGGCTCTCTTAATATTATTTTTAAGTTCAACCCCTAAATGACCAAAATCCCAGAAACCTGCAAATCCCCCATAAATTTCTCCTGAAGGATAAACAAAACCTTTTCTCCTGCAAAAAGTCGCAAGTTCTTCAATTGAAATATTCTGCTTTTCCATAACTGATACCTTTTTTTTCAATTTTCCTAAATGTGAGGCAGGTTTGGTGTCTTTTGATTTTTCTTTCTTCATTTTTTCGATTATTTGTCTGGCTTTTTTCTCTGCTTGTTTTTTATCTTTTCCAAGATAACCAAGGCACTTGCTTATAACCTTTTTACCCTCTCTCACGCTTTTTCGAAGATAATAATAATCTTTTCCATGAACTTTTTGTTTAACTATAAAAGCCATAGAGTTATACACTACAAATAGATATATAAATCTTTGGTATTAACTACATTTAAATATTTATATACATATATAATAAGTATTCTTATAAAAATACATACTTTTTTAAGGCTAATTACATACATGATAGGTAATGGGAAGAACTCGAATAGCTAAAGCTATAATTTTGTCATTAAGGGAGAAAATAAACCTTGCTGAAAAAGGTGAAAAATATTTTTTAGATTATTTAAATAAACTAGAAGAAAAATATCAGAAGGGGGAAATTTTCTATGATTTTTATGTTGAGACTATTTACAAACATTTCGAAGGAAGAACAATAAAAGGATGGATTGAGTATTATGATAATTACATAAAAGGATGTAAAAAAAAGATAAAAGAACAGAAAAAGACTTTATTAAGGAAAAAAATTTTGAATAGTTTTCTTTTCTTATTTTTCTTTTCTGTTTTAACCTTAAGCATTCTTAATACATCAGTGAAATTCACTGGTTTTGGAGTGCAGGAACAGGAGAATTTGACCAAAAATATTACAGAATTTAATGAATCAGATTCAGATGAAATAAAAGGAGAGATTTCTCAAAACCAAACAAATATAAGTTCTTCCCAAGAGAAATCTCCTCCTTTTTCTGAAACAACAGAAGAATCAGCTGAAGAAAATATAACAAAATCAGAAGAGAATATAACAGAAATTTCTGAAGAAGAGGTACCAGTTAATATAACAGAAAATGAAACTGAAGTAAACATTACAGAACCAGAAGAGAATATCACTGAAGAAATACCTGAAGAACCAGAAACAAATATAACAGAGTCAGAAGAGAATGCAACTGCAGAGGTTCCTGAAGAGATACCTGAAACAAATATAACAGAAAATATTACTGAAGAGATTACTGAAGAAATAAATATCACTGCAAATGCAACCATCACAACAATCCAACAGCAAGCAGTTCTTGGACAGCCAGTTAAATGGAAAAAACAAATTTCTCCAGAGACCCCTGGAAATCTGACATTAAAACTGCCAAAAGAGGCAGAAAACATACAAATTAATAAAATAAAAGAAAAACAAGAAACAAAGGCAAGAGCAAGCATTACAGGAGGAGTTATTGGAACAGGAGAAAAAGAATCAATAATTTTAAAGATATTTAATTTCTTCAAAAATTTTTTAAATAAAATATTTGGAACAATAACAGGAAAGGCAATAGCAACAGAAGGAGAAGAAAAAGAAATTGAGGTAGAGATTGATGATGAGACTGCAGAATATGAAATTGAATATGAAACTCCTGCACCTTATGCAATTGAAGAAGACTTGCAGAATGGAAAAAAGATAACTATTGTTGGCCCAGAAACAATTCACTATGAAAATGTTCTGGCTTTCACAGAGTTAAACGAAAAGCTTAATATCAAAAATCCCTTTTCTGTAAAAATTTACTGGATTGAAAATGACTCATATATACCCATACAGAACATAAATGATTCAGACAGCAACGGAATTTATGACTATATTGAATGGGTTGTGCCGAGTTTGTCAGAGCAAACATTTGAAATAATTGTTATAACAAAAGCAGAGCACCTTAATGAGAATAAGGAATTTATTTCTGACATTTATGAAGAAGTTAAGGAGTTAGATGATATATGGAGTGAGGAAATTTCAGATGGAGAGTATATAAGAGTCACTTTTGAAAGGGCACTTGATAATACAAAAGATATAACAATTTACCCCCGCATTACAAACGGAGATCCAAGAATAGAAGTTTATGAAATTAATGGCACAGAATTAATTGCAGAATTTTCTGAAATTAATTCAAATGAATATAATACAGCTTACTTAACCAATCTCCAAGGACAAAAGGATGTTTTTGATTTAAAGATTTTAGACGGAAATATCGAAATTGATTATATTGTTGATCCTCTAGCAGAGATAACAAAAGTAGGAACAGATACATATAATTCAAGTGCAGCTTCACCATTAGAATTTTCACACACTCTTGTCGAAGGAGATAACAGATTAGTTGTTGTTTACTTTGGTGCTGAAAATAATGGTGAAAATGATGTAACAAGTGTAACTTATGGTGGACAATCCATGACCCAGGCTGTTGAAGATGGTGGAACAGGAACAGGATACCAAAACAGAGCAGAAATTTGGTATATTCTGGAGAATGACCTTCCATCTAATGGTGCTAATACAGTATCAGCTACAATTACTCCAGCAAGTACATTAGATTTTAAGGCATATGCTGCTGAATATACTGGTGTAAATCAGGGAATACCTGAAGCCACAGACGGAACTTATCAAACATCGGGTTCTACAATTGAAAATACAATTAGTCCTTCTACTGATGCTTGGGTGTTTTCAGCAATGGACGAAGGAAATACAGGTTCTTGGGCACATGGCCAAAGTCAGGAAGAATTGTGGGACTTTCAAGATGCTTCTTCACAATTTGCTGTTACAGAACTTCGTGGTGCAGATGGGGAAACATCAGTAGATTCTACTTTTACAGGAACTGCCAATCGTTTGGCAAGAGTTGCTGCATCATTTGCACCTGCAATAACCAATTCCGCACCATCAACACCAACAAACATAACTTGTGATGGGGGAAATTGTAACATAACTATTGATACTACTGTTAATATAAATGCCTCTGGCTCCGTAGACGATGATTCAGATGATATAACTTATTTCATTGAAGCTTCTTTAGAAGATATAGTAACAAGCGAAAATTCAACAGATGTTAGTATGGCTGGGAGTGGGGGAAGTGGAGGGGGAATTGCATTATATGATGGTTTCAATGAAGGTCCGGCAGAAGGTCAAGTATCTACAAGTAATTGGGCTGATGGTGGGGGTGACTATTATTGGTTGTATGGTGATGGTAATACGCCATCAGGTACCACAGGTGACAATGTCAATGTAGAAGGTGACTATTTTATTTATATAGAGTCATCAAGTCACACTAATGAAAACAATTACCTCGTCAGTTCTGAATTCGAATTAGCTTCTAGCGATACTTTAGTTCTTGACTTCTTGTATTATATGTATGGTGCGCATATACAAACTTTAAAAATTGAGATAGATTACGGTGGTGGTTGGGATGAACTCTGGAGCGCGGGTCCTGGACAGATACAAACAGGTTTTGGTCAAGCATGGTCACATGGTCTTGCATATGCATCGGATGGTGCAAACGCACCTTATACTGGAACACATCAGATAAGAATAAATGGATTATCAGGTACTAGTTATTATGGTGATATATGTGTTGATGTTGTTTATCTTAATGTTACAGGAAGTAGTGGAACCTCAAATGAAACAAACACAACAGCAATAGAATATACTGATGTTGGTGTTGATGGAGTAGGCATAACTAATGTCACGATACAAGTTGATGTTACTTCTTATGATCCAAGAGCAAGTGTGGACCAGTCAACAAATGACCCTGATTTATGGCTTGAAATGTGGAACAGCACAGACTGGATAAATATCGGAGCATTTGACTTGCCTTCAACTTATACAGGAACAGGACTACAAACAAATAATGAGAACTTTTCCTTGAGCACAACAGATTCAGAAATACTAACTGCATGGGCAAGCTCTGTAAATCAAGACCTAAGAATAAAAGGAGTTTATATGGACCATAATGAAACTCTTCCAGACCAAATCAATTATACAAATATTTGGATAAGTATTAATGGTAAGTTATGGATAGAAATTGGAAACCATACAGAATCTACTTTTTTAACATGGAATACAACTGATTCAGATGACCAAAATTGCATTGATTTGAGGGCAAGAGCAATTGATTTAGCTGGAAGCAATACATATTCAGGCTACTTCAACAAAAGCTGTTGCTTAAACATAAGCCACGGGGGGGGAGATACCGAAGGTCCAGCAATAAGTAATGAAGGAGCTAATGAAACTGAAATTTACCAAAATGAATATTTTTGCCTGAACATAACTGCAACAGATTCCAGCGGAGTCAGTGCTGTTTATGCAGAAATCTGGAATACAACTGACTGGTTAAATTATACAATGACTGATGCAGGCTCCACAACCTGTGATGGGGGAAGTGATGATAACATCTATGGAGTTGAAATTCAGGGGACAGCAACAGGATTATGGAATTATAGCAAGGTTCATGCAAATGACACATTAAACAATTGGAACTCTCATGATTTTTCTGATTTAACAATAAATGTAACATCAGTGCCAAATCAGGCTCCACAGATAACATTTGTCTCACCAATACCAAACACAGACCCGACAGAATCTTCCTCAAAGTTAATAACATTTTATGCAACAATGTATGACGCAGATGGTGTTGGTGATTTAAATGACGCAAGTGTAAATGCAAGCTTTAGCAAATCAGGACAAACAACAAGATACAATTCAAGCTGTGTGCTAGTTGGAGACTTAGATGCAAACTCTGCGAATTATTCCTGCACAATAACCATGTGGTATTTTGATGGGAATGGGGCCTGGACAATAACAGTTTATGGTGAAGATGATGAGCCAGCTTCTGCTACAAATGATACAGAAACTTTTACTTACAATTTATTACAGGCAATTGTAATTTCTCCAACTCAGATTTCATTAGATGTACAAACTGGAGCAAAAAACCAGACATCAGATAATGATCCTACAACAGTTAATAATACAGGAAATGCAGAAATAACGTCTGGAAATTTAAGAGTAATTGGAATAGACTTATACGGAGAAACTGATGATAGTGTCTTTATTGGTGTTGGGAATTTTTCTGTAGATATAGATACAGGAGGCTCACCTCCTGCAGAGTGCGACGGCACAACTTTTGTAAATGGAACAGAAACAGGCATAACCGGAGCAACATTACCGAAGGGGAATTTATCAGTAGGAGGGGGGGCAGGACAAGAACAACTTTATTATTGCATAAGACAAGTCCCCCAAATATCTTCCCAGACTTATTCAACTTCAAAAGCAGGAAGCTGGACAATAAAAATTGTTATGAGTTTCATTTTTGTATACTCTGCTCAATTAAGTAATAAAAAGACAAAACAGAAGAAGAAAAAGAAGAAGAAATTAGTAAAAGATGATAAACTTATAGGGGCATTGAATCTTATCTTAGATGAATTAAAAGAAGAATATTCATTAAATAAAAAAGAAATAATTAAAATAATACTTGAAAAATTAAAAACAAAATATAAAATAAGCAGAAGGGAAATTAATAAAATAATTGGAGGAAAAGAATTCTTAATTCCAATAACAATTTTCTCCAAAGAACTTGGTGGTTTGGAAGCAATAACAAAATATATGAAGGAGAATTTAAATATGAATTATAGTGACATTGCAAAAGAACTTGAAAGAAATGAAAGAACAATTTGGACAGCATATAATAAGGCAATAAATAAACAAAAAGAATCAATTAAGCCGAAAGAAACAAAAATATTCTTGCCCATTTCAATATTTGAAAATAACAAATTAACAATACTTGAATCTGTTATTATTTATCTAAAACAAAAAGGATTGAAATACATTGAAATAGCAAAATCATTAAATAGAGACCAAAGAAACATATGGACGATTTATTCAAGGGCTACTAAAAAAATAAAAGATAATAATATTTAAAAACTAAAATAACTTAATTAAAAAATGAAAAAGAGAGAGATTAACCTTTTAATTTTACTTTTAATAATAGTCTTATCTTATTCCTTTGTATCTGCAATGGATTTTTCTGATTTATGGGGAAAGATTACAGGCAAGGTAACAAGCCAGGAAACAAATATATCAATTACTGTTGCAGGTGCTAATCAAGCACAAATAACCACTGTTTCTTCAATACCAAACACAGACCCGACAGAATCTTCTTCAAAAGCAATAACATTTTACGCGATTATGTATGATGCAGATGGTGTTGGTGATTTGAATGACTCAAGTGTGAATGCAACTTTCAGCAAAGCAGGAGAGACAACAAGATATAACTCAAGCTGTGTGTTGGTTGGGGATTTAGATGCAACCTCAGCAAATTATTCTTGCTTAATAACTATGTGGTATTGGGACGGGAGTGGGGCCTGGACTATTAATGTAAGTGGAACAGATTTAGGAAACCAAACACGTGTTTATAATGATTCAACAACTTTTACCTACAATGAATTAAAAGCAATGGCTATATCCCCCACATCATTAACATGGCCTGGTGTTTCTATTGGTGCAACAAATCAGGTATCAGATAATGATCCTACAACAGTTAATAATACAGGAAACTATGATGGAACAATTGATTTAACAGGAATTAATCTTCTCGGTGAAACCACTGCAAGTGAATATATACCTGTTGTTAATTTCTCTGTGGATATAGATACTGGTGGGGCTGCAGAATGCGACGGCACAAATCTTGTAAATAATACAGCTACAGAAATAACAAGCAGTGATTCAAATCCAGGGAATCTATCAGCAGGAGGAGGGGCTGGACAAGAAGAACTTTATTATTGCATAGTTGAGGTTCCTTCAGACATATCTTCTCAGACTTATTCAACATCAGAAGGAGGTAGCTGGACAATAGCTTATTAAAATGCAAATAACTAATAATAAAATAATGAAAATTATATTACCAATTTTTCTAATAGTAATTTTAATTAGTCTAGTTAATGCCTTTGGAGTCAGCTCTCCTTACTGGGAAGGAAATCCCCTAACATTGGCGGCAGGAGAAACAAAAACAGTTAACTTAAATTTGCAAAATATGGTGGGGGAAGAAGATGTAAATGTCAAGGTTGAAATAAAAGAGGGCTTGGAAATAGCAAGTTTGAAAGAAGATATATACACTGTTAAATCAAAAACCTCAGATACTTTTGTTCCATTAAAAATAAAAATTCCAAGAGAGGCTGAAAATACTTCTTATAAACTTATTGCTGAAGTTAGAACTGTAACCCCTGGAGGAGAAGGCGGTGCTGTGATGTTGGGAACAGGGATGACTGTTGCATTTGATGTTTTAGTCTCAGGAAAAGTAGAAAGCAATAAATTTATTATAATTATTGGAGCATGCATAATTTTAGCAATCATAATCTTTATTATAATCATTTTAAGGAAGAAATTTGGGAAGAAAAAGAAGTCTAAATAATTCTGATAAATTTAAATATATATTATTATTCTTTGTTTTATGAAAAAAAGAGAAATTTTTTTATTTATTTTTTTACTTTTTATTATATTAATTATTTTGCCAGCAACAAGTATCCTAACAGGAAAGGTATCAGTTCAGCCGACAAACATATCAATACAAGTATTACCTACTAGCCCTACATTATCCATAATTTCCCCCCAAAATAAAACTTACTTAACTAATATATCCCTATTATTAGATTATTCAGCAGTTAATGCTGAAAACATATGGTATAATCTCGACAATGGAGATAATACAACTATAACCTCTTCAATATATTTCAATACTTCTCAGGGGGGACATATACTTTATTTACACGCGAATAATACTTATGGAACAACAACAGAAAATGTAAGCTTTATTGTAAATTCTACAAGATTCATAATCTCATACAGCGAGTATAACGGCTCTACAAAAGGTAATTCAACTGATTTCATTGAGTATACTTACGAAGACTTACAAAACCTATCAGGAATAATTTTAGAAAACACACAACATGGAAAAATAAATTTTAATGAAATTATTAATTCAACAAATGACTCTAATACTGGTGATAATAAACTTGACTTAGACACTTATATTAATATATCCCCAAATAGAATAGAATTAAACTCAACAGCTATCCCAAATTTCAATAAGTCAGCAACACTTTCTCTTTATAATTTAACATTTAGTAATCCTAGGATATTAAGAGATGGGAGTGTCTGTCCTTCAACTATCTGCACAGAACAGAGTTATTCTAGTGAAACCGGCACCCTTGTATTTAATGTAACACATTTTACAGTTTATTCTGCGGAAGAAACACCTGCAGGAGCTGTCATAACAGGGGGAAGTGGCGGGGGAAGAGCTGGTAAAAAGGATTTTTCTGTAGATAAAGAAACTCTTTCAGTAACCTTAAAACAAGGAGGGACAGCAAAAGATTTCTTCATCATAAAAAATACAGGAAATAAAGTATTAAGTTTTACAATCCAAACCCAAAACATTGAAAAATTTTTAAAGGTAGATGAATTAAGTTTCAGCTTAAATGCTGGTGAATCTAAAATGGTCATCTTAGATTTTTTAGCGAGATCTGAGGTTACACCTGCTTTATATCTTGGAAAACTCATCATTAAAGCAGGTGCTAGTTCTATAATTGAAAAAGAAATTTTAGTTTCAATTGAGGTTGAATCCAGAAATCCTATTTTTGATGTTAAAGTGGAGATACCAAAAAGATTTCGATATTTAATGCCAGGAGAAGAATTAATTTCTAATATAAAAATTTTTAATTTAGAAAGAGAAAGAACTACTGACGTATTTGTAGAGTATATTATAAAAGATGAGGAAGAAAATGAAATTCTGTATGAAACTGAAACTATTTTTGTAGAAACTCAGACAAGTTTTGTTAAGAGTTTTGAAATTCCAAAAAATATAAAATTAGGCACATATATCTTTTATGTAAGAACAACTTATAATGGAGAAGTAGCAAGCTCAACTTCATGGTTTAATATTGGACAAAAATCATTGGCATCTTTTATTTTAAGAAATCTGAATTTAATAGGGATAATCTTAGGCATAATTTCAACGTTTATAATCTTAATAATCATATTGCGTAAATTCGGGGAAAAAGAGATTAAATTTCCAAAATTAATAAAAAAGAAGAAAGAAAGAAAAGGTTTTTTTAAGTCTATTTTCAAAAAGAAAGAAGAAAAAAGAGATAGGGGACTTAAATATTATAAACAAAGAATAAGGAAGGAAATAGAAAAACATAAAAAGTGAAAAAATAATTAATGATTATGGAAAAAAATAAAGAGGTAAAAAGCAGTTATTTAAAAAGATTGGAAAAAAAACTTATAGGAATTGAAAAATCTGAAAATTACCTTATGGAAGAAATTTCTAAAATCAGACAGAAAAAAGCGAAATTAAAAGAGAAAATAAAAAAAGAAAAACGAGCAATTTCTCTTATGAACAGAGCAAAAAAAATACGTGCTTCAGAAAAGGAAAGATAATTCTCACATTTACTAAGAACCTTCTCTTCATCGAATAAATTCTAAAATCTCTGGAATTTCTTTCACATCATTAAAATGTTTTTTATTATGCTTGATAATTATTTTTGCATCTAAATTTTTTTTGAATTTTTCAATCTCATCCAAGTGAACATAAGGGTCATCATCTGAAAAAAGTGCCAGAAAATTATTGCAATGGTCCAGAATTCTTTCAAAATGAATCTCGGAATTTATCCAGGGATGGGCAATTTCCATTTCTTCTGGCTCAAGATTGATTAAATCAAACCAGCCAGCAACAAAAACACATCCTGCAATCCTTTTGTGCTTGTGCAATTTTTCCAAAAATCTCATGATAGTCTGGCATCCAATACTGTGCCCAACAAAATAAGTTTTCTCGTCGATTTCACCTGGATTAATTTTTTCCTCTAAATATCTCACCCATTCCTCAATTTTAGGTTCATCAGTATTTGGCATATCAAAAGATTCAACTTCAAAACTTTTTTTTGGAAGTTCTTGTTTTAACCAGTCAAACCAACCTCCTTCTGAACTTCCTCCCCACCCATGAATTAAATATACTTTTCTCATTTTATTATAAAAAGCGAGGACTGGGAATTGAACCCAGGAATACTCGGGCTGCAACCGAGCGCGTTAACCTCTTCGCCATCCCCGCATGCCCCCGACAGGGTTTGAACCTGCGACCTACTGCTTAGAAGGCAGTCGCTCTATCCAGGCTGAGCTACAGGGGCCTTCAACTTATAAAAACTAAGAGAGAATTCTATTTAAAATCTTTCTATAAGGAAAAAACTGGCTTTACTCAGATCAGTTCAGGCACTAAAAGTATCCAAATCTTTTGGTAAATAACTATTTCTGAAAATTTTTCTAGCTTCTTTTAAAATGCCTTTCATATTTTTAGAAAATCTCTGGCTGACATGAATTAAAAAAAGATTTTTTGCTTTAGCTCTTTTTGCTATTTCTGCTGCCTGACTCGCTGTTAGATGATGATGCCTCTTAGCCAAATTCTCTAGTTCATAAGCATACGAAGATTCACAAACCAGAACATCTGAACTTTTAACAAAAGGCACAATATTTTTATTGAGAGAAGTGTCCAACACAAAAGAGATTTTCTTATCCGGCTCTTTGTAAGTAAGTTTCTTAGCAGAATATTTTTTCCCTTTGTAAATTATGTTCTTGCCTTTTTTCAAATTTTTCAGATGTGGACCTTCAGGAATCCCTAATTTTTTCAGCTTTTTTTTGTCAATTCTTACCTGCGCTTTTTTTACAAAAGAGTATGCATTACATTTTATTCCATGACTCATAGCCTTAGATTCCAGATAAAAATCATCTGTTTCAAAAAATCTCCCAGAGACCTCTTTAATCTCAATAGAATAATCTTCTCTGACACCGAATAATTTTAAAAGAGATTTCATCAGAACCTTTGTCCCCTTTGGGCCATAAACAAAAAGTTTTTTATTGTAGCTGCTAAGGCCGAGTGTTTTCAGTAAACCAGGAATTCCCAAAATGTGATCTGCATGCCAGTGTGTTATCAAAATTCTCGTGAGCCGGCAAGGATTAAGACCTGCTTTCCTAAATTGTCTCTGAGTTCCTTCGCCACAATCTAAAAGAATATTTTCT
>CAZSQR010000002.1:0-53989 GCA_964609265.1 Candidatus Woesearchaeota archaeon
TGAACCCGGATCAACTGGTTGGAAGCCAGTAATTCTACCTTTAAACTACCAGCGCATATGACTGACTAATTTTAAAAGTTTTTAAAACCTTTCTCATACTGCTCTTTTCTGTAAAAATTTGTATTAAAATTTTACATTTTTATCAGGACTAAAGCAAATAAATAGAAATGCCCGAGACAGGATTTGAACCTGCGACCTAAAGGTTAGGAACCTTTCGCTCTATCCAGACTGAGCTACCCGGGCATATACTAATGTTATAAATAATGTTTATAAATATTAATTTTGATATATAATGATGAAGCATAAAAAGGAGCCTAAAAAACCAGGGAAAAAATTTGTAAAAATTCTTCTTGTATTTGTTTTGGTTGTTGCTGTAATTGGATTGGCTTCTTCTTTTGTTTATCAAGCTCTAAATACCATAGATTACACTAAAACATACGAAGAAAGAATGGAAAAAGAAGAGATTATTAATCCTGTTGAGAAATACAGCCTGGTTTTTGAAGAGATTGAAATTGAAGATATCTTAAACATGGGAGATTTTGAAGAGATGGCTAATCTTCTCCCAAATATAAGCCTTGAAGACATTGAAAAAGAATTTATTTATTATGCTGCTGTAAAATTAAAACTTTACAATCTCCAGGAAATTCCTTTTACATCAATAAGACCAGTAATCCAAATACAGATAGACGAAAGAAATTATTTTGTTGAGATTTCTGCAGGAGAGATTTTTGTTAAAAAAGGAATTGTTGAGAGTCCTGACATAAATCTAAAAATAAGCTATGAAGAATTATTTAAAATGGCTGGAGATGAAGCGTATATTTCTGAATCTTTTGGGTCGGGGAAATCTGAAATTAAGATTGTTGCAAACAAGTTTATCTTATTCTCAAAAGGATATTTGAACCTGTATCAGGAATTAGAAAAATTATTTTAATTTTTTGAATCAGCATAATTTTTTATGTGGGCGCTAGGATTCGAACCTAGGTAGGCACTAAGCCAAGTGGTCTTGAGCCACTCCCGTTTGACCGCTCCGGCACGCCCACTTAATCTTTCTTTAGCTTAAAATTAAGAGAAAATGACAATATAAAAAGATTTATAAAATGCTGGGATTTTGGATTTTTGAGACGGCCATAGTAGATTGGAAACACCTGTTCTCATTCCGAACACAGAAGTTAAGCTTTCTACGCCGCTTTGTTAGTATCTAACAAGATGCGAAGCAGTGGTGCTGTCTCGCTTTATTTTAAAAGAGTCAATTAATTTATAAAATAAAATTCTTTAAGATTAAGCTTTCTTGAATTTGCTTATAAGTTCAATATAATCTTCCTGCCCGAGAAACATTGACCTGCAGCAGTATCTTTCCAAGCCAAGCTCATCAAGGACTTTATTTGGTTTTTCTCCTTCAGCCACTCTTTTTTTGAATTCTTCCCACAAATGACCTATTGGTTTTCCGCAGCTAAAGCATCTAACAGGAATTATCATAGTATTATTGCTGAAGAATTGTTTTTAAAGGTTACGATAACTTATTCAGGATAATTTAAATATCTTAAAGTAAGAGCAAATCTTTAAAAACTCTGTAAAATATTGAGTAAATCAACAAAAGAGGAAATGACATGACTAAAAAGTGTATTTATTGCGGGGCAGAAATTTCTGATGAAAGTGTTGTTGATTTCTGTGAGAAATGCGGAAAGAGGGTTTGGGGTGAAAAAATGTTTAATGCGATAATCCAAAACATGGAAGAAGCAAGAAATAAAGGAGATTTGGTTTCAACAAACATGGCAGAAACTATCTCAAAATCCTTTTCAAATCCTGTTAACGAAACAGAAGATGAGAAATTTCCCGCTTATTAATTCCAAATAATTTCCAAATTATTTTTCTAAAAATTCAAAAATAAATTAAAAACAATAAAAAATCTGGTTAAAGGATAGTTTTTTAAATTGAATAAATTTGGGTAAATCATGGCTAGAAAGAAAAAAATAAGGGCAAAGGGAAGGCTGCAACTAAGCAGATATTTCCAGGAAATAGGAAAAGAAGATATGGTTGCAGTTGTAAAAGAGCCCTCTTTAAAGGCAGAATTTCCGAATAGGATACAAGGCAGAACCGGGATAGTTGAAGGCAAAAGAGGCAAGTCTTACATCATTAAAATAAAAGACTTTAATAAGGAAAAAAGATTTATAATTAAGCCAATCCATTTAAAGAAAATATTAACACAACATAAAAAATGATAACAAATACAAAACCATTAAGCATGGCAGAAACTCTTGAATATACAGAAAGAGAAAAAGACAGCGGAGAAGAATTAAAGAAATTTGTGAAAAAATTTGTAAAAATTAAACCTGAAAAGGCAAAAGAATTAAGAAAGAAACTTGAAGCTCTTGATTTAATAAAGGTAAAACCAGAACACATAGTAAAGATAATTGACCTTTTACCAGAAAATCAGGAAAATTTAAATAAGATTTTCAGTGATGTCAGCCTTGACGAAGATGAATCAAAAAAAATACTTCAGACAATTGAAGAATCCAGATAAAGAAAATGAGAAAAGACGAATACGCAATTATATTAGATTATCTACCAAACGGTTATCCGTTGGAGAGAAAAATGATTCCTGTAGCCCAGGCTATAGGAGAATTAACCCTTACTCTTTTGGAGTTAGTCCCTCGCAGAGGAATCTCTCTTGAAATTGGAGAAAAAGTTTATATCGGCGATGGAAAGAGGGACAAAATTTATTATGTCCTTGGAAGATTACATCGTGAAAAACTAACAGAAGCAGGAAAGACCCAACTCCAGGAATTTATAAAAAAAATAGTAAAAGAAAGGGAAAAGGAATTCGTTGAATTTTTCAACAAAGCAGAAGCAATAAACAAGCGAGTTCACAGAATAGAAATGCTTCCAGGATTTGGAAAAAAGCACATGAAGGAAATACTTGAAGCAAGACAGGGAAAACCTTTTGAAAGTTTTGAGGAAATGAAAAAAAGAATACAAAATCTTCCTGATCCTGAAAAGGCTGTTGAAAAAAGGATGATACAGGAACTCTTGGATTTTGAAAGACACAATTTGTTTATAAATAAAAATTAAAATGGCTCAAGAATCACAAAAGTCAATGCAGAAACAGGAAGAAGACAAACAAGCCGAGGAGAAGAGACAGGAAGAAAGAATGATTAGGATTCTTTCTCAGGATATAGAAGGAAGTATGAGGGTTTATCCAGGCTTGACAAAAATAAAAGGAGTTTCATGGAGTCTTTCAAATGCTGTTTGTAAAAAACTAAATATTGATAAAAACAGAAAAATGGGTTCCTTAACTTCTGATGAAGTTAAAAAAATAACAGAATTCATAAAAACCCCGGCACTGCCGGGGTTTATTCTTAACAGGAGAAATGATTTTGAAACAGGGAAAAATAAACACCTAACAGGAACAGACCTTGAGTTAAGAACAGATTTTGATATTAAAAGACTGAAAAAAATAAGAAGTTACAGAGGGATAAGACACGGTGCAGGACTTCCTGTCCGAGGACAAAAAACCAAAAGTCATTTCAGAAAGAACAGAGCAAAAAGTACAGGAATTAAAAAGAAAACTAAAAAACAAACTTAAAGAAAAATGAAAAGGAAACATAAAAAATACTCAAAACCAAAAAGACCATTTGAAAGAGAAAGAATTGAAGAAGAAGCCACTATCAAAGAGCAGTTTGGTCTAAAAAATAAAAAAGAGATATGGAAAGCAGAAGCAAGAATTAATTCAATAAGAGAAAAAGCTAAAAAACTTATTTCTGCAAGTCCTGAAGAGCAGCAGGCTTTATTCAAAAAACTTAAAAAAATAGGGCTTGAAGTTAATTCAATCGGGGATGTGCTTTCTCTAACAAAAAAGGATTATTTGAATAGAAGATTACAAACCATCCTTGTTATAAAAAAGTTTGCAACAACTCCAAAAAACGCAAGACAGTTGATTGTCCATAAAAAGGTTTTAATAAATAACAGAGCTGTTAACAGCCCTTCATACATCATCCCAAAAGATCTTGAAGACAAAATAACTATAATTAAAAAAGGAAAAAGTGAAAGTGGGAGAAAACCCAAACAACATGAAATTCAAAATAAAGTCATAGGAGAAGTTTAAATGACAGAAAGATCAAAGCAAATACAAGAACCAGGAACAGAAAAGTCATCTGCTCATGAAAAAATCAAAAATAGAGAAAAGGAAAAAGCAGAGGCAGTTATAAATATTTATACCTCTTTTAACAATACAATTGTTCATGCCACAGACATGTCAGGAAGAACTCTCTCAAAAGTTTCAGGAGGAATGGTCACAAAACACGGAAGGCTTAAAGCAAACCCTACTATCGCCATGTTTATTGCAAAAAGAATTTCAGAGGAACTCAAAGAAAAAGGGGTAGACGCACTTTATTTTAGAATAAGAGCCAAAACAAGAAATCCCGCACCAGGACCCGGAGCAAACGCAATAGTAAAAAGTTTATCAAGAGAAGGATTTAAGATACTTAATATTTTAGATACAACAAGACATCCAAGAGGAGGGCCAAAAAAGAAAGGAGGAAGAAGAGGCAGGAGACCTTAAAAAAATAAAATGAAAAAAATAGAGAAAGCAGAAAATCAGATTGTTTTTACAACAGAAATTTCTGAAACCATAGCAAATTCTATAAGGAGATATATTAGTCAGATACCTATTGTAGCGATTGATGAAGTGGAGATTTCAAAAAATGATTCTGCGCTTTATGATGAGATAATTGCCCACAGACTCGGATTAATTCCCTTAAAATCAAAGAAGAGAGACGAAAAAAGGAAGGGAAAATTTAAGTTAGAAACAAAAAAAGAGGGGAGAGTTTATTCAGGAGATTTAAAGGGTGATTTTGAAATTGTCTATGAAGGGATTCCCATTACTCTTTTATTAAATAACCAAGAGATAAAACTTGTTGCGACAACAAAAACAGGAAAAGGAATTGAGAATGCAAAATTCTCTCCAGGATTGATGTTTTACAGGAATATTTCAGAGATAACTGTTAATAAAGATCTTTACGAAGAAATAAAAAAAGTTTGTTCTAATATCGAAATTGAAGAGAAAGGTAATAAAGTGGTTATAATTGATGCTGGAAAAAAAGAGATTGCTGATGTTTGTAAGGGGATAATCAACAAGGCAGGGAAAAAAGCAGAGATTGAAGAGAAAGATGAACTTGTTATAACTGTTGAGTCTTTTGGCCAAATAAGTCCTGAGGAAGTTTTTTTAAGATCTATAGATGTTCTGAAAAAAGACCTTAAATCTCTGGCAAAAAGTGTTGGTAAAATTTAATTTAATTTTTATTGTAATCAATTAGCTTTTTATATATAAATAATTTCCATATTTTATGCGGGAATGCCAGAGCGGTCAAATGGGAGTGGCTAAGGACCACTTGGCTTAGTGCCTGCGAAGGTTCGAATCCTTCTTCCCGCATTCTATCAAAAAACTTTATAAATCACCTAAACTGACCTTTTACAAGGACAAAATAAACCGCGAGTTAATCGCGTTAGCGGGAAAAGTTTTCTGCTAATTCAATTTTAACGTCAGAATCAACATGAAATCAAAAACAAAGATAGGTAAACAGATTAAAAGAAAAACGAATCCTGGATTAGTTAAAACAATAAAAGCTACAAGAAAGAACGAATCCTGGAAAGAAGTTGCAGCCATTCTTTCTGGACCAAGAAGAAATTTTGTGGATTTGAATCTTGGGGAAATTGATAGCCGGGCAAAAGAAGGAGGGACAGTTGTTGTTCCTGGAAAAGTTCTTTCACAGGGTGAGATTACTAAAGAAATAAAAATTATTGCCTTAAATTTTTCTGAAAAAGCAAAAGAAAAATTGGAAAAAGACAAAATATATTATTCAGGGGTTATAGAAGAAATTGAAAAAAATCCCGAAGGGAAAAATATGAAGGTATTAAAAGGAAGTGCAGAAAAATAAAATGAAAATAATAGACGGTAAAAACGCAATAATGGGAAGACTTGCAAGCTATGTAGCAAAAGAGGCTCTTAAAGGAGAAGAAATAATCATACTTAATTGTGATTATGTAATAATTACCGGAAGCAAAAAAAATGTGAAAGAGATTTTTGATAGGAAAAGAATGAGAGTAGGAAGCGGACAAAAAGGGCCAAAACATTCGAGACGTGCAGATTTAATTGTAAAAAGAGCTATAAGAGGAATGCTTCCAACCCACAGAAAAGGACGGGGCAAGGAAGCTTTAAAAAAAATAAAGTGCTGCCTCGGAGTTCCAAAAGAATTTGAGAATTCTAAAAAAATTGTTGCTGGCAAAACTAGAAAATCAAAATTTGTCAATATCAAAGAAATAACAAAAAATAGAAAATGAACACAAAAAATAGAAAAATAATCACTTCAGGAAAAAGGAAAAGTGCTGTTGCAAGAGCAGTAGTTACAGAAGGTTCTGGAAAAATAACAATAAACAAAAAACCTTATGAAAATCTTCAGAGATTTGATAGACTTAAGATAGAAGAGCCATTAAGAATAGCAAAAGATATTCTTGGAAAAATTAATTTCAACATCTCTGTAAATGTTCGTGGAGGTGGGAGCAAAAGCCAGATAGAAGCGGCAAGACTTGCCTTGGCAAGAGCAATTGTTAATTTCACAAAAAATAAAGATCTTGAAAAAGCTTTTCTAACATATGATAAATTTCTTCTTGTAGCTGATGTTAGAAGGAAAGAAGCATATAAACCCGGAGACAGCAAGGCAAGAAGAAAAAGGCAAAAGAGCTTTAGGTAAGTCTCACCTAATCCGCTTCTGAACTAATTAGAAAAAATATCTTTCTCATTTTATTCCAAGTTTTTCAAACTTGTCCTGAACCTTGTTAAATAATGTTGCAGAAATAATCTGCTGGTGATTTCCAGGGTAAACCTGGTTATTAAATTTTATTTTTCCTATATAAGTAAAGTTTTTCAGGATTTTTTTAAGCCCGTTAACAGAAAAGTTATATTTTTCAGCAAGGTGTCTTAGACTGATGTTATTGTTCAAAAATTCCTCAAAAATCTCTTCAACTTCTTTGTAATTTTCTGAAGGGACAAGTTTTCCATCCCGGATTTTATATCCAAAAGGAGCTCTTGACATTAAGCTTCCTTTCACAGCTTTTTTTATCATTCCCTGTTTCTGTTTTTCTCTCCTCGGAACATAATTCCTTCTGAAAGTTTCAAGAATTCCCCCAGGAATTTTTTCTTTTACATATTGTTGAAAAGCTTTCTCCTCATTAGGAGAAAAGTAATAACAAATTTCACAAAGAGCCAGGCCAAATTTTTTCTTGTTATTCTTGGATTCATAGCCGCATTTTTCACATTTCATATTTTTGCAAAGACAGTTAACTTTATAAAATTGGTTTTTTTCCTAAAAAAAGAGGGACAGGCTTAGTCTTGTTCTAAATAAAATAAATAAAGCAGAATGAAGGAGGCTTAAATGAGTAAAAGAATTTATGCTGGAAACCTGCCTTGGAGCGTTACTAAAGCCAAACTTGAAGAGCTTTTTTCTCTTTATGGTGAGATTGAAGACGCGATTGTTATATCTGACAAGCACACAGGAAGATCCAGAGGATTTGGTTTTGTTACATACAAAAACGAACCTGATGCAGACAAAGCTATAAAAGAAATGTCTGAAAAAGAAGTTGAAGGTAGAAATCTTGTTGTGAAAGAAGCAAGACCTCCACGAGATCAGGAAGAAAACCAGCCAGAAGAAAAAGAAGAGAAAGTAGAAAGCAAAGAGGACAAGCAGGTTAAGACAAAAGAAACAGAAAAGCCAGAGAAATCAGAATAAATTTCCAGATAAGTAGGAACAAAAGACAGGAAGAAAAGTAAATAAATCCTAAAGCTTAATAATAGATAGGAAAATGAAAGAAAAGTACTATCATCCTGTTAATTTAAAGGGTGTAGATGCGGATTACAAGCTGGAAAAACTTGATAGGATGCTTAAGAAAGAGGGAGCAAAAGTTATTAAAATTGAAGAGAGCCTCTTTCCTTTAACAACTTCTTTGGTTTACGAGTTTGATGACTCTAATCTTTATTTAAAACGAAAGCAGGAAATAGGTCGTTTTATACCGCCTCTTAATGCTGAATTATCATTCCAGATTGAGGGCTCAAGCCAGAAGCTAAGAAAAATTCTTGAAAGTATATTTTATGAAGATTATATCCCTCATAAAAGGATAAAAGATCAAGTGAAATAAGCAAAAAGAAGTAGATAAAAGAAATTTTTTCTCATTAATTTTCTAAGAGATAGATTTTATTTTCTGAGAAAAATAACAGTTAGGTTTTTAATATCTGGATAGTTAAATAGGGTTATAATAAAAGAGGTAAGATAAAAAGAAAGATGAAATCAGTGTGGATTTTGTTGCTTGCCCTTGTATGGCTTTATTTTGGGTATAGAGTTTATGGGAGATTCGTTGAAAAAAGAATAAAGATTAACGATAAAAATATTACTCCTGCTGTAAAACAGAAAGATGAAATTGATTTCTCTCCGGCAAAAAAACCAATTTTGTTCGGGCATCATTTTGCTTCTATTGCCGGGGCAGGACCTATTATCGGGCCTATTATTGCAATAAGTTATTTTGGTTGGCTGCCGGTTGTTTTATGGGTTACCATAGGTTCTGTTTTCATGGGAGCTGTACATGATTTTGTTTCTCTTATGGCTTCTGTTAGAAATAAAGCAAAAGGAATCTCGAGCATTGCTGAAAAATATCTAAGCTCAAGGGCGGGGACACTTTTTGGAATTATGATATTTATTACCCTTCTTCTTATAATAACTGTCTTTAGTGTTTCTGCGGCAGAGAGCATTATTGGACGACCTGATTTGATCATACCTTTATTGACTATTACAACAACTGCGATTATCCTTGGATTTGGGACTCAAAAACTTAATTGGGACTATAAAATCTCTACAATGATAGCTATGATTGTAATTTTTCTCTCTATTTGGGTGAGTGTAGGTGTCCCTATTAGTTTCACTATGGAAACAACTTTATTAAGAAATATTCTTATAACAATAATTCTTTTGTATGCAGGAATTGCCTCTGTTGTTCCTGTCTGGATTCTTCTCAGACCAAGAGACTACTTAAGTTCAATACAACTGATGATACTTCTTTTACTGGGAATAATTGGGATTTTGGTTGTAAACCCCTCTGTTAATGCTCCTGCAAGAATCAGCGGAAGTGGATTCGCATTATGGCCAATCTTATTTATCACAGTTGCATGTGGTGCCATCTCTGGATTTCATTCATTAATCGCGTCAGGAACAACCAGTAAACAGCTTCATAAAGAATCACATGGAAAAGCAATTGGTTACGGAGGAATGATACTGGAAGCCTTGTTAGCAATAGTTGTCACAATTGTGGTAATTGCTGGATTGGGGTGGGGTGGGGGTGAAGGAAGTTTTCAGTTTGCTCTGGAGAAAGGATGGATAATTTTATTCTCTTCTGGTTTTGGGAATATTGTAGGTCATATGGGAATCCCGGTACTAACTGGAAGTTTTGTAGCATTGCTGGGAGCATTTATGGTAAACCAATTCATATTAACTTCAGTAGATACATCAACAAGATTAAACAGGTTTATAATTTCAGAGAAATTTTCAAAGGTTTTTGGTTCTTCAAGTTTAAAAAATAGAATCTTAATAATGTTTATTATACTGATTCCAGCATGGCTCTTGGCTGTTACAAACACATATGAAACTTTATGGAAGCTCTTTGGTAGTTCTAATCAGTTGATTGCAGCAGTATCTATGATAGTTGCAGCCTCTTTCTTTATTTCTAAAAAAACAAAAGTTAAATTTATTATAATTCCGGCAATTTTTATGCTTATCACAACAATGGCAGCATTACTCTATTTAACATTTAGAACAGGAGGATATATTAGTGAAGAAAACTTCATTCTTGCAGGCATATCTCTGTTGATGTTTATCCTTGGGCTTTTTGTAGCAAAAGAAGGATTTCAGGTTTTAAGAAAAAAGAAATTATAATTTTATTTCTTTCCAAGAAGTTCTCTCTGATTTATAATCATAATTATAACAGCACCAATGATGAACATCCAGTTAACACTAAAAGTAAGAAAAATAAAACCTAATGCAATTATCGAAAGAACAGCAACTTTGATGTTTGGCTTTTTTGTCATGTTTTTATACTTATTTTTTTAAGATCTTTTCTTAGTTGTTTATTGTTTTTGAACAGAATTGTTTTCATACCAAGTTTTTTTGCAGGTTTTATATTCCATTCTTGATTGTCAATAAAAAGACAATTTTTTGCAGAAATTTTCAGTTTTTTGGGAATTAATTTATAAATTTTTGGATTTGGCTTTCTCATCCCAACATCACAGGAAATAACAATTGGATTAAAATTATTTTTTAATTTTAGGTTTACAAGGGCTTCTTTTGAAAGATACCACTGATCTGAGAGAATTGCGATCTTATAACTTCTTTTCTTCAATTTTAAGGCTTGTTTAAACAATTGTTCGTTAAATTTGAAATGTTTTTTATATTCCTTAAGATACAATCTTTCTAATTTTTTAACAGAGATTTTAAGATTTTTTGCCATTGTTTCTAATGCGTCTTGTTCTGGAATTTTACCTTCAATAGAATCAGCATAAGACGTATCAATTGCATCAAAATATTGGTCTAGTGAAAGTTTGAGTTTCTTTGAGACAGAATTATGAACTCCAAGGGTTCTATGATTTTTATATGGTTTTTTGGGATATCTCCCAACTTGCAAAACTCCTCCAATATCAAAAATGATTGCTTTAATTTTTGTTTTTGCTCTTTTCATTTACTTACTAGAGAAAGGAACTGTTTTTAAGAGTTTTTGTATGGAAATAAGAATCCCCCTTTCTAAGAAAAACTAAGCACACCATTCACATGTCTCTTTTGGACAATCTCCTTCAAGAAGTTCTAAAGCCTTCTCCCAGGTCTCCTCAGCCATTTTAACATCTACTTTCATCTTAACTAATTCTGTATCAAAAATAACTTCACCAGTAGCCATGACTTCTTTAGGAATATAAAATAACAGAAAGAAAAAATCTTCTGTTTTGTAGCCATTTTTTCTCAGAAGAAAATTGTAAATGTTTTGCTGAAGCCTGTAATGCTCTGCCGTATCTTCTTTCGTTGGATAACCTCTTGTTTTATAATCAAGAACAATAAGTTTTTCTCCTTTTACAAGAATATTATCAACTGCTCCGCGGAGTTCATTACCTTTTTTATCTATAAAAGAAATGCCTTTAAAATTATTCTGCCAAATTTTCAATTTCTCCTTATCACCAAAAAGCTTCATCTCTGTACATTCATGATTATCACAAAGTTCTGGAGGAAGCTCTCCTCTGTCTCTGAATTTATCAAAATGATTCTTTAAAATTCTGTCCATCCCAGAAGGCAGGCTCGGGAAAATACCTGCAGGTCTTTTCCATATTTTATGTTGAGTTAGCCAGAAACATCTAGGGCATTCTTTCATTAAAGACAACGAAGACGGTGACAACCTAAATTTTTTGTTCTCTGTAGTTATTTTATCAGACATTTTATAAATTATCAATCGGCGAAGGAATCTTTTTCAATTCCTCTGTTGAAATGTGAGTATATATTTGTGTTGTTGATAAATCAGCATGACCTAAAAGTTCCTGTATTTTTCTTATGTCTATTCCATTTTCGAGCAAATGTGTTGCAAAACTGTGTCTTAAGGTATGGGGATGAACTTGTTTTTTTATTTCTGCTTTCTTTGCTGCGATTCTTACTATTTTTTGAAGGTTTCTATCAGAAAGTTTTCCTTTAGGGCCTGTAAAAAGATATTCTTTTTTTCCTTCTCTCTGTTTTTTAGCCTGCTTTTTCAGAGATTTTAACAAAAACCTTGGGATGTTAAAGATTCTGTCCTTTCTTCCTTTGCCCATTCTGACATGCCCAATCATCTCTTCAAAATCTAAATCAGAAATCTTCAAATTTAGCAGCTCTGAAACTCTGAAGCCACAAGCATAAGTCAAACTTACCATTAATCTGCTTTTTTTTGTTGAAATAGCAGCTAAAAGTCTTTTTAATTCATCTTTTGTTAGAACAGCCGGAATTTTTCTCTCCCTTCTCGGCCTTTTTATGCCTGCTGTAATATCTTTGTTCAAAATATTTGAAAATGCGAACCTTAATGCAGATAGAAAAACAATAATTGTTGAAGCTGCTTGCTCTGTTAATTTTTCAGCCATGTAGGATTTGACATCATCTGTGGTAACTTCGTCGGGAGATTTTTTTGTGAAGTTGAGGAGTTCTTCATTAGCCCGAAGATAATTGCGAATTGTGTAGTTTGAGTTTTTTGAGATTTTTAATTCTGTTTCAAGTTTTTGTAGGAAGGTTGTGGGGGTCATTTTGAATATAAATTACCTACTTGAATTTTTCTGTGATGGAAGAAAAGTATCCTTTCAATATCTCTAACATTTAAATTAAATTCTCTTGCATATTCTCTTAAGATAGTAAGATAAAGAATATAATCATTTAAGTTAAATCCTTGTCCACTAGGTTTAGTTTTCACTTCGTCATAAAGATGAAGTAATTGCCATACTCTAATATCTATTATCCCATAATTTTCAGGGTCAATTATTGTTAATAATGCAGAAGCAACTGCAATAGACACACCCTTTAATTCGGTCAACAATTTTATTTTTGTTTTTTCATCTGAAACTAAAGCACTCTTAGAGATTTCTATGATTGTCTGTTCGGGATTTCTTAAATAATTTTTTTTAGGTCTTGGGCTTTTCCACATTGCCACATTGTAAAATTGGTTTTGTGACAAAAAACCCTTTGTTTTAACGTCGTGGAGTAAATTAAATAATTTTTTTGCTTCAGCAGTTTCTGGGGTGTCTAAATTATTTTCTATTAAAATTTTTAGATTTGGATACTCTTTTTTCATAATGATTGTACGAACCTTTGGTTTATATGGTTTTGGATGGAAAAATATAATTAGTTGGAAGAACTACTTAAACTATGGATAAATACAAAAAATTCACCGCAAGAGTTGAAAATCTAATAAAAGAGTTTGACGAAAAAATTATGATTAAAAGAAAATCTTACAGGTCAGTCTATGGGGAGACTATCTATTTTTATTCTAAAGAAGATTATGGCCAAATTTCTGAGTGGTTAATGAAAGTAGAAAATATACTTGTCATTATTTTTTCAGAGGATAGTCCACAAGTTAAGAGATTTGATGTTTTTAGGGAGAAACTGATAAAAGGGGATTTGAAAGCAAAAGAGGCGTATCCAATAATAGAAAGTATTAGAGGTTTAGTTAAAGCGTGTTTAGATGATATAAAAGAGGGTTTTTTGCAAGGGCAAGAGTTCATTATTGCGAACGAAGTATTTGATTCTGTTTTAGAAGAAGCAAGATTTTTTTTAAAAGAACAGAAAAATAAAGATATCTCTGCCATTCTATTAAGAATTGTTCTAGGAGATGCATTAAAAAGAATTTCGGAAAGAGAAGGAATTGAAATATTAGATAGTAATGGAAAGGGTAAAAAATTTTCAACATTAAATGATGAATTAAAAGCAAAAGAAATTTACAACCAAACAACATGGAGACAAATTTTATCTTGGTTGGATGCTGGCAATGAAGCAGCCCATGGAAATTTTGATAAATATAATTTTCAAGATGTTGAAATGTTTTATGAAGGAATAAACAATTTTATGTCAAATCACTTTCAAAAATAATCTCCAAACTCGCCTTTGGCAGAGTTTTCCGAAAAAGATGAAGTTAATGCTAAAAAAGGCTCAAATAAGTAGGGTTGTGACAATATAGGTTGTACGAAGTATTTACTCGTAAAGGCTGGTTTTTTAGAAAAAACTATTTTTGAGAGCAATATCTCCTTCTTGGAGTCCTTGTCCAGGAATGTCCTTTTTTAGATTCTTAGGTTTCTGTAGACATAGTGAGCTTTGTTTAATATCCTTTTCTAATTTTAATATGGTTTTTTTATTCCCAAAGCAAGTAAGTATTGTCTTGGTTCCTTTATCTTTATTCCAATAATTGTAAAAATCAAGAGTGATTCCATAAGGATGATGATAGATTTCCTTTTCTTGCCCATTATCCTGTTTTATAACCACAAGTTCAGAAACCTTTTTCAAATCATAAAATAACTTATGTTTTCCATTATAAAGTACTTTTTCCATCTAATAAATTGGTATTTGGCTTTTTATTAATTTCTGTGGTAAGAAATCTATTTTTTATTCTGTGCACTAAGGTAAACTTAGTTATTCTTGTTAAACTTGTTTATGAGAATTATGCCAACAACTGCTAAAAAAGTTGTAATCAATGCTGTGTAAAGTAGTGTTAAAGATTCAGGAAAATCAAAAGATAGATTTGTTATAATCTTATCTGTATATGCCTTTATTACATCTCTCCAAGCAAAGGCAATAAGAAAACCAAAAGCAGCAGTGATAGCTAAGGTAAATTGTTTTTTAGTTTCATTTTTTAATGCTAGAGCAGCTTGCCTTGCTCTTTGTCTAGCTGTTTTTGTTTCTTTTTTTTGTTCTTTAAGGTCTTCTTTAAGTTCTTTTATTTTTTCTTTCTCTGACATCATATTGTTATATTATTTGTTATATTTAAATATTTGGCTGCTAAATTTTTGTATTAATTTTATTTCCTTGGGGTTTGTGCACTAAGGTTATCTTTATGAACAAGATTATAGATCAAGATTATAAGGTTATATTGGCTGTTTATGAACTAAACAGCTGTTTAGTGGTGTTCAAACAGGCTGTTTGGGTGTGTTTTTTGAAAATTTTTATTAAAAAAAGGGGGATTTTAGATAATTTTTAAGATTTTGATTAGAAGAAATCCCCTCAATAAAAATTATTTTTATCGTCGAAAAACAAAAGATTTTTAAATACAGAAAAGTAAATAATTCTATGTTTTGGTGGTTTTTTGGAAAAAAAGAGGTTGAAGGACTAAAAAGAGATACAAAGAAAGGTTTTGATGATGTAAAAAAAGACCTGACTTCTTTAAGTACTTGGATTAAATATCTTGAATCTGAAAAAAATTCACAAAAAAAAGATATAGATGAAGTAAAAAGAATTTTATCGACGATAGAAAATGAAATTGAAGGATTAAAAAATGTTGTTTCTATTGCTAATGAATTAAAACCAAACAGGCAAAACCAAACAGGCAAACAGGTGTTTAGAAAACAAACAGCTGTTTATGCTGTTCAAACAGGTGTTCAAACAGGTGTTCAAACACCAAATTTTGATCAATTTTCAGTAACTGAAAGAGCAATAATATGGGTACTAATAAATACAGACATGAAACTCAGTTATGATGATATTGCAGCTATTCTGGGAAAAGAGAGATCTACAATAAGGGGGCATTTAAACCGTATAAAACAAAAAAGTGATGGTATGATTGAAGAAACTGTTGAAAAAAATGGTAAAAAAAGACTATTTATTCCTGAAAATATAAAAGAAAAGATACTCAAAAAGTCAAAAGTGAGAGTTAAGAGTAAGGAAACCAATAAGAAAAAAGAAGAAAAGTTGTAAAAAAGAATTAGTAAATATAAAAATTTGAATAGTGAGGGAAGTTATTCGGTAAGCGGAAAAAGTGGATATTAGAGGTCTCTTAATTGTAATATTGTTGAAAGTGAAGCAATTTTCTTTAAGTTATTAGATACTGAGAGATGAATTATTTTGTTATTTATTCTTTTTTTCTCGACGGGAATTCCTTTCTTTATAAGTCTGCCAACATAATCTCTTATTGAGCTTTCTGTGAGATTCAACTTCTTTGCAAGGGTTTTATATTCAACAGGCCCTGTTTCTTCATTAAGTTGATACAGCGTCGAAAATACGAGAAGTTCCTGGTCTGTAAGCCTCTTAAATTTAAGCCTTATTTCTTTTTTTATACTATCTAAAGAGTCAAGAATTTTTGCAGCGTTATCTATTGAGTCAAGAGTAGTTGCCTCAGGAGAAGTAGGAAAACTTTTTTTGGTTGGTTCTACGATTGTTCTCTCCATAATAGGCTGTTTTAAGGAAAAAGTGCTCTGTCTGTCTGTCTGTCTGTCTGTCTGTCTGTCTGTTGGAACCCCTTGATTTCCAGTGGAAAACCCCCTATTTTTACTTTTTAAGGGCTCTAGAGGCAGATTATGTGTCGAAGGATGTGTCGAAGATGTCTGTTTTATGTGTTTATGTGTTGGAAGGTGTTTAGTTAATTTATTAGTACTTTCTAAAAAAATTTGCTTAATATTTTCATTAAATTTCTTTAAAATTTCACATATAACAATCATTTCTTGCCTTGTGTCTTTAAGATTTTCCTTAAGAAGAGCAACTTCTTTATGAAGAAAAGCCATGTCTTTTTTTACTTTATAGAAAGCTTCTTTTACTTTATCCATAAAAAACTAAAAAGCTGGAAGTATAAAAACTTTCAGTTAATGGAAAATATAAATTATCAATAAAGTTACATGTCAGAAGTTGCTCTTTTGTAAATCTCATATGCCTTGTCACTTAATTTCCATCTTGACCTTTTCAGATATTCTTTTCCTGAAGAATTTTTTTTGATTTCATTAACAAGGCTTTGTTTTTTCAAATCAAGAAGTAGCTTTTTTGTGAACTCTTCATCTCGCGCAACGTCCCTGGCTATATGTGAAGTAAATAATGATTTTGGCATATTAGAATAAAGAAATGCAAGGATTTGTTCTGATATTTTCTTCCTTTTTTCTTCAGAAATTTTCATAGAAAGAGTAAGTTGAAAGGGTTTTAATTTCTTTCTTTATTTTTTCTTAAAAGAAGGTATCGGCATGTGAAGAGGTAAATTTAATTCTTCTTCAAGATAAAGTGCTTTAAGTGTTGATTTTTTGAGAATAATATTAAATAATAAATATCTAAAATCATCAGGCATTTTTTTATTTTTCCACTTCTGCAGAACTTCTTTGGCTAATTTAGGCTCGATAGAAACAAAAAGCTTTCCTTTGAGATCAACTTTTGCAATTTTTGGCTCATAATTGACTACAAATGTAAACTCTATCCCTATAACTTTGTCCTTTGTTTTTAAAAGATCTGTTTTGACTTCTTTTATCTCAGAAACATCTATAGAAGTTTTTATTTTTAATTTGCTAACATCAAAGGACTCTTTGAGCTTTTCAACACTTATTTTTGTAAAATTAAAACCGACGATTCTCATAATTAAATAAATTTTAAAGATGTTTTTAAACTTTTGTATTATTTTAAAAATCAATAATTTTCTTAATTAAATAAGATCTTCTTCTGAAACAATCACAAAATCACCAACAGCTATAATTGCTGTATATGGTATTAAAAGCTCTTTCTTATTTGTTTTTTCTAGATTTAGATTCTTAGTATAAGGTGTTGAATCTTTTACAACAATATTTATCAATTCTCCAGATCTTGTCTCAAAAGTTATATCTCTAACAAAACCAAGTCTTTTCCCTTCTTTTGTGACAATCATCTTTCCAACAATACTTTTGAAAGGGTTTTTGCTTTCTGGCATAATTGTTTCAGATGAGAATAATATATAAACTTTTCTGTAAATTTAAATAGATTTTAGAAGCAATACCTTATGACCCACCCCTTGATTTCTATTGGAAAGGTTTAAAAAAGAATTTTTAGTTTTTTTTAATAACTTCTTCATTTTTAAAAATTTATATTGTATAGTATATATATAATATATAAATAATAATAATAATAATAATAATAATAATAATAATAATTTTCTAATTCTTAATTTTTTATTTCTTTCTTTATTAGTTGATTTTTATAATAAATTTAAATTTCCACTGGAAATATAGGTGTTTTTCTTTATTAGTAGTTATAATCTTTTATATAATAACAAGATTTTTTCCCGATGGTTTTTAGTGTGTTTTTGTAATTTTCCATAGGAAATAGATGTGTTGGTCTGTGGTAATTTATATATAATTTAAAAATTAATAATAAATTTTAAAAAATGAAAGAAGAACTAGATAAAATTTTTGAATCTTTTGATGACAACAATATCTTTAAAGACAAATCTGTTCTTCAGTCAAATTATAGGCCCAGTGAGATACCTCATAGAGAAGAACAAATAAAGCAAGTTGCTTCTATTCTTGCTCCTGTTTTAAGAGGTGAAAGGTCGAGCAATATCTTTCTTTATGGAAAAACAGGCACAGGAAAAACTCTCTCAGTGCTTTATGTTAAAGATGAACTTTTAAAAAGAGTAAAAAAAGAAAATGATTTTAAGCTGAGGATAGAATATCTTAATTGTAAATTGAAAAAAGTATCAGACACAGAATACAGAATTCTTGCTGAATTGGTTAAAAAACTCGGTGGTAAAGTTCCAAATACAGGACTCCCCACAGAAACAGTTTACAATAAGTTCATAGACCTGCTTGATTCTGAAAAACAAATTCTTGTTCTTATCCTTGATGAGATAGACCAAGCTGTTAAAAAAATATCCACAGATTTTCTTTATAATCTTACAAGGCTTAATTCAGAGCTCTCAAAAACTCAGATAGGTGTTGTTGGAATAAGTAATAATTTAACTTTTTTAGAAGGAATTGATCCGAGAGTCCGGAGCAGTTTATCTGAAGAAGAAGTTGTATTTCCTCCTTACAACGCAATACAGCTTCAAGAGATTCTTAATCAAAGGGCAAAATGTAGTTTTAAGGAAAGTGTTGTTGAAGAAGGAGTTGTCGCAAAATGTGCTGCTTTTGCAGCAAGAGAGCACGGAGATGCAAGAAGAGCTTTAGATTTATTGAGAATTGCCGGGGAAATCGCTGAAAGAGGAGGTTCTAAGAAAATTCTTCTGAAGCACATAGATGAAGCAAATGTAAAAATTGAAAGAGAAAAAATTCTTGAAATAATAAGAACAGAGCCAAAACAATTTCAATATGTTCTTTATTCAATAATAAAATTATCTGAAAAACTCAGAAAAAACAAAAAAGGAAAAGAATCACCAATTTTTACAGGAGATGTTTATAATTATTATCAGGATGTCTGCCTTAAAAATAAATCAGAAATATTGACGCAGAGACGTGTCGGGGATATTATCCAGGAGTTTGATATGCTTGGAATAATCAATGTAAAGGTCGTTTCAAAAGGTCGTGGCGGGCGCATGAGAGAGATAAAACTTGCAATTTCAAAACCTCTTACCGAAAAAGCCAAAAAGATTATTGAAGAAAGTTTAGATTATGATTAGAAAAAAAGGAATATATAAATGGATCCAAAAGAGATTCTCAAGTTTTGTATTGAAAAAGGTCTTTTAATAGAGCCGGAGGTTCTTAATCTTTTGAGTGAGGCAAATGATAAAAAATTTACTAAACTTATTATTGAAAAAATTGCAGAGACGTACGGGCGAAAGATTATAACTAAAAACTTTCTTGAACAGAATAAAGAGCAGGTTAAAGAGTTTTTTTTAACCCTGCCTGAAGAAAACAGGAAAAGTTTTGAAAAATTAAAAATTAAATTAGGACTTAAAATAGAGATTTCAAAAGAAGTTTCAAAAACTTCACAAATATTCCCCCTTCTAAAAAATAATTCTCAGCCCCTTAAACAAATAAGATATAATACAAAAAAAAATTCAGACCAGTTTATTCAGAGGGGTGAGGGTTCAGATGTTTCTGTTTTGTCTAGCTCTCCACCACCCATAAAAAAAATAGAAGTTGAAGATTTTGTTAAAAATCTGAGAAATAGATTTTATGAAATGAAAAATTTTTTACAGGAACGTCAGGAACTTAACAACCTTATTTCTATAAATAAGCTTTCACCTAAAAGACAAAGAGTTTCTATAATTGGAATGGTTTTTGATAAAAGAACCACAAAAAATAAGAACATAATGTTTGATGTTGAAGATTTTACTGGAAAAACTCGTGTGTTGGTTAATCAGAATAATCCAGAACTTTACAAGGCGGCAGAAGAGATTGTATTAGATTCTGTAATTGGTTTTAGTGGTTTTGGTGACAAAGAGATATTTTTTGTCAATAAAATTATTTTTCCCGATATAAAGGTGCTGGAAAAGAAAAAAGCTCCTGTCGAAGAGTATGCTCTTTTTTTAGGAGATTTTCATTATGGAAGCAAATTTTTTATGGAAGAAAATTTCAGAAAATTTATAGATTATATTAATGGAAAAGTTCCTGTAAAAAATATAAAAGAAATTAATAAAATAAAATATATTTTTTTAGTTGGTGATGTTGTTGCGGGCGTAGGGAACTATCCTGCACAACAGAGAGACCTCAAAATTGATGATATTGAAGAGCAGTTTAAGAATCTTGCAGAGCTCTTGGGGGAAATAAGGAAGGACATAAAAATAATTATCTCTCCAGGAAATCACGATGGTGTAAGACTTATGGAGCCCCAGCCTCCTTTTGACGAAAAATATGCGTGGCCATTGTATAATATGGAAAATGTAATTCTTACAGGAAACCCTGCATATGTTAATATAGGCGCAAAGAAAGAAAGAAACTTTACTGGCTTTGATGTTCTTACATATCATGGATTTTCATATCCCTATTATGCGAATAATGTTCCAACTCTTTCTGAGAAAAGACTTAATGCACCTGATAAAATAATGGCATATTTGTTAAAAAACAGACATTTGGCGCCATCAAATTCCTCTACCCAGTATTTTCCCTCTGAAGAAGATAATCTTTTAATCAAAAAAATTCCTGATATTTTTGTTTCAGGCCACACACATAAAATGGAAATCTCTTCTTATAAAGGAGTTTTGATAATTTCGGTAGCAGCGTGGGAACAGGAAACAGAATATCAAAAAAGAAAAGGAGTCAAGCCTGATTTCTGCAAAGTGCCTATGTTAAATTTAAAAACAAGAGCAATTAAAATTTTGGATTTTGAATAAAAATGAACACTCAACAATATTTTAAACATATAGAACAGAAAACAAAAGAAGTTTATGCTCTTGCAGAGGCTGCGAGGAGAAAAGGTTTTGACCCGGCGAATAAAGTTGAAATTCCCCTTGCAAGAAGCCTAGCTGAACGGGTTGTGGGATTGGTTTCTGTAGTTTATCCTCAGATGGAGGGGACAAGGATAGCAAAAAGAATTCTTGAATTAGAAAAAGAGTTCGGGAAAATGAACATAGCGGTTTCTTTCAGGATTGCAGAGGAAGTTGCAAAACAGAAATTTTGCAAGTTTGCAAGTCTTCTTGAAGCAATTGATGCGGGCATAAGAATTGGATTTGCATACACAACTTTAGGTGTTGTTTCAAGTCCTATTGAAGGATACACTGGAATCAAAATAGGGAAAACAAGAGACAATAAAGAATATTTTATTGCTGATTTTTCAGGGCCGATAAGAAGCGCAGGAACTACTGCAAGCTGTGTTGTTCTTATGCTTATTGATTATTTAAGGGAGATGTTTGGTTATGTAAAATATGATCCGACCGAGGAAGAAGTGAAAAGGTATGTTACTGAGAATTATGACTATCATGATTATGTGACAAATCTTCAGTATCTTCCGACAGTTGAAGAAGCAACTTTTTTGGCAAAGAATCTTCCTATACAGATTTCTGGAGACCCGACAGAAAAACATGAAGTTTCAAATTATAAAAACTTGGAAAGGATCGAAACAAATTACATAAGAGGTGGTATGTGCCTGATTTTTTCAGAAGGGCTTGCGCAAAAAGCGAAAAAAGGATTAAGGCTTCTTAATGAAGTAAAATCCAAGGGGTTTAAATCTAGTGGATGGGATTTTCTTGATGATTACATAAAACTTCATGAGCAAAGGGACACTGGGCAAAAAGAAGATTCTCCAACTTACATAAATGACTTGGTAGCAGGAAGGCCTGTGTTTGGGCATCCTTCTGAGTCAGGAGCTTTTAGGTTCAGGTATGGGCGGGGCAGAAACTCTGGTTTTAGCGCAGCATCGGTTCATCCTGCGACAATGGCTATAACAGATTCTTTTATTGCAATAGGAACGCAGTTAAAAATCGAGAAGCCCACAAAAGGATGTGTTGTTACTTCATGTGACCTTGTTGACGGACCGATTGTTAAATTATTCAACGGAAGCGTGAAGAAGCTGAGGAATATGGAAGATGCAAAAAGGCTTTATCCTGATGTTGAAGAAATAATTTACCTCGGCGACATTCTCTTCCCCTTCAGTGATGTTAAAAACAGAAATTCAAATCTAATAAAACCAGGATATGTTGAGGAAATTTGGGGTCTTGAGTTGCGGAAGAAAAACCCTGAGTTGGAAAAAACTATTAATTGTTTTAATGTGGGTTTTGAAGATGCTGTTAAAATAAGTTCTGAGAAGGGGATTTCACTGCATCCTGAATATATTTTTTACTGGACTCAAATTTCAAGAGAACAATTTTCAGGTCTTTTGTCCTGGCTGAAAAATTCTAAAGTTGATAAAAAAATAATCTTGCCTTATTCAAAAGCAGACCAGGAAAAGTTCAAACACGGAAAAAGAGCTCTTGAGATTCTTGGTGTTGAACATAATGTGGCAATCGAGCATGTGGTTATTGACTTGAAAAATAGCAAGGCTTTATTTTCAAATCTTGGATTAGACTTAGGAATTTTAAATGGAAGGGGATTGATTCTAAAAGATGTAATTTCTGAATTGGAATTTAGGATAAATAAATTTGAAGGCTTGGAAAATCTAAAGAATCTTGCAGATAAAAATCTTGTTCTCTCGTTGATAAACAATCTTTCTAATTTTGAAATTCGGGATAAGGCAGGAGAATTTATTGGAGCGAGGATGGGTCGTCCTGAGAAAGCAAAACTGAGAAAGCTTACAGGAAGCCCTAATGTTTTGTTTCCTGTAGGAAAAGAAGGAGGAAGGCTGAGAAGTGTTCAGGCAGCTTGTGAAGCAGGAAGTGTCAGGGCAGAGTTTCCGGTTTACTTTTGTGAAAGTGAGGGGTGCAAAAAAGAGACAATTTTTAGTGTTTGTGAGAAATGCGGCAAGCCCTGCAAAAAAATGTTTTACTGTCCTGAATACAGAGAAACTTCTTTAAAAAAATGTGAAAAACATCAGAAGGTAAGACCTTATTATTATAGACCTATAGACGTAAGATATTACATGGAAAAGGCAAAAGAAAATCTCTCTCTGAAAAATGAAGAAATTCCTGTTTTAATTAAAGGTGTTAGAGGAACAAGTTCTGAAGACCATTGTACTGAAAGACTTGAAAAAGGAATTTTAAGAGCAATTTTTGACTTACAGGTAAATAAAGATGGGACAATTAGGTTTGATGCGACAGAATTGCCTTTAGTCTCTTTCAAGCCCAAAGAGGTTTCTGTAAGTGTCGAAAAACTCAGAGAAATTGGATATACAAAAGATATTCACGGCGGGGAATTGGAAAATGACGGCCAACTTTTGGAACTAAAGCCTCACGACATTTTGTTACCCAGCTTTCCCGAAACTTCTGATAGAGCTGATGATGTTTTCATGAGAATATGTAATTTTGTTGATGAGCTTCTGGTAAGATTTTATAAAATAAAGCCTTTTTATAATGTAAAAAAAAGGGAGGACCTTATAGGGCATCTCGCAGTTTCTATTGCTCCTCATAATTGTGGGGGGGTGGTTTCTAGAATTGTTGGGTTTTCAAATACTTTAGGATGTTTTGCAAGCCCTTATATGCATGCTGCAATCAGGCGTGACTGCGATGGCGATGAAATGGCAATAACTCTTCTTGGGGATGTTTTGCTTAATTTTTCAAAAGCATTTCTTCCAAGCCACAGGGGCGGGACTCAGGATTCTCCAATTGTCTTAAATGCCAGAATTAATGCAGGAGAGGTAGATGACCAGATTCTTGACTTTGAGATTCTTTTGGATTTTAGAGATTATCCCCTAGAACTTTACAAAGCAGCTGAAGAGGGAAAACATTCTTCTGAAGTTAAGGTTTATGATGTAAGAGCAGCTTTGAAAGAAGGCAGAGATCCTTTTAAAGGAGTAGGCTTTACTCACAGCACAGAAAATATAAATGATGGTGTTGTGTGTTCTAACTATAAGATGCTTGCCACGATGCAGGAAAAAGTTCAGCACCAAATGGAACTTGTTGAAAAAATACGTGCAGCTAATACTTCTGACACTGCAAGGCTTATAATTGAAAGACACTTTCTTAAAGATATGAGAGGAAATCTCAGAAAATTTTCAATGCAAAATTTTAGGTGTGTTTCGTGTAATGAAATCGTAAGACGTCCTCCTTTAACAGGTGTTTGTCCAAAATGTGGTGGCAAAATAATTTTCACAACACATGAAGGTGGAGTAAAAAAATATCTTGAACCTGCGCTTGAACTGGCTAAAAAATATAATCTTTCTCCTTATATAAAACAAAGCCTGGAACTTACAAAAAGATATATTGATTCTGTGTTTGGGAAAGAAGCCGAACAACAAGAAGCATTAGGGAAGTGGTTTTGAAGAAATTTTTAATGTTCATCTGGATATTCAAATTTCCACAATAAAATATCTACATTTACAACACTTCCTTTAGTTACCGATACTCCTTCATGTCCAAGATATAATTCTCCATGTGCAGGGTAGTATACCCTTAATTCATGAGATCCAACAGGTACCTCTTGATAAGAAAATGCTCCCCCTGTTATGGATACAGTTTTTTCTTCCCTAGGCGTATTATCAGGACCTTTTCTCCAAATAGGCGCTTCTTCTGCTCCAATATACCCTTCTCCATAAGGGTCATACAATACTCTTCCAATTATTTCTCCAACATTTTCTTTTTTAACAGTAACATTTCCTGTTATTGTGTGGTCACACCCTCCAAAATAAAGAGAACCAATTAAAGCAGAACCAATTAAAAAATTTCTCCTTAAAGTCTTGATACCTTTTACAATCTTCTCAAGTTGCATTTTTTAAAATGGTTCTTAATATTTAAAAAGATTTAGATTCTGTAATACTCTTCATAACGCCAGATAAAAAATGATAGTTGGAATTAAAAGACAACCCATCATATATGTTCTTCTTACTCCGAGGCTTATGCAATAAATTCCTGTAAATGCTGAGACTGCTAAAACAATCAAGCCGGGAAAGCCTGAAATTATAAAGACAATCCCTATCAAAACTCCAAGCGTAATTGTAGAAAGTTTTGTGTAATTCACATTCATGACTTTTTTTGAAAAAAGATTTGCCAGAGAAGAAGTTATGAAAAATGAAATCAGACCGGTTAAAAAGATAATGATCAAAATCAAAATCAAGATTCTTAAGGGGAAGACACCTATTAAGTTGTTGATTGCGACTGCAGCTCCTGTTCTTGTTCGTGAAATAAGATAAAGGCTAACAAAAGAAAAACCCATAACAAGAGTATTTGTAGCTCCGAGCAAAACAAGAAAGCCGCGTCTGTCTGCTTTTGAAATTGTGTTCCCTATTATTGCCGCTTGGCTGCTCCCAAGTCCTGGAAGAAAACTTGCTAAAGGAGAAGCCACCAATGCCCCTGCTAAAGGTTTCAAAAAAACTTTTTTAAAATTGTTTTTTATTTCTGGTTTTTTTATTTCTTGGTGAGGGATTTGTGTTTTTGTTTTTATACTCAGAATCAGCATTGAGGCGCCGAAAAGTCCTGTAAGAAGTGGAAGCAAGGGTTCTTGAAACCCCATCCCAGGGAAAATTTTTGTTAAAGGATTATTTATTCCAGCACCTAAAACAATCAAACCAAGCAAACCTGTGAGAGCAAACACAAAAAATGCGGCAAATTTCTTTTTTTCAAGAATTACAAGAAGAACGGAAACTAAAATCAGGATAAGGGCCATTACAGAAACAGAAATAAAAGGGAATAGCAAAACAGTCTTTAACAAAAAATTCTGAAGTCTTGGGACAAGAAAAAAAGAAGGTATTACAATTAAGATCAAAAGGAAAACAGCCGCAAGACTTCCGTAAGCAGTTAAGATAATTGCTTCATAGCCCTGTCCTTTTTTCAATAATTCATGGCCAGGCAAAACAGAAAGCTCTGTGTCTGTATCAGGACAACCAAGAAAAACACTTGGAATAAAATCAACAAAAGTATGTGTGATGGCCATTGCGGCGATGAAAATGATAAGATAAATTGGATTTACCGAAGCCAAGAGAGAAGCAGATAAAGCTACAAGAGTTGCTCCAACCATGTTCATGTGGATACCTGGGACTAATCCTGTAAAAGTTCCGGCAAGAATGCCTATAAACAATGCAATCAAAATTTGAATTAACATTTGATAAATACTTTTATAAAATATATAACTATTACTGTGTTATGGCAATAAGTGTTGATGAAAAAATTGAGTTGATTAAGAGAAATACGACAGAGATTATTGGTGAAGAGAACATTAAGAAATTTGTAAAGAAGGGAGTAGCATATTGTGGTTATGAGTGTAGTGGAGAAATTCATCTTGGGCATCTTGTTACAATTTTGAAACTTTTAGATTTACAAAAAGCAGGAATTAAGATAAAGATTCTTTTGGCAGATTGGCATACATGGTTAAATCAAAAAGGAGATTGGAATTTTGTGAATAAACAATTGAAGCAATGGGAAAAAGGGTTCAAGTCTGTTGGGTTGAAGGCGGAGATTATTAAAGGAACAAGTTTCCAGAAAGAGAAAAGTTATTTTGAGGATGTTTTAAGACTTGCTTCAAGGGTAGGGGTTAAAAGGGGAATGCGATCTATGCAGCATGTTGCAAGAGATTTTGAGAATGCAAAAATAAGTCAGATGATATATCCTTTAATGCAGATAGCTGATGTTAAGGCTTTGAAAACAAATTTTGTTGTTGCCGGATTAGAGCAAAGAAAAATTTATATGTTGGGATTGGATGTTGGAAGAGAGATTGGTCTGCCTGAAGCAGTTTATATTTATACTCCGATTATCCCTGGTTTAAGAGGCAGAGGTAAAATGTCAAGTTCTATTGAAGGAAGTTTTATTTCCATTAGAGATAAAAAGGAAGATATTGAAAAAAAGATAAATAGGAGTTATTGTCCTAAGGGAATTATTAAAGATAATCCTGTTTTATCTATTGCTAAATTGATTATATTCCCGATGTTTGGGAAAATGGACATAAAAGGAGACCCGCGTTGGAAAGGAAAAGATAAAGATGAAGAAGATAAAACATTTAATGATTATCAGACATTAGAAGATAATTTTGAGAGGGGTTATCTTTATCCTTTAAATTTGAAGAAAGCTGTTGCAGGATACTTAGAAAAAATCATTGCACCAATAAGAAAAAGTTGGAAATAATCATCCTGTCTTAAATTCAATTATATCTAAATCTTTCAATTTATGGTCAAGACCGACTTTTTGGTTTGGGAATTTTGAGCTTGGACCTGTTATTTTTGCTTCTCTGATGATATTCTCGGATTTAGTGGTCTTGAAGATTTTTTGAGCAACATCTTTTACCATTGCTCCCGGTTCAAAAATTAGGGGCTTGTCTGATTTTTCTTTTCCAGGCTCTTTTGTGTAAACTCTTATTTTGTTAAAGCTCTGAAGAAGTTTTTCTTTTAGTTCTTCAAATTCCTCTTTTATTTTTGTTGAGAGAATTACAAAATCATATTTTTTTGATTTGAGTGTTGCCTCTACTTTTCTTTTGTTTATTTCTTCTAAATCTTTTATATTAAAAACTATAAGTTTTTTTCCGTGAACCCGCTCTAAGTTTTTTTCAATTTGGCTTATCTGTTTGATACTTGTTACTAAGATGAGAATCGTGTCTGCAGTGTTTACTAGTCCTTTGTCATAATATTCTGATTCTATGGAAGGAATTTCTATAATTTGGGTAAGGGTTCCTTTATAAGCCATCATCCCTACTATTGGCTCCTTTGTTGTGAACTTATAGGAGGCAATTTCAGGCGACGCATTTGTTAGTGATGCGAGAAGAGTGGATTTCCCTGAATTAGTAAATCCGACAATTACCGCCTGCATATCTTCTTTTTTTATTCCTGGCCTCCCTTTCATTTTCCTTTTTCTCTTATTTTTTTCTATTTTTTTCAGAAGTTTTTTTCTGCGCGTTTTTAATTGGGCAAGCATTTTTTCAGCACTTTTATGTTTAGGACATTCGCGAATCATCTCTTTAAGATAAAATAACCTGTATTCATCTGTCTGCGCTGTCAGAAATTTCGCCTCTGCTTTCTGATACTGGGGCGATTGATTTGTTGATGCCATTTTAGGTTAGTCTTTTTCCTGAAATTTGTTAATAACTTTAATATACTCTTTATTCAATCCTCCAAGTCTGAAGATTATGACTTTTTTGAAACCTGATTTTTTTACAAAATTAAGGTCTTTTTCTAGATTTTCTGGAGAGAGTATTTGTTCGTTATTCAGAACTCCATGAGCGATTGTGCCTAGGCTTACAGAATATTGAGTTTTATTTTTAAGGTTCTTTAGATGGTTTTTGATACTCTTATTTATTATCTTAGGCATCGTGCTGGAATACCACATTAGACTTTTTTCTGTTTGAACATTAAAATCCTGTCCTCTAAAACAAATATATTTTGAAAATATTGTCTCTATTGGCTGGGCAGTTGTTATTCTTTTTTTATTTTCTTCCATAAATTTTTTTATTAATCCTCTATTTTGAAAAAATAAGAATAAATTTTTTATAATTAATATCTTATTTTTAAAAGGAAGTTCTAGATCAATTAACAAGGGATTCTTTATCTTTTCTAAATCTTCAAATGTTTTCAGGAGATCTTTTGTGTTTGAAAATGGAGAAATATAATAAGAATTTGGAATTATTGGCCAGTAAGCTACAGTTACATCTTTTTTTATTTTTTTAATTTCTTTTTCAAGATTTTTGAATTCATTAACAGTTCTCGCTGCTACAAACAACCTAATTGGAAATTTGACTAGTTTTAACTTTTCCAAGTTTTCTTTTACAGGAAACTCTTCATAAAAATCTATTTGCATATATCTTTTAAACTGAGGGAGATTAAAAAGATTATGAAGTTGGGAAAAGGATTTTTTTCAAGAAATGCAAAGGAAGTTGCAAGGGATTTGCTTGGAGAAGTTCTTGTGAGGAAGATTGGTAATAAAATTTTGAGAGCGAAGATTGTTGAGACAGAAGCTTATTTTGGAAGTGAAGATCCTGCATCAAGAGCTGTTCAAAATGGAGACTTAAGGAAAACAATGTTGATGGAGCCGGGAACTATTTTGGTTTATGGGGTTCATAATAACTGGCTTATTAATTTTGTGACCAGCAATGAAGGAAAAGCAGAGGCAGTTCTAATTCGCTCTCTTGAGCCCTTAAATTTTGAAGCAAAAACTAATGGTCCTGGCCTTCTGACAAAAGCCCTGAGAATTGGAAAAGATTTCCATAAAAAAAATATTTGTGAAACCAGTAATTTGTGGGTTGAAGAGAACTTTGGATTTGATGAGACAAAAAAAGGAAGCCTTGAAATCGCGGAGGCATTTAGGATTGGTGTTAAAAAAGACCTGTCTAAGAAACTAAGATTTTATATCAAAGGAAATAAATTTGTTAGCAGGAAATAAAATGAATAAAAAAGGAGATAAGCAAAGGCTTTTGAAAAAGATTATGTCTAAGAAGGAGTATTCAGGATTGCCTGAGAGAGATGTTGAAAAAGCTTTTGAGTTTTTTAATAAAAAAGAATATTCTGATTTAGAGAGGGTTAAACTTACGCGGGATTTGTTGAAGAAAGTTTTTACTGCATTTATGGGAAGAAAAATAATGAATCCCAAGGACAAAGATGCAAGATGGTTTTTATTAAGGCATGTCTCAACAAAAGAAAGATTTGATTTTTATAAAGAGATTTATGAAAGAATTTTTGAAGGAGTGAAAGAAAAGGAAATTTCAATTGTTGATTTGGGTTCTGGAATAAACGGATTAAGCTATAAATTTTTCCCCAAAAACAAAAAGATAAATTATTTGGGGGTGGAGGGAGTTAAACAACTTGTAGATGTTGCCAATTATTTTTTTGAAAAAAATAAGATTGATGCAAAAGTTATTCACAAAAGTTTGTTTGAATTAAAAAAAATTAAAAAATTAATTGAAGCACAGAAGAAGCCAAGGATTATCTTTTTGTTTAAGACGATTGATTCTTTGGAGATGCTTGAAAGGGATTATACAAAGAAATTTTTGAAGGAATTAGGTCCTTTGTGTGAGAGGTTTGTTGTTAGTTTTGCAACAAGAAGTTTATTCAGAAAGCAGTTGTTTAGGGTTAGAAGAGATTGGGCAATAAATTACATTAAAGGGAATTTTAAAATTCTGGATGATTTTGAGGTTGGAATAGAGAGATTTATTGTATTTCAATATAAAAAATAAAAAGGTAAACTTTATAATAGTTTTTTTCTTTAGAGAATTATGCCTTCACAACCAACCCCATCAAATGTAAGACAAGGGAAAGAAGGAGCTCAAACTCAAAAACAGGGGCAAGTTCAGGCAGAACAACCCCCACAAGTCCCACAAACACCCCCTGTCCAGACAGCAGGAGCGCAAACACAAGCAACTCAGCCAGCAGCACAGCCTGTCTCTCAACAAACAACACAACCACAACCTTCACCAAAAAAATCAAAATGGTGGCTTTGGGTCATAATAATTTTTGGGATTCTTGTTGTTCTCGGAGCTATAGCTTATTTTATATTTAGATAAGTTATATTAAAGATTTAAAAACTCTTTTTGTTTTTTTTGCCTTATGAAGCCAAAACTTCACAGAAAAGTTTTGAGTAACGGCATGGTTGTTCTTTTTGAGAAAAGAGCTCTTCCGACAATAAGTGTTGCTTTTGCAGTGCGTCACGGAAGTATAAATGAGTCTTTTTCTGAAAAAGGAATCTCTCATTTTATAGAGCATTTGATTTACAAAGGAACTCCTAAAAGAAGCTCACGGCAGATTGCAATTGAAATTGAAAGAAAAGGGGGAGAGTTAAATGGGTTTACTTCTGAGACAACGACGGCTTTCCACTGCAAAATGCCGAGCAGACATTTAAAAACAGCCCTCAAAGTTTTGGGCGATATTGTTAAAAATCCAAAGTTTGACGCTGAAGATATTGAGAAAGAGAGGCAAGTGATTTTTGAAGAAATAAAACTTTACAGGGACAGCCCTCAGCACTATGTTACTCAGGAAATACACAGAAATCTTTACAAGGGTCATTTCAGAATTCCTGTGATTGGAACACTTAAATCTATGAATTCTATAAACCGGGAAAAATTGGTTAAAAAGTTCGAAGAAGTCTATAATCCAAATAATATCATTCTCTGTGTTGTAGGTGATGCTGATTTTAAAAAGGTTATAAAGTTTGCAAAAAAGAACTTTGGAAAAGAAAAAGGAAAAATAAGAAAAAAGAAGGTTGAGAAGCAAAACAAATCAACAACAGAAAAAAGAAAGGGAATAGATCAGGCAAATCTTATTTTTGCTTACCATGTTCCTGGTTTGAATGACAAAAAAAGTTATGCATCCTTTGTTTTGAATGTTTTAATGGCAGGGGGGATGTCTTCAAGGCTTTTTAATGAAATAAGGGAAAAAAGAAATCTTGCATATGTTGTTAAGGGAGCCTCGGATATTAACAGGGATTTTGCGTATAATAGCATATATGTGGGAACAAAAAAAGAAAATATTGAAAAAATAAAAAAGATTATCTTGGAAGAGTTTGAAAAAGTTTCAGAAGAGCTTGATGAGTCTGAGTTGGGCCAGGTTAAAGAACAAATTATTGGGAATCACCAGATTGCTATTGAAGATTCACATATTCAAATGGAAAATCTCCTTATACATGAAGTTAACGGAAACGCAAAACGTGCTTACGAATTTGAGAAAAATATCAGGTCTGTAAAACTTAAAGATGTAAAAGAGCTTGCAAAAATTCCCTTAAAAAAATATAGTTTTTTCTCTCTGGTGCCCGGATAAATTATAATAATTAAAATTAAAAAAGATTATTGAAAAATTTATAAGTAAGGGGGACTTAGAAACAAAAAATGAGGTTAAAATGAACATAAAGCTGAAATTACTTATCCTATCAGATGTTCTGATTTTGAGCAGCTTTGGATTAATCGCGCCGATATTTGCTATTTTTATTATTGGACTAGAAGGAGGGAGCATTGTCAGTGCTGGTTTAGCAACAACAACTTTCTTGGTTGTGAAGGCTTCTTTTCAACTACCTCTGTCAAAGTATTTTCTGGATAAGAACAAACACAAAACACGGCTTTTGCTTTTCGGGACTTTTCTTATACTTCTTGTCCCTTTTATTTATTTTTTTGCGAACCATGTCAATACCATATTTATTGCGCAGGCAGTTTATGGACTTGGAACCGCTCTTGCTTATCCTGCGTGGTTCAGTCTTTTTACAATTTATATGGACAAGAGGCACAGAGGATTTGAGTATGCAATATGGAGTACCGGAGTTGGGCTTGGGACAGCGTTGGCAGCTTATTTAGGAGCTCAGGCTGAGGAATTTTTAGGATTTAGATATCTTTTCTTTTTTGTCGGTGGGATTGCTCTTTTGGGTTTCCTGCTTTTGATTTCACTTGATAGGATAGACGGAAGAGACTTCAGAAAAGAAGAGAGGCGGGAGAAAAAGAGAGAAAGGGAAAGAATGAAAAGGAAGAAAGAAATGGAAAAATTAAGGAGAAGGCACCAGAGGGAAAGAATGAAAAGGAAGAAAGAAATGGAAAAATTAAAGAAGAAAAGCTAACTAAAGTCATAAAATGAGAATTTTTATTTCTATAGACGTCCCTAAAGAAGTTCGGAAAGAAATTGAGAAGATACAAGCAAAACTTCCTAAATTTAAAGGAAAGAAAACAGAGCCAGAGAATCTACATTTGACTTTAAAATTTCTTGGGGAAATCGACGATAGAAAGGTTGAAGAAGTTAAAGAAAGATTAAAAGAAATTAAATATGGTTCTTTTGAAGCTGAGATTGATTCTATAGGGTTTTTTGATAATAGAAAATCAAGCAGATATAAACAACAGATAATTATATGGCTTCATATGAAAAATTGCAAGAAACTACAGAAAAAAATAGATGATGCTCTTAAATGCTTATTTAAACCTGAAAAGAGATTTATGAGTCATTTAACCATCGCACGAGTAAAAAAAATTAGCAATAAAAAATTCTTTTTGGAAAAATTAAAACAAATTAAAATTTCTAATTTAAAATTTAATATTAATTCTTTTCATTTAATGCAATCAAAACTTTTTAAAAAAGGTCCTAAATATTCTGTTATTGAAAAATATACTCCTGTTTAATATTTTTCCTTTATAATTTTAAAGACTTCTGCCTTTTTCCCCAGAACCTCCTGTAGTTTAGATTCAGGAGCATTAATCACGCCCTTTATTGTCCTGAATTTTTCCAGAAGTTTTCTTGCGGTTTTTGGCCCTATTCCTGGAAAGCCTTCTAGAATAAATTGCATTCTCTCTTTTTTATCCAGTGATTTCTTATTTACGTTTAACGGAATTTCTCTTGGTCTTTTTCTTGCGAGAACAGAGAGAAATCTTGCAGTGTCTGCATAGTCTTTTGTAAAGATTATAGGAACTTTGTGTTTAAGAAGGATTGAAAGAAGAAATCCGCGGATTGAATTCGGATGCATTCCTGTTTCGTCTTTAGAACATCTATCTGAATACAATTCCTGTTCGTCAATTCCCTCTACAATAAGAAGCCTATTCTTGTATTGCCCTAGTTCTTCAAGCTGATTTAAAAGCCTTCTGCTAATCATTGAGCTTATGAAGTCTGAAATTGTTTTTCTTTCAACAGCGACTCCCTGGACAATATAATCTGCAACTTTCAGATGTTTTATTTCAGGTTCTATCCCAAGAGAAACAAGTTCTGAAATCACAAGAGAATTTTTCTCTCTAAAATCCACAGTTATTTTCAGTATTTCTTTTGTGCCCCTCGACTTGGAAGCGGTTTTTGAGAAAATATCAAAAATAGGTTTTAACTTTACCATTTTAATTTTTTGTTTTATCTGTTCCTAAATTTATTCTTTAGACATTTATAGTGTTTTTTGCTTTTCAGCTTTTATCTTTTTTGAAAGAGCTTCTTTTATAGATTTGATTGCAGAATGCATCTTTTTCTCTTTTAATTTTGATATGTAAAAGTAGGCTTCGTCTCTTGTATCTTTTGTAATGAGAATTATCAATTTTCCTTTTTTTAATCTGGCTGTTCTTCCTGCTCTTTGTATTGCCCTGATTGCACTTGGCACAGGCTCGTAGAAGATAACAGTATTAACCTCTGGAATGTCCAGACCTTCTTCACCTATAGAGGTTGCGACAAGAGTATTTATTTCGCCTGAACGAAATTTATCAAGAATTTTTTTCTGCTCTTTTTGGTTCATTCCCGGAACTTTTTCCATCCCTTTGATATCTTTATAAGCTTCAGAATTTTTAGGTTTTGAGCCTGTTCTTGTTCCCTGGCCCACAAAAATGTTTGGATTCACTTCCTCAATTTTTTCAATGCTTTCTTTTATTTTTCTGGCGGTGTCTCTGAATTGAGTGAAAATAATCACTTTGAATCCCTTGTTTTTTCTCTCCTCTTTTTCTTTTATTATTATTTCTGTAAGAATCAGAATCTTGGGATGCTCTATGCCTTTTTCAAGAAGTTCATTTGATTTTACAAATGCATAATTAAATTCTGGTTTTGAAACAAGTCTGATTACTCCTTTGCTTTCTTTTTTTGCAGCTTTCCTGAATAATTCTTTGAGGTATTTATTGAATCCAAAAAGCGTCTGTGTTTCGAGAAGTCCGAGAGCGTGCTGTATTTTTATTGCTTGGGCGCAAGCACTTGATGCGAGAAGCATGTTGTAGTTTTTGTTCCCTTTTGATATAGAAGAAAAAATATTCTTTTGTAATTTCAGAAGCTCTGTTTTTGTAGGTCTGCCAAAAAAAACTTTCCTGTTTCGTAGCTCACAAATATATTCATGAAAAAGTTTTAATAAAGAAGTTCTTATTTTTACAAATTCAGGAGAAAGTCTGAGAGATATTTTTTCAAACTTTAATTCTTGTAAATAGGATTTTACATCAGGGCTTTCCCTTGTTCTTAATTCCACAGCTTCTATGGAGAGATTGTTGCATATTTCATTTATTCTCTTTTTCTCACTTCCAGGAGAGGCAGTTAATCCAATAATCCTAGGATGAAAGGATTGTTCCATGTATTTTTTTGCAACATAAGTATAATCATAACTTTTTACACATCTGTGGGCCTCGTCTTCAATAAGCAGACACACATCTTTTAATTCATAACTTCTCTTCTTTAAGTCATTGGCAATGCACTGAGGGGTTGAAAAAATTATATCTGCTTTTTGCCAGATTTCTTTCCTCTTTTTAGGGTTGACATAGCCTGTGAATAATTGCATTTCTCCAAAAAGTTCTGGAAGATGCTTTTTAAAATAGTTCAGGTGTTGTTCTGCAAGAGGTTTTGTAGGTGCCAGAAAAACAACTCTTTCTCCAGGAAAAGCCTTCATTCTTTCAATAGAGAGCATAAGAGCTATAAGTGTCTTGCCTAATCCTGTAGGGAGCACGACCAAGCAGTTTTTTTCTGTGCATGTTTTTAAAATGCCCTCCTGATATTCCCGAGGGAGGATATTTTCCAAAAATCTTGAAGACTTCATAAATTAAGAAGGATACTGTTATTATAAAAAGTTTCTTGTGTTAACTTTTTACTTTTTTATTATATAAAATACCAAGACAGCAGAAAACAAAACAAGTAACAGACCAATGAATGGAAGAATATCAAAAGAAGCATTATCATTCAAAATCACATTACCCATCATTCCCTTATTCAAAAGAAGAAAGCCTGCTGTAAGAGAAACAAATGCAAATATTCCCATTGTTTTTTTTATCTTTAGTTTGCTTCCTTTTTCCATGATTTTCTGAAGTAAATCAGGTTTAAATGTTTTTTGCTGCTTTGATTATATCAGAAGAAGAACATATCCCATCCCGATTAACACTAATGCAGCGAGGAAACTCCAAAGTATTCGGCTTCCAAAGAAGATTTTGTTTCCATCAAGGTCAGAAAGAGGAAGTATGTTAAAAAAAGCAAAATAAATATTCATTCTTGCGAGTTCTGAAAAACCAATCAAGTAGCCTACAACCGCAAAAACAAGATTTGCGGCGATACCTGTTGCAGCAATCCATCCTATATGCTCTTCAGTCATTTCAGAATATGAGTAAAGTCCGTGGCGTTTTGCCGCCCTGTAGATTTTTGGCTTTACATCAAAAACTAAAGAAGCCATCCATACAAAATTTCCGAGAGTGATAAGAGAAGTTATTATTGGAAAAAAGATGCCTGCCTGAAAAGGTTTTTTAAAATACTTATGAGCCTTAAATCCATACCTCTTTACCTGCCATGTCCTAATATCTATTTCTGAATCCAGATAAAAGCTCGTAATTTTTTTTGCAATGTTGTTTATGAAAATAGTGAGGAATACTGCCAGAAAGATATAAAGAAAAACAGACACATTCCTGAACAATCCAAATACAAGAGTAATAACAAGAATTACTGCCAACAATGAATAAATTTCCTTAAGATTGAACATTTTAATTTACTTAATTTCTTTATTTTATTAGGTATGAATTTCTTATAAAGTTTATTATGTTGAAGTTTTAGCTTTTTTTAGTTTTATGCTAATTAATCAATGTTTACTTAATCACGGAAAAGTATTTAAATAATCTCAAATAAAGATTAGTATGCACGTGAAAAAAATATCAGAGGTAATAGGTTCTGAGGTTTATACTGATTCGGGAGATTATTTTGGAGAGGTTGAAGAGGCAAATCTTCAGGAGAACAAAATTGATGGCTGGAGAATAGGGGTTAGTGGTGGAGTCACATCTCTTGTTGGCGGTGCTCGCGGTGTAATAATCCCTCATCAGTTTGTAAAGGCAATCAGCGATATTTTTATTATAAATAGGTCTGTCCTGCCAAGTCCTGGTTCTGAACCTGAGGAAGTAATTTCCGAAGAATCAGAGTGAATATTTATTGGAGTAAATTTTTAAGAATTCTTATTTGTTAACTTTTATAATGTTTTAAGTATCTTTTAACTCATCCAAACAAAAAACAATATAATACATTCCCAGAAAATTTAAATACTATAAAATCAATCTATAACATTATAATAATTATAAAAAATGGTTGAAGAAACAATTTTACAGCATTGGATTTTTACAAGGTTTGCCTTGCCATTCCTTCTTATATTCTTTATAACTTACGGGATTCTTATAAAATCTAAAGTTTTGGGGGATAAAACGCAGTTAAATGCTCTTGTTGCATTTATTATCGGATTGATTTTTGTTGCAGCGACTTCTCCAGTGTTAGTGGTTTCGAATTTAATTCTCTTTTTGACAGTTGCTATTGTTGTCATGTTCATAGGACTTTTACTCTGGGGATTTATTGCAGGTGATAAAGGTTTGAAATTTGAGGACGCCCCAAAAAGCCTGAAACTTTTCATAGGTGTTGCTATTGGTGTTGCTGTTTTGATTGCCTTGCTTTGGGCAATGGGACAAGGTCAGACTTTCTTTGCGGGCATTTTTGGCTTTCTTTTTGGACAGGAATGGAGCGCAACCTTCTGGACAAATGCAGCGTTTATTATAGTAATCATTATTGCTCTTGCATTAGTTTTGAAAAACACTAAATAACAAAAGTGATTGGTTTTATTCTTAAATCTTTTTTAATTTTTTAGAACAATCCTTTTCTATGTTCTTCAACGAATATAACATATCTGCGAAACATATTTAAACAATCTTAACTAAATTTTTATATGCTTGAACAAATCCTTACATTACAGTGGGGCGGCTTTTACGGAGGGGATGTTGGGTCTCTTCTTTCTTACTGGGAACAGATTGGATTTTTTAGTTATATTCTGCCTTTTCTTTTGATCTTTGCACTTGTATTTGGGATTTTAACAAGAGTGAAAGTTTTTGATAATAAGTCAATTAATGGGGTTATTGCCCTTGTTATAGGTCTTTTGGCTCTTCAGTTTAATTTTGTTCCAATGTTTTTTTCAGAAATTTTTCCAAGACTTGGTGTAGGTCTTGCTGTAATTCTTGCGATACTTATTCTAGCAGGTCTTTTCCTTGACCCAAAAAATAAGGTTCAGAATTATGTTCTTTTGGGGATAGGAGCTGTTATTTTTATTGTTGTTCTTGTCCAGACTTTTGGATGGCTTGGATGGAGCAACTCTTATTTGTGGAATTATAATTGGTCTCAAATTGCTGCCGTGGCTATTGTTATTATTATTATAACAATAATTTGGTCAAGCATTGGAGAAAGGAAGAAGATAGAACTTCCAGAGCATAACCCTATTTTGTTTGCACCTTATAAAGGAAGCTGAGAAGAAAAATAATAAATTAGAATTTCTTTAAAATTAATTACTTCTTCTTAGATTTCTTTTTCTTCTTAGACGATTTGTGGGTGACTGTTACTTTTTTTTCAATTTTATGGTGTGTGGGAAGATGCGCAGAGTGTTTGTATTTTTTTTCTTCTGCCTTGTCTGCCAAAGTGTTCACAACCTTTCCAAAAGATTCCTGCATCATAGACATTTCTTTCTTAACTCCCTCGATGCCACGACCGTAGGACCCGATTTTTTCAAGTATTTCTGCTTGTAATGCATCTATGTTAAATTCTATCCTTTTTAGCCTGTCTGAGAGATTATCAATTTTCGTTTGCATGAGAACCTTAAATTCATTTAAATCTTCAAGTTGTTTTTGTATTATTTTTGTTTTTTCAGAGAAAACTTGTTCTGCGATTTCAATCATGGTATCTGTATTTCCAGCACCTTGAGGAGCATATCCTGAGTAATCTGTGCCATCATAGCCCTCATACCCTCCCATATCTCCCTGAGGATAGCTTCCTGCTTCATATTGCTGCTGAGAAGGGTATTGGGGGTATTGTCCTTGTTCCTGTACCTGAGATGGCGGCATTGGTTGTGGTATATATTCCCCAGAAGTTCCAGCCCTATATTCTCCTTCTTCATATACCTCTTTATGCATAGGTCCAAATTTTTTCCGGTATTTTTGAGAGCCTGAAGGAGATGGAGGGGGCATTAAATCTTCATCTGAAATTGAACCCTCTGTCGGAAGAGTCTCTGTTTCTTCAGGGGGCATCATAGAAGGCGTCATTTCCTCATTTCCTCCTTGGTAATTTGTTGTTGTGTTTGTTTCTTCTGAAGAAACAGCCTCTTTTATTTTCGCCTGGCTTAATGCATTATTTATCTCTTTTGGGGGAATTCCCTGCTCTTTAAGCTTTCCAGTAATATCCTGATCTGAAAGGCCTTTTCCCCTAAGTTCCATTACTTGTTCTAAAACACCCATTTTTACTTTGGAAATTATTATTTAATTATTCTTTTATTTTTTTAAATCTTTTTTTCTAACAAATTCTAAGGGCTGAAACATTTTCGCCTGTTTTGACAATATTTCGAGATCCTCTTTTCTTGCAAATTTTGAAAATTCTGTTGAAGCCGTTTCCAAAAATGAGATAAGACGCTCCATATTTCTTTTCATTATCTCAAGTTCTTTTTTTATCTCAAGCAGGTCAGAATTTGTTTTTTCCTTTATTTCAACGAGATTTTGCCCTATGAGAAGCAATCTGTCTTTTAACATCCTGTTTTTTTCTTCAAGGTCTCTTATTTTTGTGTTAATGTCCGGGAGATACTGATTTTCATATCCTCCACGCTCTTCTGCCATGAAAAATTAAAGTCATAGCGGTTTAAATTTGTTTGTGTTATAAAAATAAAATTTATTTATCTTTCTTTTATTAATATTCCAAAATATTCTTTTTTACACAAAAAATCTTTAAACTTCAATCCTTTTATTTTTAGAGATTATTTTTTACCAAAATGGCAAAAGCTAAAAAAGAGGGAGGGGTTGAAGAAAGTCAGATTCGGGCAGGAGAAAGGCCCAGATACTCTTTTGAAATAAAAAGAGAAGGTGGAGAAGATGCCCTTTACATGAATTATTTAGGAGCTCCTTTTGTTCCTAGTTTGGCAGATTACCCAGAGGTTATGGAGAGGACAATTGACGCCCTTATTGAAAATCCAAATGTTTCAAGAATTGTTTATGTGCAGCAGAAAAATTATAATTATGATTTTAAGGAAACAACTTATCTCTTGGAGATTTCACATCTTTATACGTATCTGATGCACCAGGAAAAGATTTTATCAAAAGAAAAATTGGCTCCTGGAAATGAAAATTTTTTCCCAAAAAGATACAACGATATTTTTTCTTTTCTTTTGCTTTTGAAAAGAGACCCTCTTGCAGCCTATTTTGAATTAAAAAAGCTCATTTTCCAGGCGCGGATACTTTTTGAAAAACTTGGGGAATCTTATAAGTCTGCTCAATCAGCGTATATTGGTGTTCTTGAAAAAATTCTTGGAATGATAAATAAAACAAGTCTTGTTAGAGATGCCTTTCCTTATCTCGATGATTACAGGAAAGGGAACAGGGAAATTTACAATAAGCTTTTCAAGCCAGATGTTATACCTAATTTCACTTTTACTAGACTTATCTCAGATATTCCTGAAGAAGCAGAGATAGTTGACCAGTATGAAATTTCTGGTGATGAGGATAAAAATGATGTTTCTGTTGTCACAATCTTAAAAAAGAAAAACGATTCTAAATTTTTATATCACATCGTGCCTCCTGAGAATTCTTTAAGTGAGGACCATAATATGTTGTTGAATCTGGCTAGGGGCGTTCTGATTGAGCATCAGCCAAAGGCAGAAGAGTTTACAGACACTGAGAGAACAAGGCAGGTTTTTTTTAACATTTCAAAAGACCTTTTACAGGACCTTTCACAAAGCAAGAAAATTAAAGTGAGTTACTCTGAAATAAACAAGCTTGCAATAATTCTTGTCAGGCACACGATTGGCTTCGGTCTTCTCGAGGTTCTTTTGCAGGATAAGAATCTTCAGGATATTTCTCTTAATGCTCCAATTTCAATGATTCCTGTTTTTGTAAGGCACCAGGAATTTGATGAGTGCATAACAAACATTCTTCCAAGCCAGGAAGATGTAGATTCATGGGCTGCGAAATTCAGGCTTGTTTCCGGCAGGCCTCTGGATGAGGCAAATCCTATTCTTGATACTCAGCTTGAAATAGGAAAAATCCGTGCCAGAATAGCAATTATTCAAAGACCTTTAAGCCCTGATGGCCTGGCTTATGCTGTCAGAAGGCATAGAGAAGAGCCATGGACTTTTCCTCTTTTTGTTCAGAACAAAATGATAAATCCTCTGGCTGCAGGACTTATGAGTTTTTTGGCTGATGGTTCAAGGACAATGCTTATTGCAGGGACAAGAAGCTCTGGTAAAACAAGCCTTCTTGGAAGCTTAATGCTTGAGATACTTCCAAAATACAGAATAATTGTTATTGAGGATTCTCTGGAATTGCCTGTTGAATCGTTGAGAAAATTGAAGTATGATATTTTAAGAATGAAGGTTCGTTCTGCTCTTCTTAAGACAACTACAGAAGTGTCTGCAGATGACGGAATAAGAACGAGTTTAAGACTTGGAGACAGCTGTTTAATTATTGGTGAAGTGAGAAGCGTTGAGGCTCAGGCTCTTTATGAAGCTATGAGAGTTGGTGCACTTGCAAATGTTGTCGCAGGAACAATTCACGGAGCCTCTCCTTATGGTGTTTTTGACCGTGTTGTTAATGACCTTGATGTGCCTGCCACAAGTTTCAAGGCTACAGATATTATAGCAGTTGCAAATCCGATAAAAACTCCTGATGGCCTGCATTCTTTTAAGAGGCTTGTCCAGATTTCAGAAGTGAGAAAGCACTGGCAGAAAGACCCTTTGGAGGAAAAAGGCTTTGTGGACCTGATGAAATACAATGTTGAAACTGACCAGCTAGAGCCGACAGAAGATTTAATCAACGGAGACAGTGAGGTTATCAAAGATGTTGCATCCAATGTCAAAGGCTGGGCTGGTGACTGGGACGCTGTCTGGGATAACGTTCTTTTAAGAGCAAAGATAAAAGAAGAACTTGTGAAAACAGCTGAAAGGATGAAAAATTTTCAGATTCTTGAGTCAGAGTTTAGCACCCAATCAAATCAGGCTTTTCACAGGATTTCTGATGAAGTCCGGAAAGAAGTTGGCTTGCCTGTTAGCGAAAAAGTTTTTCCTGCGTGGCAGAAGTGGCTGAATCAGGAAATCAAGAAGCGAAAATTGTAAATATTTATTAATCTAGATTCCTTAAGTGGTTCATGGATTGGTTTACTATTCATTTTATAATTTTGTACGCAGTTTTATACGGGGCAACCATGAAAATTGCAGACCTCCTTAACGAACACGGATTAAAATGGTTTAAGGGATTAGATATTCTTTTTGGTTTTTTATGGGGGATTTTTGGAATTTTCTTGATAATAAGTAATGTTTATGTTGCAAATGTTCTTTTGGCAATGGTTCTTGCATTTATCATTAGAATGCGTATTGATTATTTGAATCATGCAATAGCCACTCTTGTGATTATAATTTCATTTTTATCTTATAGCTTATTTGAGCCAAAAATATTTTTTATTTTCTTAGGAGTTTTCATAATTTTTGGTTCGATAAAAGACTATCTTGGTGATAAATTAAAGAGTAAGGGGGTTTTCCAAATAATATCTGAATCTGGTTGGTATTATGTTATTCCCACTTTGATCTATGCTTTAGTTACTTCTCGATGGATTGTCTTTTATGTTTTTACCACCTATATTATTTCCTATGATCTTGTGAAATATGTTTGGGAGAAATAATCCCAAAATTTATTAACTAAATTTAACTACTTCTTTTAGATAAAAATAATTAGTTCCGCAATTAAAAAAAGAGGAGAAAATGCCTGCATCTGATAAAGACGTTAAGGATATTTTAAAGAAATACGGGAGAAAAATAGAAGAAAGAATTTCAACGACTTCTGCATCTGGTGGGATAAAGAAAGATTACAGCCAGGAATATACGAGGTTTAAAGAAGAAATGGCTCCTGAGATTTCGAAATATGAGAAATGGTGCAAAAGTCTTGGCAGCATGATTAAGCTGAAGTTTTCTGAAAAAGATACTTTAGAGATAAAGAAAAGTATTGAAACAGCTAATCTTGACCTTGAGCCATGGCAGCCTTTGAATCTGAGTGTTATGGCTTTTATCAGCATTTTTTTCCTGGGGCTTTTAATTTCTGTTGCAGTTGTTTTTATCCACGGAAACTTAAACGCTTTTCCCTTCTTATTTTTCTTTCTCACAATTATTTTTTCATTATTTGTTTTTTATTTTATGAAGGCTTATCCAGCAAGACTTGCGAATAAATGGCGTTTGAAAGCTTCAAGTCAGATGGTCCCTGCTATTTTGTATGTAGTTGTTTATATGAGGCACACGCCTAATTTAGAAAGAGCTATTGCTTTTGCAGCTGAACATTTGCAGTATCCCCTGGCACTTGACCTGAAAAAAGTTTTTTATGATGTCCAGGTTGGGAGATATTCCACTATAAAAGAAAGTCTTGATAAATATCTTGATAGATGGAGGGATTACTCTGTTGAGTTTATTGAATCATTCCATCTTATAGAAAGTAGCTTGTATGAGCCAGAGGAGACCAGAAGAATTCAGACTCTGGAGAAAGCTCTGAAGGTTGTTCTCGATGGTGTTTACGACAAGATGTTAAAATTCACGCATAATGTGAAAAGTCCTTTGACCAGTATTTACATGCTTGGGATTGTTTTGCCGACACTTGGTCTTGCTCTTCTGCCTTTGGCAACTGCAATGCTTGGAGGACTTCTGACGTGGATCCACGTTCTTATCCTTTTCAATATGATTATTCCCTTTTTTGTTTTTTATCTCACTGACAAAGTGGTTTTTTTAAGACCAGGCGGACATGGAGAGGCTTCTTTGCTTGAGAGAAATCCCTTATATTATAAATACAAAAGTAAAGCACCTTATTTTAAGGCATTTTTTATTACACTTCCTTTTCTTATCCTCGGTTTTTTGCCGTTGATATTTCAGTACACCCCTTTTCCAGAAATGGTTGGTCTGCAGAAAGATTACACTTTTTCAGAAATTGGACTTGGGTTTTTTGGTGATGGCAGCTTTTTTGGTTTTATGGACACAGCTACAGGGGCTAAAGGACCTTTTGGAACAGGCGCATTAATTCTAAGTATGTTTATCCCTCTAGGGATTGCAATGTTTTTTTCAATAGCATTTAAAGCCAGGACAAAAGAGCTGATTGTTGAAAGAGAGAAAACTAAGCAGCTTGAACTTGAGTTTAATAATTCCTTGTTCCAGATAGGAAACAGAGTAGGAAATGGCGTCCCGCCTGAACTTGTTTTTGGGAAAGTTGCAGAATCTTCTAAAGGACTGCGAACAGAGGACTTTTTCAGAAAAGTTAATTACAATATAAGGCAAATGGGCATGAGTGTTGAAAAAGCTATTTTTGACTCGAGAAGAGGAGCAATCATTCATTATCCTTCTGAGCTGATATCCATAAGTATGAAAATTCTTGTTGAGTCTGCAAAAAAAGGATTGAAAATCGCGGCAGTCAGCATGATGAGCATTTCAGAATACGTTAAAAATATTCACAAAATTACTGCCAGACTCAGAGATATGCTTGCAGAAGTCATTTCTGATATGAAGTCAAATATGAACTTCCTTGCTCCGTTGCTTGCAGGAGTTGTTGTTGGTCTGGCTACAATGATCACTGAAATTCTGGCAAAGCTAAGAATAACAGGACTTCAAGAAGAGGGTGCAGAAGCTGCGTTGGGCGGTCTTGGAAACTTAATGGATATCTTTGAAGTTACTCAGATGATCCCCCCCTATTTTCTTCAGATTATTATTGGCATTTATCTCATCCAAATAATTTTTATTTTAACAAGAACTCTTGTAATAGTGGAGTCTGGCGATGACAAACTTCAGACAACAAACATTTTGGGAAGGAACTTTACTTCCGGAATAGTACTTTATTTTATAACAGCTCTTTTTGCAACAATTGCTTTGTTCATACTGACCAGCATTGTTATTGGAGGGCTGGTTTAATTAAGAGATAATTTAGTTAAATTTATTAAATAGGGTTTGCTTTTTCTGTTATGAATTGTTTTATGTATTTTATTAAAAGAGAGGCTGAGAAAATGATTTTCAAGAAAATGAAGCGCGGGATTATATCAGAATATCTTCCGTGGATTTTAATTGCTGTTGCAGTCCTTGTTATCTTAATGATTACAATTTTTATTTTAAGGGGAAGGGGGGTTTCCCTCGTGGACAATCTGAAGAACTTGTTAAGATAAACTTTTAATAAACAAAAATGGAACTAACTATAGGAACCCTGATAAAAATAATTATAGGTGTTCTGGTTTTTATAGTTGTAATTATAGGTGTTTACTTTTTTTTCAGGAATTATGTCATTGAATTTTTTAAGGAAGGAAATCAGACAGCAGGGATTATTTTAAGTCTGATAAAATACTAAAAAATAAAATGGATAAAAGAGGTTTTTTACTCGCAGAAGAGACTTTGAAGATAATACTCGCAGTGATTTCAATCGGTTTTTTGGCATATCTGCTTTTTTCTATTTATTCAGTAAGAAGAGAATCAAGAGATTTAGAACTTGCAAAGTCGTCTCTGGAGCATTTAATTAAAGAAATTGATGTAGGGGCAACAGAAGTTGATATTTATAATCCAGCGGATTCTTGGTGGTATGTTGTTTCATGGCCTATCATAGGAGAAAAACCACTCTATTGTGAGAATATTGGATGGGAAAAATGTCTCTGTATTTGTAAGTTTTCTACTGCTCAGATGGTTTCCCCCTCTAAGTTAAGCAGCCTTTGCGACAATAAAGGCGTTTGCATGGAAAGTTCTGCTTATGTTAATAATAACGGAGACTTCTACATTTGGATTGAAAAAGCACCTCTTACATTAAAAATAAATAATGAAAGGGAGATATCTAAAAAAGAATAAAAATGGACACAGAGGTTTTGATAAGATATTTAATATGGATTGTATTTTTCGCGGTAGCGCTTGCAGGACTTTATTTCATGTTAAAAAAGTTTGGGTTGATTGGATTTTAACCAAGCAAAAATCAGATGAAAATCAGAAAAATAAAAGAAAAGAATATTGGGAAAAAAGGAGAGATTACAACAAAGCAGTTAGTTACAATAATTGTTCTTATAGTGAGCTTTATTGTTGTTTTATTCCTGCTTTTCAGGCTGAATCTGGGTGAAACATCAAATAAAGAGATATGTCATAATTCTATTGTTTTGAGAGGCCAGGCAGGGATTATTTCAGGACCTCTTAACTGCAGGACAAATTACCTCTGTATTTCAGGAGGTGAAAAGTGTGGTGGAATAACTCCTACAGAGACAATAAATGTTGACCCAAAGAATAAAGAAGAAATAATGAAGGCTCTTGCAGAAGAAATGGCTGACTGCTGGTGGATGTTTGGCGAGGGAGAAGTAAGTTATGTTGACAGAAATGCATTTAATGATGTTGCCTGCTCAATATGCTCAATAGTTGAATTTGATAAAAAAGTCAAAGAAGGAGTTAAACCGATTGAATACAGAGATTTTTATGATTATCTGAGAATCACTTCTAAATCAGACTCACAAACATATCTTCAGTATCTTTATGATGTAAACTCTTTAGAGAATCTTGAGGAAGGATTTAATCAGACTTTTGGTGATGTTTTGGATGAAACTCTTGACTCTGAAAAAAATTATGTTATCTTAACCGGAATGTCAAAAGGAATCTTTTTTACTCGTTGGAAAAGCAGACATGTTCCAGTTGTGATAATAGAAAGAAAAACTGAAAATTTTGATAAAGTAGGGTGTGACACATTCTTAACAAAAGCATAAACTAATACTAAAAGATTAATAATAAAATGAGAAGCTCGGGGAAAAATAAACTTTGGAACAAACGTGGCAACATATTGACTGAGAATATTATTTTTATTATTCTGAATCTTGTTTTTCTTTCAATTTTGATTGTGTTTCTGTTTTCTAAAATGGGTGCTGCTGCTGTTTTGGAAGAGATGCACGCAAAACAAATAGCTCTTATGATTAGTGCTGCAGAGCCGGGAATGACAATTCATCTTGAAATGGAAAAAGCAGTAAATATCGTAAAGAAAGAAGGCAGAAATCTTAATGACGTCATAATTATCAAAGACAACGTCGTAACTGTCCAGCTTCGCGAGAAAGGAGGAGCTTCTTATAGTTTTTTTAATGATGTTAATGTAAGCGCAAATTTTGATACTTCAACTAATAAAGGGTATTTTTTTGTGGTAGATGAAAATGAATAAAAAAGGAGACAAGTTAATTTCAGTGTATTGGTTCGCGATACTTTTCATAGTGGCAGGAGGAATTGTTTACATGGTTAGTGCTTTTTACGGGAAGCCTTACGATGTCAGGGAAGCTGAAGCAGATATTTTAACAACAAAAATTGCGAGATGCATCTCTGAGGCGGGTTATTTAAAAGAAGGAGTTCTAACAGAGAATTTCAGGGAAAACTTTGCAGAGATTTGCATGATTAATTTTCAGGTTGAGGATGTTTACGGCTGGAGAGAGCGCGGGCAGTATTATGTTGAAGTTGAGTTTCTTGACTTTGATACAAAGCAGAAGGTTTTTGAAATTTCTGAAGGAAATGAAGGATTAAAGCCAGATTGTGAACTTGAAGGAGAAACTCTTCCAGTATGTATTGAGAGGAGATTTTATTCCATAGATGAAAATGGAAACCAGTATCAAATAAATATGCTTTCAGTTGTAAGGAAAACAGAAAAAAATGTCCAGTAATTTTATTAATAAAGAACACAGAAAAAAAGGCCAGGTTGGTGAAACAGTTACATGGATAGTTGCTACAGTAATAATTATTGTGATTTTGCTTCTTTCAATTTCTGTTGCCGTTACTGATATCTTTGATTTTAAGAAATTTAATTATATGAAAAAGACAGACGTCTTAGCTTCAAAATCTTTTTTTTCATACCTTTTAACAGAATCTGAAGGGGGAACCAGTGTTTACAAGCAACTTGGGGCTGAAGATAATCTTAATGAGTTTAATGGAGTGCTGGCTGAGAAAATTTTTAAAAAATTTTATGGAGAGGAATATGTACATGTATGGATAGGGATTCAGGACACTTCTGAATGGCAAGGGCCTGGAAGTGATTTGGGTTTTTTAAAGAACGATTATTTTGGAGGTGAAGCTTCAAGGGAATTTCTAAATTTTGTTGGAGAAACCTTTAACGCTGGGGAGATTATTCCCTTAAATAAAAATAAAAATAAAAATATAATCTTATTTTTAAGTAAATTATAATCCAAAGAAAATGAAAAACATAATAAAAAATAAGAGAGGGGATATTCCAATAACAATTCTTGTAATAGGGATTGTGGCAATTTGCATTATGGCAATTTTTAGTTTTTATTTTTCAGATAGTAAAGTAAAAAACGATTTGGGTACTATAGAAATTATTGAGAGGGCTGTGTATATGAAAGAAAAGATTTCATTCTACAGAAATCTTGGCTTTAGCGAGGAAGAAATTGCTGAAGAATTTAGAATTAAAGAAGAGAATATGGGGGGTTTTAGTTTTAAATATATCACTCTCAGCCAGGAAGGAGTATCTGTGAGGTATGATCTTGAAATTAAAAAACTACAGCCTTAGAAAAATTACTTTAATAAACCTCCTGAATAAAAACATTTTTAAACAAAATAACCTTAAAAGTAATATGAATAAAAGAAGTGATTCTTTTTTGAAGAATGTTAAAGGACAAGGATTAAGCACAAATGCTATTATCCTCATAATTCTCGGAGTAGTTGTTTTGGCAGTTCTCATCGTCGGTTTCTTTTTCGGATGGCAGACATTGCTTCCCTGGATACAGCAGGATAATGTTGATACAATAATCTCGCAGTGCCAGGTGGCGTGCACCATAGGTAACACTTATGCTTTTTGTGGGCAGGAAAGGACTTTGAAAGCTGGGGGAGAAGAGGTACCCGCAATTACTTGTTATGAACTTTCAAAACCTGATTCAGGTTATGAGATATATGGGATTGACCCCTGCCCACAATTGCAAGCAGAATGTGCTGCATTAGAAGAAGAGCAAGAAGAGGCTGAAGGATAAAATGTATAATGATAAGGGTGGCACAGGGGGATAACCCCTAAAATTTAAAGATTCTTTTTAAAGCAAAGTTGATAAAGTTTATTAATCTGTTTTTCTCTTTTTAAAACATGGATTACGCTGTTCCCCAAAAACGAAAAAAAAGAAAGGATAAGAAAAAAGAAAAGAAAAGGCATCCTTATAAAAAAGGCGGGAGAGAGAGGACGAGAAAAAGTAATAAAAGAGGATAATCCAAAATTTTAAATCACTTAAACTCTACTAATTTGATAATTGACCGGTTATCTTATTTGGAGCCATATTTATAAATATTAATTTTCTTTTTAGCTTATGTTAGAAGTGATTTTCCTTTCTGTTCTGGCAGGCGTCTGGATTGCATTTGCGACATTTCAGGATCTGAAAAACAGAGAAATCGCAAACTGGATTAATTTTAGTCTTTTAATTTTTGCATTAGGGTTTAGATTTTTTTATGGTCTTTTTTTTGACAGCTTCGGATTTTTTTATCAGGGGGTTATAGGATTAGCGATTTTTTTTATAGTCGCAAATCTGCTTTATTACAGCAGGTTTTTTGGTGGCGGGGATTTTAAGCTTTTGATATCTCTCGGTGCTGTCCTGCCGTTTTCAGAAAGTTTTTTAGTTAATATAAAAATTTTTGCAATTTTCTTTTTATTTTTCTTTTTTATCGGAGCTTTTTATACAATTCTGTCCAGCATTTATCTGAGTACATCTAATTTTAAAAAATTCAAAAAAGAATTTTCACATCAGTTAGGTTTGGTAAAAAAGAAGAAGTTTCTCTATTTTGTCTTGTTTTCTGGTCTTGTTATTATGTTCCTTGGATTTTCAGAGCCTGTATTTTTTGCATTAGGAATTCTGATTTTTATCCTGCCGTATCTTTTTGTTTACACAAAAGCAGTTGATGAATCCTGTCTTATAAAAATGGTAGATGCAAAAAATCTTACCGTGGGGGATTTGCTTTACAAAGATGTTAAAGTAGGAAAGAGGGTAATTAAGGCTGGTTGGGACGGATTAAAGGAAAGAGATATAAAACAACTCAGGCAGAAAAATAAAAAGGTTTTAGTCAGATACGGGATTCCTTTTACACCTGTTTTTTTAATTAGTTTTTTGACTTTGGTTTATTTATGGCAGGCTGGTTTATTTGAAGTTCTTTTTGGGTTTTTATGGAATTCTTCTTGGTAGCCAGATTTTTTCTTTTTTGGAATTAATTTTTTTTCTGTTTTCTTTCTTTGTTTTTGGCCTGTTTAATTTTTTTGTTTTGAAAAGAATTTTTTGAAGTTCTGAAAGTTCATCAGGTTTTGCATGGCTTCTTTCAGTAGGTGTTCCATCTTTATATACAGGTATAATGTTTATTATTTCGTGCCCAAACAAATTTGATGAGGAGATTTCAACTTTTTTCGCTTTTAATTTCGCTTTTATTCTTTTACCTACTTCTTTCGCGAGAGAAAATGCTAGAGAAGGTATTTTGTCAGAAGAAGAGACATGTTCCTTAGGAATGATTATTATGTGCCCTTCTGAAAGAGGATTTATTTCAAGGACAGCCAGTGCTTTTTTATTTTCTTCAATTTTATATGAATCAACCTGGCCAGAAACAATAGAGCAGAATACACACTGTTGTTGGACTGATTTAGTGTGTTGGGAAGTTTGGTGAGACTGTGTGTCCAGTCCTGCTACTTTAATATTACTTCTTTTCAAAAATTCTTCAAGCTGTTCAGAGTTCATAGCCAAAATCTGCTGTTTTGCAAATTCTTGTTTTTCTGGGGGAAATCCTTTTTTTATATGCTCAATCATCTGTTTTTTTACAGCTTTTTCTTGTTCAGGAGTTAGCATATTCAAAAAAATGAAAAGTTATTAATAAAATTATGGGTAATAAATTATCTTAATCTCATAAATTCCTAAAATTACCCGATCGCTCTTCTCATGTCAATTACTTCAACAGAGCCAACACCTTTTATTTTTTTCAACTTTCCTTCAAGTTCTTCTAATTCTTTTTCTTCAGGCCAACCAAATAAAACAATCAGTGCTTTTAGACCAAATGCTATTGGCTGGATTTCAGTTTGCGGGCTTCCAGATTCAACTTTTTTCAAAATTTCTCTAACTTTACCTTCAACTTCTTTTATGTCTGTTTCAGGAGAATCAGGCATTACTTTTATTTTTACAGCTACTGTTCCCATGTTTTATCCTGAAAGAGAAAGTTTATAAAATATTAGGTTGGATTTTGATTTGTATATTTTTTATCACAATACTTAAAAATAATGAGTTTTTTGTTCATAAATACAAAATGGATCAAAGTAATTACGAAAGAATTCTTGAAAAAATCTCTAAACTTTCTGGCTTGAAGAAAGAGGAAATTGAAGCCAAGATTGAGGCTAAGAGGTCAAAACTTTCAGGGCTTATCAGTAAAGAAGGGGCTGCGCAGGTAGTTGCTTCTGAGTTGGGGATTTCTTTTGAGGGCGAGAGACTTAAAATTGATGAGCTACTTCCAGGGATGAGAAACGTAAATGTGGTGGGGAAGATTATAAGAATCTCTCCTGTGAGGACGTTTAAGACAAAAAAAGGAGAAGAATCCAAAGTTGTTAATCTCTGGATAGCTGATAAAAGCTCGAATATAAGGGTTGTTTTGTGGGACACAAATCATGTTTCTTTGGTTGAGAAGGGAGAAATTAAGGAGGGAGTTGTTGTTGAAATTAAGAACGGAGCAATGAGGGATAATGAGCTTCATTTGGGAAATTTTTCAGAAGTAAAGATAAGCGACGAAATTTTTAGGGATGATGAAATTGTTACAGAAAAAGTTTCCCATGAAAAAAGAATTTCCGATTTTAAAAAGGGCGAATCTGTTAGTACAAGAGCATTTATTGTTCAGGCTTTTGAGCCCAGGTTTTTTTATGTTTGTTCTGAATGCGGAAAAAAGGTTGAAACAGAAGGAAAAGATTTTGTTTGCAAGACGCATGGAAAAGTTATTCCTAAGAAAAAAGCGGTTATGACTCTTGTTCTTGACGACGGCACAGATTCAATCCGCGCTGTTTTATTTCACGAATCGCTTAAGGGAATTGGGATTGAAGATTCTGAACTTGAAGACCAAGAAGCTATTTCAAAGAAAAAAGAAAATCTTCTTGGGAAAGAAATGTTTTTCTCGGGAAATGTTAGAATTAACAACTTTTTCAACAATCCTGAGATTATCATTGAAGATGTGAAAGAAGTTGATGTTGATGGTGTTATAAAAGAGCTTGAAAAATCATGATACTTATAAAATGATAGAGTTTACAGTCACAACAGTCCTTTTGTTTGTTATTTTTCTTATAGGTCTTATAATAGCTTACTTAATCGGAAAAAGTGCTGGCGCCAGAAAAAGGGACAGGCACTGGGAAGCAGAAATTCCTATTCACAGAAAAGATGCTGTTTTAAGATCACGGGCAGTGCTTGGAGGCCAGTTTTCAGAGCAGTTAGCTCCTTTTTTACCCGGATTTAAATACAAGCCAACAGAATGTAAATTTATTGGAAAACCTATTGACTTAATTGTTTTTAACGGAATGGATGATAAAAGTATAAAAGAGGTTGTCTTTGTTGAAGTTAAAAGCAGAAATTCAAAACTATCTCCTTTTGAAAGAAAGATTAAAGAAGCAATTGAAGGTAAGAGAGTGAGGTGGGAAGAATACAGGGTTCCTGAAGATTTGACAAAAAAAGACCAAGATTTTTAGTTAGTTTTGTGTTTCTGAGAAAGCTTGATATATATCTCAGAGACAAAAAATCTTTATAAATGCCCCCCTTCTTAGAGAATTATGGCTGTAAAAACAGAATCTAAAGGAGAAGTTGAAAAAATTAAGGAGGCTGTTTCTGATTCTAAAAATAAAAACGCTAAAGAAGGAAAAAAAGAATATAAACTGACAGATTTGCCTGGAATAGGACCTGCTGTTTCTTCAAAGCTTGAGTCAGCTGGAATTTATGATTTAATGAGTTTGGCAGTGATGACTCCCTCTGACCTTTCTAATACTTCAGGAGTGAGTCAGGCTGTGGCTAGGAAAGCTATCCAGGCAGCCCGTGGCATGTTAGACCTTGGATTTGTGGAAGGGACAGAATATGCAAAGAAGAGAGAGAGTGTAAATTACATAACAACTGGAAGCAAGAATTTTGATGCTCTTTTAGGAGGCAGGGGAATTGAGTCAAGGTCAATTACAGAAACATTTGGTGCATATGGTAGCGCAAAAACACAACTGGGTCTGACTCTTGCAGTAAATGTTCAGTTTCCGCCAGAAAAAGGTGGTGTAAGTGGAAAATGTGTTTTTATTGATACAGAGGGAACATTCAGGCCTTCAAGAATAAAGCAGATTGCTGAGTGCCTTGGGGCAAACCCTGAAAAAGTTTTGAAAAATATTTTTATAGCTCGTGCTTTTAATTCAGATCATCAGGTTCTTCTTTTGGATAAGATTTCAGAAATGATAAAAAATGGAGAATCTATAAAGCTTTTAATTATTGACAGCCTGACAGCTCATTTTCGTGTGGAGTTTTCCGGACGCGGGCAACTGGCAGACAGACAACAAAAACTTAACAGATATATTCATCAGCTTATGAGATTGGCTGAAACCTATAATTTAGCAGTTTATGTAACAAATCAGGTTATGGCAAATCCTGCGCAGCTTTTTGGAGATCCAACAACAGCAATTGGGGGGCATATTGTTGGGCATGCATCAACATACAGAATTTACCTTAGAAGAGGCAAAGCCGGAAGCCGTGTAGCTAAGATGATTGACTCACCAAACCTGCCAGACAATGAGACAGTTTTTAATATAACTGATGCAGGGGTTGTTGATTAATTTTTATTAAATTTAAAGGATTATTAATTTATAAAATGCCCCTACCAGGATTTGAACCTGGGTCTTTTCCTCCGCAAGGAAATATTCTATCCGGTTGAACTATGGGGGCTTTTTTTATCTTTTACTAACAACCAACACAATGTAAAAAAAACATTTATAAAGATATGTTCTTTTTATTTATAAAAAGATGGTGAGTAAGAATTTTAAGTTATCTTTATTTGTAGTTTTGTTAGTTTTTATTATTTTGATTAACCTGAATTTCACTAGTGCAGCAGCAACAAATGTTACTGGTTGTGGAATTTTAAATACAGCAAATATAACTTATACCTT
>CAZSQR010000003.1:0-31034 GCA_964609265.1 Candidatus Woesearchaeota archaeon
AAGTGCAATAACATATTCCCCAAGAGGAAGATTCCCTATATCAAAATTCCTGTTTAACTCCATTTGTTCTTCAACCAAAAGAGTCTCACTTTTTGTGAGGTAGACCTCCCCTGCATAATCTTTTATTGTGAAGTCTAAAGTAATATCAAGCCTTGCAGGATCTCCTAAAGGAATCAGATTCACAAGTGTCTTAAGCACCCCCTTCTGAGGAACTTCAAAATTCTCGTTAAGGACAGCTATATTTGAATCAAATAAAAGTTCCCCTTCTCTTACATTTAATGTAACTAAAACCGCTACATTCCCAATAAGAATTCTCCCTGTATAAACATCTGGCTCTCCAGGCGCTTCGAAGAAAACTCCTAATTCAACTGTCTGACTTGGCCCAATTGTCAAGCTTGTCGCACCAAGAGTAACAATCCCATCAAGATTTTCCTGACTAACATCAACAGTCGCTGAACTTGATGTCCTAAGATTTGTAACTTTTATCACTCTTGAGACAGCTGTATTTACCACTAAATTTTCATCAAATCTTGTCGGCTCAACTAAAATAGAAATGGAAGGCGTGCCGCCTCCTCCACCACCCCCTCCTTCTTCCTCTTCTTCCTCTGGTGGTGCTTCGGCAGCTCCTCCTGGAATTCCAGAGAAAAAGCCTTCAACATAATTGTCAGGAGTGAGAACAAACTCTTCTCCGCCGCCAGAATTTAACGAAATAACATCTGCAGATGTTACTTGTGAAAAAAATATTATCAGTGTGAAAAAAAGTATTAATAAAACACTGCTGCGTTTCCTCACATCCATAATTTTCTTCATAAATTATATAGTAAACAACACATTATAAGGATTTTTGTTTTTTTAATGCTACCAATCACTAACATTTATTTTCTACCATCCTTCAGTTTCCTTATTATTTCAACATCAATTTTTTTCATTTTAATCTGCAATATCATCTTCGCCTACAATATGCCACTCATCACCATCTGAAACTATAACTATAGCTTTTGCTTTTTTTAATTAAGGACTAACCAAGTATCGGCGTCCCCATCATACATATAAACAAATGAGGGAGAACTATAAAAATTCATAGCTATGTCCCCGGACTGAGCATAAGCGTCAAATGACTGGTCGGAAGGGTTTGCCGGAGCGTCGTATGTAAAAACCTTAGGACATCTACCCTGCCCATCTCCCGAGCCAGAATGTATGTCTCCAACAACATCTATATTGCCTTCAACAACAAGATTGCCAGTTCCAGGGTCACCAGCAGAACCTCCAACATGGATTCCCCCATCTGCCCGTAAATAATCACCAATCCAAAAGATACCAGGGGTATACACACCACCAGAAAAATGTCCTTCATCATTCAATCTCATCAAATCATTTCCACTATATCCAGATATTGCAACCATTCCATCAAAGCTTATACCCTCTTCTGCCGTTGTTGTATTTATATCAAGTTTATTTAAAGGACTCGACGTTCCTATCCCCACTTTATCATCATCATGACTAACAACCAGGGTGTTTGAATCTATGTTTAAATCAGTATCAAGAGTCCAGCCAAATCCTCCGTCAAGCTCGCTGTCAGATACAGCGTCTGCAGCTATTTCAGAAGAATCCACGTCATTCTGTGTTAAAGAGTCTGCTTCAACCCGATTGCCTGTTACAATAGTGGTTCCTGCAGAATACCAGTCCCCTGTTGCATTAAAGGTTCCAACCACATTCAAAGTGTTTTGAGGGGTCTCTGTTCCGATGCCGACGTTGCCACCTATGAAAACACCCGCATAGTCATCAGCTTCAGCATAAATCCCATAATGAGACCCTGTTCCTGTTATTTCAGCTTTAAACCAACCTCCATAAGCATTACCTGAGCCGTAATTTTCACTGAAAGCCTTTATACCATATGAATGAGCTGATGAAGCAGAAGAAGCTGAACCTTCTGTGCGAATCCCTGCAACACTCTCAGAGGCACTTGAAGTATGAGTATACATACCATACCTTTCACTTTCTGAAGGGAAAAACCTAACATAATTAGTTGAATCAGGAGGATGAATATCAAGTCTTCCATCAGGCGTTGTATCTCCGATACCAACATTACCATCTTTATCTAAAGTAACATAAGGAGTTGTTCCAGGAACTATTCCTTTTCCTATCTGTAATTTATCATCGTCATCTCCTGCATTATCATTATCAATACCAATCCAATAATCAGTATCTCCACCATTATCATCAGAAAGAATAATCGCTGGTCTATCTGTAGCATTGGCAGCTATCTCAAGATTACTTTCAGGACTCGCTGTACCTATTCCAACGTTTCCATCATTGTAATATATATCACTCCCAGATGAATCCCATAAACCTCCACTTCCACCACTAACATTACTTAAACAATTCCCGCCTGTTATGCAAATATCCCCTCCTGTTGAATTAATGTTTCCTGCTACCTCCAATAATTCACCGGGAGATGTTGTATTAATGCCGACATTTCCACTGCTATCAATAACCATTTTGGTTGTCCCACCTAACATATCTCCTGAATACTCCCTAATTTCAAAATAATTTTGATTAGCCGAGGGATTTTGAACAATAACTAAACCAGCATCCCCATCCCCCCCATACACAGATAATTTAGCTGGCAAATCCTCATTATATTGGGGTTCACCATGGTCTCCTATAGCGACGTTGGATGTATCTGTTCCAATTTCAACAGGTAGTCTTATTGCTTCAGATGTAATTGGAGTTACAGCATCAATTCCGGCCATACGATCTCCTGATATGTACCGAAATGCTGAATGTGTTGAAATGCCAACAGAATCCGATTCTGTAATCCAGAGTTGCCTATTTCCAGGTTCACTGTATCCAAGGACAAAAGCCACGCCTTCACTGGAGAGAGTCCCACCTGAGTATCCAGCCCCACCTAACACAATCCCTTTGTAAGCAGAACTGTCATATATGTGCAACTTTGCCCCCGGACTCGTCTCCCCGATGCCAACGTTGCCTCCGTTTAAATATGAATCTCCTGCTGTAGATAATCTAATTTTTATAGCATTATCGGAATCATACATTACTCGGAAAGCATCGTCTCCTACTGTAATCTGTTCTACCATCCGAAGATTCCCCGCCGAATTTACAATTCCAAAAACATTTCCACTTGCTGAGTTTAATTTAACAGTTAATGGATAACTCGGACTCGTCGTCCCGATGCCCAACCTCTTATTTGTATCATCCCAAGTAAGATTTCCATCCTGTTCCATTTGCCCAAATAAAACCTGTCCTGAACTTAATTCTGAATAATTTCCAGACCATAATGGTTCTCCACCAGAACCAGAATCACTCAAACAATTCCCGCCTGTTATGCAAACATCAACTGTGCTGTTTATTGTTTCATTTGCTAAGATGCTTCCATTTACGTGAAGTGTTTGTTGAGGGCTTGTTGTCCCGATTCCGACATTACCACCAGTTGAAATGGTAAATGGAGCAGAAGTTATAGGTGTTGCGCTATTAAACATTCTCAAAGAATTTTGGTAAGGCTGTATTGTCCAGTCCTGATAACCCCCTCTGCCTTCTAAAAATAATGTTCCTTCTGCTGAACCATCAGAACCTCCATCTAAGGCATAGGCTTTCAAAATTCCTCTCGTGGTTGTAGTTTTTCCTGCTAAAACATTCCCGATAACTTGAAATTTATCATCTGGACTCGTCGTCCCGATTCCAACATTCCCATTGCTATCCAAAACTAATTGATTTGTATTAAGTCCTGATGTGCTGTAAGTTTCTAAATGCATACGCCCTGGGGGATATGCGCTGCTTCCAGCGTCCTCATAAACAATTATTCTTGCAGCAGGATTAAATACTGTCTCAGCATTATTAGGGGCTTTGAACTCAATCTTACCCATAGCTGTTCCAACATCTAGTTTAGTTATTGCTCCTTTAGTAATATTTTGAGATTTCCTTAAAATTAAAGCGGGAATATTACCCTCTCCTGTAGATGATGTATAAAGGTCATTTTGAATAGTTGAATGAACTCCTAATCCATTTCTTTCTAAATGTAATATCTCTGAGGGATTGTCTGTCCCGATTCCAACATTTCCTGCTCTTTCTATCGTCATAAGAGCTGTTCCACCAGTAGTAGTATCATAAAAAATTAACTCATTTCCTAAGCCTTTATAATAAAGTAAGACTCCAACATTCCCACCCTCCATAAAATTAAGTGAAGCATTGCCCTCTGAAGTAGTTGACCTGATTCTTATTTGTGGTGAACCAGTACCTTCTACATGCAGAGGAGTTAATGGTGTCACCGTTCCTATTCCAACTCTATGATTTACTGAATCAATAAACAAAGTTCCGCTATTAAAATCGTAATCCCCTGTCGGTGCTGTGTCGCCTGTGTTTAATAGATATTGGTCTGCTGTCCAATTTGCTGTCCAGTGGGGGTCTGTTTCTGATATACTTGTAAGCTGACTTCCATTTCCATAAATTAATCCAGTTGCATTTATGTCACCAATAATATTCAAAGTGTTTTGTGGGGAAATCGTCCCGATTCCGACATTACCCAAAAAGTAATTATCTCCTGTGCCGTTGCTTGAAATTTCCCCGCCAAGATACAAATCTCTCCATGTTCTGTCAGCAGAGCCTATATCGAAAACCTTGCTAAATCCTTCCTGCGGAAAAAGGCTTCCGTTGATATTTAAATTCGAAACAGTTAAACTAGTAATATTATAAACATAAAGTGTCTGTGTATAAATATCTCCGCCTGAAATACTTACACCTCCTCCTATCCAGCCTCCATTAAAATCAAAATCTCCATAAACGCTTTTATTCAGCGGCATGAAAAAGCCTGAGTCATAACCATCAAGAAAATCAGAATTATTCACACTTCCAGAGCTAATCTTGGAATCAATTGTTGTATTTAACTGACTTTCATTAAAATCAAGCTGTGTTCCGTTGAAGGTAAAATAATTTTGACTTGAAACACCCACAATCCAGTCATAAATCCCTTTAAACCAAGAAGCTGTCACATTAAAGCCAGTCATATTTAAATTAGAATCCACAGTTATCTCACTCAGATTAACTTGTGTTGCTCTGAAAGAATACGGAACACGGCCAAGCTGGGAAACATCTTTCAAACTTCCGTCACGGGAATAACAGAGATAATACTGCTTATCAAAATCCAGCTCACTCAAATTACCACCGCCAGAACCAGCTGTCGGCAAATAAATTGAAACAATTCCTCTTGTATCTGTGGTCTCAGTTAATGAATGATTGTAAACAACAGGTCCTGAACAGCTTGAACTTGAATTCTCTGTTATGTTAAATGCAAATGTGAAAGTCCCTGACTGAATGGTTCCATTGTCATATGTTGTCTGGAGATTTATATGAAGAGTGTCATTAATCTCAGCTGAAGAAATCACACCAAAAAAAATGACTAAACTAAAAGTAAGGAGAATATTAACAAATACTTTTGTATTATATCTTATTTTTAGAGACTTTTCCATATTTTCCTCTTTTATTAAAATTAAACAGTGGGAAGTTTTCTCTTCTCGCCTGTTAAATCAATGGTTTTATCTTTTATAAATTTTACTTACACTAAGGAAAAATATACTTTTACCGACGGAAGAAATGTTTTTCCTTTTTACTTACATGTAGAGATTGTAAGGTAAAAATGCATTAATTGAAAAATAGAACAATTCTGAAAATTATTGGATTAAGAACTAAATTAGTCCCCAATATTTACCTTAGTAGAATGGAGTATAATTACTACAGGGGATATCTGTTTTCTGGATGAAAATTTAAGAAAAATGCTGAAAGTTCTGTTCCCTAAAAAAGATTAAAATATTCTAGATGAAATTCTATAAATTTATAAACATTTTATTTCTTAAGTAATAAGGAGCCTGTAGCTCAGCCGGGTCAGAGCACTGCTCTTATAGGAAGTTAATTCGCAAGGATTAAAATCTCTTGGATTTTCTAAGAGAGGCAGGGGTCCTCGGTTCAAATCCGAGCAGGCTCATTTGAATTAAAATACTCAAATGGTCAAAAAAAGACTTTACAGAAGCAGGAAAGAGAAAATTATTGGAGGAGTTTGTGGCGGATTAGGAGAATTTCTTGACGTTGACCCAACAATAATAAGACTTTTATGGGCTATTATAACTGTTCTCTCCATGGGAGCTGGAATAGTGGCTTACTTGCTAGCATGGATAATTATTCCTAAAAGAAAGAAATGAGAATCCAAAAAAATAGAGAAAAGAAGGGAAAAAGAAAAGATTTCATAAAAGTTAATCTTTAAAAACTAATTTTGATAATTCTTTTTATCTACTAAGCCCCGATAGTTCAGAGGCCAAGAATGCGGCCCTTTCACGGCCGTGACCCGGGTTCGAATCCCGGTCGGGGCGTATCTTTTAAAACATCTTTTGAAGTCCACATATTCTTATAAAATAACCTTTAATCTTTGAATTATGAAAGTAAAAACAAAAAAACTGGATAGGGGAAAAGTAACAAGGCTTGAAACATCAGGTGAATTAAAGGAAATAATAATTAATGAGGATTTTGAAAAACCAAAAAATGCAAAAATTGCCCTATGTTTTAGAGGAGACGAGAGCTCAGGAATAATTGAACTAAACACAAAGGAAGTTGAAATACTCAACAAAGAACTAACTGAAAAAAAACATTTGCTTGGAAATATAAAAATCCTTAAGTTCAAGAAATAATCAAGATTTTCTTAACATATCAAAAAAGTTCTTTTTTTCAAACAATGTTATTTCTGGTTTTCTCTGCTTACCTTCCAAGTCAATGTTTACTTTCAGAAGTCCAAGCATTGAAACAAAAACAGTGCAGACAAGAAGGTTTTTCCCTTCATGACTTTGCAGAGAAAAGATTATTTTCTGAATCTTATTTTTCACACTCTGCGCCTCCATCTCATCAAGAATCATTTTTTCTATCTCGCTAAAGTAAAAATCAAAACCCAAATCCATTTTTATTATTTCAGGAGCATTTTTATTTATCATCTCAACAGGAATTTTCTCAACCTGTCCAGCTTTCTCAAATTTAAAGCTAAACATCTCTCCTTTATTAGGGATATAAAAATCAAGATGGCGCTGGTTATCTTTTCCTTCCTTGTCTATTGTAAAAAAACCAGAGCACAAATACGCCTTTGGATTTTCTTTCATAAATCCCTTAAAAACATCAGACAACCTTAATTTTTCCAGATAAAATTGAAGATTCATAATATTTTAATAATTAGATTATTTATATTTTTTCCGCCTAGAACTATTTCCTCTCTGCAATTTCCTTCTTAATCATTTCTGCAAATTTTTCCAGCTTTATTTTCTTAATTTTTTTGTTCCCACGAATTCTTAAAGCTATTTTTCCTGATTTCTGCTCTTTGTCGCCTGCAACAGCAATATAAGGAACTCTCATAAGCTCAGCATCTTTAACCTTGCTCTGGACAGTGGTTGCCCTGAAGTCTGCATCAATTCTCAAGCAAGGAACTTTTTCTGCAAGTTTTTTTATTACTTTCTCGGCATATTTCTTGTTCCTATCTGTAAAGCTAAGCACTCTGACCTGAATCGGAGCAAGCCACGTAGGAAGCCTCCCGTTTGTGTGCTCTAAAAGAATTCCGATAAATCTTTCCAGGCTGCCAAAAATAGCTCTGTGAATCATCACAGGCCTTTTCCTCTTGTTGTCTTTATCATTGTACTCAAGCCCAAATCTTTCAGGCATGGAAAAATCAACCTGGATAGTTCCGCACTGCCATTTTCTTCCAAGGGAATCCTTCAAATGAAAATCAATTTTCGGTCCGTAAAAAGCACCATCTCCTTTATTGATTTTGTATTTTATCTTATTTTTCTTCAAAACATTTTCAAGAGCTTTTTCAGCCTTATCCCAAACCTCATCACCCCCTATTCTTTTTTTAGGTCTTGTCGAAAATTCTATTTCATATCCAAAACCAAATTTATCATAAATTCTTTTCATTAGTTTTATTGCCCTCAAAACTTCTGATTCTAACTGTTTTTCTTCGCAGAAAATATGTGCGTCATCCTGCGTGAATTCAATAACCCTGAACAATCCGGACAAAACCCCTGAAAGCTCCTGCCTGTGCACAATTCCAAATTCTGCAATCCTCAAAGGAAAGTCCTTATAAGATTTTGGCTTTAGCTTAAAAGCAATCAAACCCCCCGGGCAATTCATTGGCTTGGCTGCAAATTCTCTTTTCTCATATTCAGATAAAAAAATATTTTCCCTGTATTTTTCCCAATGACCTGACAAAAGCCATAATTTTTTGTCGAGAATTTCAGGGGTTTTTATTTCTGTGTATTCTTCTTTTTTTAGCTCTTCCCTCATAAAATTAACAAGTTCATTATAGATAATAAGTCCGTTGTTGTGCCAGAAAGGGCTGCCAGGCGCCACGTCGTTAAAAGAAAAGAGGTCCATCTCCTGCCCTAAAATCCTGTGGTCATTTTCCTTCAGTTTGCTTCTGTCGAGAATGCTTTTCCCAATGCTCCTTAAGATATTCTTGGAGTCAATTTTCTCTTCTTTTCCTTTGATAAAAGGTGAGCCAATTTCCCTCGATAGCTCACTCAAAGGATGCCCCTTAACTTTCAGCTCAAATTCCTTATAATATCCAAAAGGCGCTTTCATAACTTTGAAATCTTTCCCAAGTTCTTCCCCAGCTCTCTCCAAAACTTCAACTGCAATTTCAGGGGGAGCAAGATTATTTGAAAGATGCGCATAAGGATAAAGAACAATCTTTTTCGCCTTGACCTGCTCTGCGATATCCTTCACATTTTTCACAAACTCTTTAACACTTTCCGCAACACTATCTCCTTTTTCAACAGCTGCCAGCACAACCAATGCCTCTGAAACATTCTGCTCTTTTTTCTCTGACTCAGAAAGTTCCTTTGCAAACTTAAGTGCTTTTTTTAGCGGCTTAAACTTAATGTAGTCAACATGGAGAGTTAGGATTTTCATTTTTCTTTGTAAATAAATTTATCAATTTCATTTTTAGCCTTTTCCCTTTTTTTCTGATGCTCTGATAAGAACGCATTTATTTTCTTAATCAGATACTCTTTTAACTCAGAGGTAAGCATTTTCCCGTTCCTATAATCATCCTCAATCTGTTTTAACTTTTTATCATCTGGCTCAAAAAACATTTTCAAATATTGAAATGAAACATCAACATCCGGGTTTCCTCCTTTTTTCCGATGCTCTTTTGTAGTATCTTTCCCGCCTGAAAATGCATATTTTTTTATTTTCCTCTCAACTTCTTTCGGGGAGTCTATTGTAAGAATTGATGCGGCAGTGTCGCTGCTGGACATTTTTCCATTTACCCCTATTAAAGGAGGTAAAAATATACTATGAATAATTGCTGGTTTATAATAACCTAAATTAGGATAAATATCTCTCGCAAGTCTAAAATGGGGATCCTGGTCAATAGCCAAAGGGATTAAACACGGGATTTTCTTTTTCTTCAGAACACTTGGAATAATCGCAGGAACAGCCTGCATTGCTGTATAAAAAATTTCCCCAATATTCCGGTTGTTAGTAAACCCAAAAGCAGATTTGATAGTTGAGAAAGTTATTTTTTTGGCAAATTTTATTGCTTCTGGATATAACAAGCCAGCATGTTTTGTATCAATAAGAAAATGTGTCTTTTTAGGGTCAAATCCTAAAGCGATTACATCCAACATATTTTCATAAGTCCATTTTTTTATTTCATTATATGATTTTTTCTTAAATAAAAATTTCTCGTCATCAGTAAATTGAAACCATAACTCCGCATCAAAAACATCTTGTAACCATTTTGTAAAAATCCATATTCCCAGATGTCCTAAATGAATCGGACCAGAGGGACCACAGCCAGTGTAAAGAAAAAACTTATTTCCTTTTCCAAATTCATCTAATAACCAATTTAGATCTCTATGTGCAAAAAAGATTTTTCTTCTTAACATAAAATGCAGCTCTTTTGTGTATTTCTTAATTCTTTCAAGAGTTTTATCATTTAACTTTTCAACGCCAAACTCCCTAATCAGCCTTTCATAATCTATTTTTCCTGAAACCTTCCAAGGAGTCACCTTAACTGAGCCTTTCTTCATATCAAATACATGCAATTCTTATTTTTAAACTTTAACAAAAACGACTAAATATTTATAAATAATCTCCGACTTTAATATCTATGAAAAAAAGAAAGGTGTTTCCTTCGATTCTGTTATTTGTATTTTTGCTTTTACCCCTGATATCTGCAGAGATAATAATTAATCAGCAGCCAGAGGAAATTTACAACTTGGGGGATACTATATCTGTCCCTGTAACAATCTCAACAAAAACAGAAAAAAGTGATTTTTTGAACATGGAATTAATTTGTGAAGACACAACGAAAAATTTCCCGCAAGGGATAATCTCTCTTGAAAAAGATGGGATAGAAAGCAGAAATCTTATTCTGCCTCTTGAAAAGAAATTCATCGATGATCTGAAGGGAAAATGCAGCATAAAAGTTTTATTTGGAGGTAAATCAACCTCAACAAAAGATTTCAAAATTTCAGATAAAATAACAGTAAATGCAGAGATTTCTGCCACAGAGATCAATCCTAACGGAAGCATTTTAATTGAAGGACAGGCTATAAGAGAAGATGGAAATCCTATTGTAGGTTTTATAAAAGTTTCAGTCAACTATGGAAATAAAACATTATTAACTCAGTCTGAAAAAGTCAACAAAGAATTTTTTTCAATAAATATTGACATTCCTGAGAACATGGCAGCAGGAGCATATATACTAAAGATGAATGTTTATGAACTTGACACAGAAGGGCAAACAACAAATGAAGGATTTTTGAACCGGAACATAAGGATAAAACAAGTCCCAACAAGTCTTGAGATAATCTTTGATGAAAAAAAGGTAGAACCCGGAACTAATCTCCGAGTTAAAACAATACTTCATGATCAGACAGGAGAAGAAATTCCTTCAACAGCTACTTTGACAATAAAAAATAGAAGGAATAAAATCGCTGAACAGAAAGAGGTTGAAACAGGCGAGTTTATTGAATTCTGGATTTCAAAAAATGAGCTTCCCGGCGAATGGAAAGTTACTTCAGAATGCGAGGAGTTCAATGCAGAATCTGTTTTTGAAATAATCAAAAAAGAAGACATAAGCATTGAAATAATAAACAGGACTCTAACGATTACAAATACAGGAAATATTCCCTACAATAAAACAGCCCTTGTTAAACTAGGAGATGAGACGCTCAGAATAGATGTTTATCTTGATTTGGGAGAAAGCCAGATTTACAGATTAAGTGCACCTGATGGTCATTATGAAGTAGAAGTCACATCAGGGGATTATTCTGTTTCTAAGGAAGTTGCACTTACCGGAAAAGTTACAGACATCAAAAGAGTATCAGGAAAAATAAGTGTAATAGAGAATCCTATTGTCTGGATATTCATAACATTACTTTTGGGATTTGTTACATTTATTGTATTTAAAAGAGGATACCAGAGAACTTTTGTAGGATACATTAAATCCAAAGTCAGAAAAAAAGGGAAGAAAGGAACAGGAACAAAAACAAAAGAGTCTGCCTTTGCCAAGCCCTTTCAGTCTTCAAAAAAAGCTCTCGTAAAGTCAGGAAACAAAGCAGAGTTCTCTCTTTCCATAAAAGGAGAAAAGCAAAATGTAAATGTTATTGCTCTCAATATAAAGAATATCAAAGACATCCAGACAAAAAAAAGCAATGCAAAAGAAACAATTCAGAAGATAGTTGACTTCGCAGAAAGCCAGAAAGCAGTAACATACGAAAGCAACAATATTTTATTCTTTATTATTTCCTCAATAAAAACAAGGACGTTCAAAAACGAGCCAGCAACAATTAAAATTGCACAAAAAACAAATGAAATACTTTCACACCACAACAGGATGTTTAAACAAAAAATAGACTTTGGTATTTCATTAAACTACGGAACAATAGTTGCCAAACAGGACAGAGAATCAGGAGTTTTCAAATTCATGAGTCTGGGGGCTCTTATGACAGCTGCAAAGAAAATTTCCTCTATTGCAGAAAACGATATTTTAATAAGCGAAAAAATGAACGATCATTTAAGATCTTATATAAAAACAGAAAAGCATGAAAAAGGCGGTATGGCGGTATTTTCAATAAAAGAAATAAAAACCGGCAACGAGGATTATAAAAAATTCATAAGAAGGTTCCTCGAAAGACAGGAAAAGGAAAAATCTGACTCAAAAAATCATAAAAAGTAATCTCATTTCTTTGACTTCTTTAAATTTTCTTCCTTTTTTTTCCTCTTTTGCAGCTGCTCCTCTTTCTTTTATTTTATGAATTTCCTCCTTTATAATTTCAAGGATATCTCTCTTGGAAAACTTTTTCTTAAGGGAATCATCTTGTAAGAATCTCAAAGCAATGCCTGCAGAAAATATGATTAGGCCAGAGATAAATAAAATCCAGAAAACAGTCCCTGTTTTACTAAAAAACAAACTAAGGAAAACTAAATAGATTTTTGTGACTCCTTCAAAAATATTTTTAAACCAGAGTAAAACAAATGAAGAAGACATCATCAGAGCTCCGATTATTAAGGGAGTATTTTGTTTTTGCCCTGTCAATAAGAAAATAAGAACAGTCAAAACAAGCAAAACAATAAGGGCAGAATTAAACTTTTCATGCCAGTAATCTCTTGCTTTTTCTGAAACAAGAAAAAGTGTTCCTTTCCACCCTATTTGTTTTTCCCTGAAAAGAGAGGAAAAAGAAAAATCCGGCGCAGCTTTCTTAAAACAGTCCCAGAAATTGCAGTCATATTCTTCGTAGTAAATATGATTCACTATGTTTGAAATTCCTGATTCAGTCAAAGCCTGAGGATTTTCATCAAGCTCATCAAGCAAACTGCAGGGAATAACAAAAACATAACCGCCTGCTGAAAAAACGTAAGACACAGGTAAATCTTCAGAAGACTTTTGAACATCAGAAGCATTTTGATTTTGTAAAGTATCATTTTGACTGTTTTGAAGTGTATAACTCTGATTGCAATGATCAACCATAAACTCTGAAGCCTTTTCCATTTCTTTAGTCAGATTAAAGTCTTCTTCAATAAGATTGAACTTTCCATCAGTTAAATTTTCTGCAATCACAGGAAATTCCTTCTCAACGTTTTCATATTTCAATGAAAGGAATATTGTAAGAAAAACACACCCAAAAATGAGCATTACAAAAAACACAACAGAAACAATAAACAGCAAACTTCCTTTAATAAATCCCATAAAAAATAAAAGCTGGAGGTGTTTATAAATTTTGATAATAAGAAAATCAACAAAAACCTTTATTAACTAACTTGACTTTTTTTAGAAATGGAAAATAAAAAAGAGGTTTCAGCGGTAATAAAGGAAAAAAAAGAAAAGATAAAACACCCTGATTTCATAAAATGGTTTTCTGAGCTTGATAAAAATTCGGGAAATGTTGCAGGGGGAAAAGGGGCAAATCTTGGAGAAATTTACAAACTTAAAATTTCTGTTCCGCAGGGATTTGCCGTCACAGCACAGGCTTATAACTATTATATAAAAAAAGCGGGTCTCGATGAAAAAATAAAAGAAATTCTCGGGAAAATTAATTATGAGGAAACAGACGAGCTGAACAGGTTTACAAAAGAGATTCGCGAAATGATAGAAAAAGCCGCAATGCCTCCTGAAATGGAAGAAGAAATTATTGAAGCTTACGAGGACTTGGGAGCAGAAGAAGCCGGATTAAAGGAGCAACCAGCTTATGAAATTATCAAAACACCTTCAGTATCTGGAGAACCTTTTGTTGCTGTCCGAAGCTCAGCTACAACAGAAGACCTTGCAGATGCAAGTTTTGCAGGTCAGCAAGAAACTTTTTTAAATGTAAAAGGAAAAAAGCAGCTTTTGGAAAAAATAAAAGAATGTTTCTCTTCACTTTTCACGCCGCGGGCAACATATTACAGAAACAAAAAAGGATTCAAGCACGAACAGGCAAGCCTTTCAGTCATTGTCCAAAAAATGGTTGATTCTGACAAGTCCGGAGTTATCTTTTCAAAAGACCCTTCTATGAAAAAAGACGATGTAATTATAGAAGCTGTATTTGGTTTGGGTGAGGGAATTGTCTCAGGACAGATTTCGCCTGACAGGTATGTTCTCTCCAAACCAGAATCAAAACAAGGCAAGGAATCAGAATTAAAAATTAAAGAAAAAGAAATTGGAACAAAAAAGATTGCCATAACCCGTGACTCCTCTGGGAAAAAGCAAGTCGTGAAACTTAAAGAAGAAAAATCAAAACAGCAGGTGCTCAAGGAAAATGAAATAAAAACTCTTGCTGAAATTGCCTTAAAGCTTGAAGACCATTACAAAAAACCCCAGGACATTGAATTTGCAATTGAGAACAATGAGATTTACATTGTGCAGACAAGACCAATAACAACTCTTGAGAAGCGGGCAGAGGCAGGTACTATAAAAGAACTTAGCGGTGAAGTCATACTAAAAGGGCTTGCAGCATCTCCTGGAATCGGCTCTGGAAAAATCAGGATAGTAAAAAATCTTGACGATTTAGGGAAAGTAAAGAAAGGAGATATCCTTGTTACAGAAATGACAAATCCAGATATGGTTGTAACAATGCAAAGATGTGCAGCAATTGTCACAGATGAAGGAGGACTCACAGCGCATGCAGCAATAGTATCAAGAGAAATGGGAATTCCTGCTATTGTAGGAACACAAACAGCAACAACAAAACTCAAAGAAGAAGAGGTAATTACTGTCGACGGCTACACAGGAAAAGTATACAAAGGAAAAGTTGCTGAAACTGCCCAGAAAGAAATCAAGAAAGTAACTGCTGAAACAAAAACAAAACTTAAAGTTATAATTGACCTTCCGAGTTTTGCGCAACGTGCTGCAAAAACAGGTCTGAAAAGAGTTGGTCTTGCAAGACTTGAAGGAATAATTGCTGAGTCAGGAAAACACCCCCAATATTTCTTGCAGAGTAAAAATATGAAAGGATACGAGGAGATTATCTACAAAGGACTCAGTGAAATAGCAGAATATTTTGAAGAAATCTGGGTAAGAACATCTGACATAAGAAGCGATGAATTCCAAAATCTCGAAGGTGCTTCAAAAGAAATAGAAACAAATCCAATGTTAGGAATGCACGGTATAAGATATGGCTTAATACATCCTGAAATTTTAAAATCAGAATTAAATGCAATGAAGCGTGTTTTCGAGAACGGAAGCAAGATAGGCATCCTAGCACCACAGATAATCTCTGTTGAAGAAATCAAAAAAATAAAATCGTATATCAATGAAATCGGATTCAGCCAGGCAAAAGTAGGAGTAATGATAGAAACACCTGCATCTGTTCAGGTTATAAAAGAACTCTGCGATGAAGGCATAGATTTTATTTCCTTCGGAACAAATGACCTGACCCAATATACCTTAGCTGTTGACAGGGGAAATGAACAAGTCCAAAATATTTACAATGAAATGCATCCTTCTGTCCTCCACCAGCTTGAATATGTAATAAAAGTCTGCAAGGAAAAAGGTGTTGAAACAAGCATCTGCGGTCAGGCAGGAAGCAGGAAAGAAATGGTTAAATTCCTTATTGAAAAAGGGATAGACAGCATAAGTGTAAACTCTGACATGGCTGCAGACATTGCTTCTTATATTTCTGAACTTGAAAAAAAACCGGAATCTGGATTGTCTAAAGATGAACAAAAACCTGAAGAAGCGAATGAACCAAAACCTCTTCCTCCATATACCGGAGAAAAAACTCTGGAAGAAAATGAAAATAAGATTGTTAAAGAAGAAGCCCCAACGATAAAGGGAGCAGAACCTCTTAAAGAGATAGAGGAAGAACAAAACACGGAACCAGAGCTGGGAGTTATAAATGAGGTAAAAGAGAACATAGAAGAAGGAGCAGAAGCAATAGAAGAAATTGTTGAAAAGGTTGAAGAAGCTGTGGGTGTGAAGCCAAAAGAAGAAGAAAAGGAAGAAAATGTTCTGGATATTTTTTAAATATTAAATATTAGTATTTAGTCTTCTGCCAAATATTTATAAATAAAAAACACCACTAATATACATGGCTAAGACTTCTAAAAAGAAAAAGGGCACAGCTAAAAAAAAGAGGAAGAGAAAAGCAAAAACTGTAACAGTAAAAAAGACAAAAAAAACAACCAGGAAAAAAAGAGGTTCGACAAAAATAAAATATGAATCGGTAAAAGAAATAAGATTGGACAGAGTACTCACAGATAATTTCGTTGCTCTTCAAAAAGTTATGGTAAATCTCTCTAAAAAATTTGATGATCTTTCAGGCGAAATCTCAAAACTTCTTAATTTATTTGAAATTTCTGCTCAAACTCTCGCAAAAAAAGATCTGGAATCAGGAGGAGATAGCAAAGACACAAAAAAAATTCTTGAAAAACTGGATACTATTTCCAAGCATGCAGGTCTGATTGGGAAAGGATTAGCTCTGATTCATGAACAAGGTAAAGAAGGAAGAGAGGAATATGAAGAAAGCTTCCCGGAAATGCAAAGATATTCTCCCCCCCAGGTTCAGAGACCAATGATGCTCCCCCCTCAAAGACCTATGAAACGCCTTCCTCCAAGACAAGGATTCTCTGAACAAGAAGACCACATGCACATAGAATCAAATGAAGAAAAAACTAATGAAAGAAAAAATTCTTTTTGATTAAAATGCTCAATCAAACGTCGAAAGGCTTTAGAAAAGTCTTCATTCTTGAATTCACGAAAGAGCTGATAAAAAATACTAAAAAATACAGAGAACTGACAATAAAAAGAGAAGTAAAAAGAATTCTTAAGGATGAATCTCAAGAAAAAAAATACAAAACAGAAAAGATAATAGAAAAGAAATTACCTCCGAAAGAAAAATTAAAAAAAATAGTTCATGAAAAGCTTAAAGAAGAGAATAAGAGAGTATTTCAGCTAAAGAAAGAGGAAACTCCTTTAATTGGTTCTATTGAAAACATAAAAAAAGAATTTAAAAAAGAGCCTAAATACCCTGTTAAAATACCCGCAACTAAGAGACCTTCTCATTCTTTTCTACCTCTTAGAATTTCAGAACCCCCTCTTCCGGAAACAGTCAGATACATAAGACCTGTGCCAACTCATAGAGAAATTGATCTCGAAAAATTAAATCCTCTGATAAATGATCCTTTTGTAAAGATAATAGAATGTTTTGGTCCTGATCAAAAAATCTTTGTCTCTGGGACAATGGGCCGTAAAAGTACTCCCATCATACTAACAAAAGAAGAAATTGATGATGTGATAAAAAAATTCTCAGAATCTTCAAGGATTCCTGTCCACGAAGGAATACTCAATATTGCTTTTGGGAGACTGCACTTATCATCAATAATTTCAGAGATCACCAGTCCAAAATTTATTATAAGAAAAATGCTTAATCTTCCTCCTAAATTTTAAACAGACCACTCTCCTAAAAATTCATCCCTTTTTTCACCTGGTTCCTCTTCATGCGAAAGGGTCATTGCAATGTCTTTAAGAAATTTGATTCTGTCCCTTTCCATAAAAGACTCAATGATTTCTCTGTTTAAGTCAAGGTCATAAGAACGAATCATCTTGTAATCTGCAAGCTCGTATTTCAAAACAAGGAGATTGTTCTTTTCCTTCGCCTCACTGACATTCATAGTTATATTCTCTCCAAATTCCCTGAAAAGGATGTCTCTTTCTGAATCACTTAGTTCAATAACTTCTGGTAAAAAAATCATTTTTGTTTCATTAATTTCTGTGATATTCTCTCCTATTCCGCCCTCCTCTACTATTGCTAAGAAAGAAAATACTTCTTTTCCAGAACCGGGCTCAACAATTTTTATCTTCAATTCCCCCAGCACAAAAGTCATATTCAGATCAGAAATATTAATAATTAAATCAGTGCCAGAAAAACCTTCAGCGATTTCAGAATAATTAGTAGAAACAATCACTTTGCAGTCTTCAATTTTTAATTCAATATCTTCTTCAGATAAATTTTTTGAATCTGTCCTGACACTTCCTGGTTCAATCACCACACTCTCCAGCCCTTCTCCTTTTTCAAAATTATGAACAAAATCCTGATTAAAAGAGACTTCTCCTGGAATAACCACAGAATTTTCAGTTGCATAACCAGTTGTTCTTAAACTCAAAAAAAAGCCAGAAATAATCTTCGCGATTTTTAAAATAAGCATCTGATTTTCAGTCTCTGAAATTGTTTCTCCTGTTAAAGGAGCTTCACCACTCTCTTCACCAGCTTCATTAACTTCATCCTCTTTAGATTCTTTTTCAATTACCTCATCAGTTTCAGTCTCTTCAACCTCGCTTTCACTAGTTACAACATCCTCGCTATTTTCGCTTTCTTCAGTTTCTTCAGTGGTCTCATTTGTTTCATCATTAGATTCATTTTCTTCAATAGTTTCATTAGCTGTTTCCTCTCCTCCGCCAGTCGCCTGACCGCTTTCATTATCACCCATAGTTTCGTTAATGATTTCAGTGATAGTTTCGTTAATGGTGATATTGGTTTCAGTTTCTTCGGTATCTTCTTCAGTGGTCTCATTTGTTTCATTAATCTCAGAAACTTTCTTTCCAAATTCAACAATCAAATCAAAATAAACCAAATGAGGAATTTCCTTCTCAATAATTTCTGAATCATGTATTAAATCCTTTAAATAAAACTCTGAAATATTTCCCCCATTTTCAAAAATGATTTTTGATGTCGCCGGAATAAAATCTTCTTCCTCTAAAGAAAGATTCAAACTACCCTCAACAATTCCTTTTTCTAAATAAGAATAATTCACATCAAAATCAAGAACAGCCCTCCCCGTTACTTCGCCTTTAAAGTTTCTAAGAAAAAAAACAAGCGTTAAAAAAACAAAAATTCCTAAAAGAACCAGAGAAATTTTTTTGTAATTTATTTCCCTCTTCTGAGGACCTATATACTCTGACACAACTTTTCCATCAACCCTTTTGCTATGATAAACATATGGTCCGTAAGTTTTACCACCTCTCTTAATATATTTCTTATAAGCCATCTTAATGTGTAGGGTAACTACAAAAAGAGAAAATAAATAATATATTTAAAGGTTTCTTAGAAAAAATAAGCATTCATATTTATTCATCTCAGGAAGTTCCTGTCGATTGATTCTCTTCAAATAACTCAGGGAATCTGTCAGGGAAACATTCTATAGCTACAAGATACCTAACTTGTGTATTCCCTTGCTCATCCTGTCCAACAGGCAATATAATTGGCTGTTGCTGACACTGGACTGCTCTTTGTGCAATATCCGCGATAGCATCATTATATCCAAGACTAACATAACCACTAATTTTTGGCCTTACCAAAAAAGTATAAGCAACAATAGAAGCAAGAACTACAATTACTGCAACCAAGATAGCTATAGTAACTTTTGTTTTTTCAGCCATAAAGAAATTTAAGCATACTTCCTTTAAAAACTTTGTGTGATTCTAGTTTATGGATACCTTAATCCGCTGTTGTAATCTCAACCAGAGTTGTAACATCGCCCCATGTAGAATTTCCTGCGATAGCGTCACTACTTGCTCTCAATAGAACAGAAATAATATCTCCTGCTTCAAAATTGACAACATCAACAGACTGGACTGCATAATCTCTTTTTACTCCTGAGCTCACTGTACCAATCAAATTTCCAAACCCAACTCTCTCACCGTTTACATAAACAACAATTTCTAAATTTCCTGAAGATTCTTCAAATACCTCAAGATTTGTTGAAACAGCTGTAATGCTACCGTCATGAACCATGACATACCCTTTTTCCAGACTTGTTTCAACCTCTGTTGCTGTCTTCAAAAATCCAGAACCAGACATTATTCCTGAGTAACCAAAATTCAAGAGCATTGAAACTTTAGATTCTTCTTTTATTTCCTTAACCTTGTCAGAAACAGTTAAAACAAAAATTGGCTTATCTTCTCCATAATTAACTTCATAGACAGATAGATAAGTCTCATCTATGTTTTCCACGTCAATCTGTTCAGGTAATTTATTAAAATCTACTTCTTCTATGCTTTTTATTTTTTCTTCCCCAATCCCTTTTTTTTCAGCAACATTCTTGACAATCTTTTCAGTATTCTCTGACAAGCCAATATTTTCTGCAAATACTCCGGCTATTGAAAGAATCATTATAAGTGCTATAGCTACAAATAATCTTTTCATTCCTCTTTTCATATAAAAACAAATAAGCAGGAATATTTAAAGATTACTATCCAAGATTTTAAAAATGGAAACGCTCTAATAAAAAAATGAAAGATAAAATAACAAAAGAAAAACTTGAAAAATATTTCAGATTAACGTCAGCAGCTTTAGAAGAAGCAAAAAAAAATATCATTAAAGGAAAGGAAAAAGAAGCTGATGAAATTATTGAAATGGTTTCCAACTATGTCTCTGACTCAAAATACTTCCGGGATAATGGTGATTTTATAAACGCATTCGCAGCTCTCAGCTACGCTCATGGCTGGCTTGACTCCGGCGTCAGACTTGAGATTTTTGATGTAGAAAATAACTTACTTTTTACTGTTAAGTAAACTATAAAAAGGTTTCACTTTTTCTTCAACAATCTCCGAATAACCACACAAATAACAATCAAAACCACCAATCCTCCTGCAATCCATATATCTTTCCTAATCTTAAATTTACTTGATGATTGCTGTTCCTCCTGCTCTTCAGAAAGAATCTCCTCGTGGATTTCCTTGAATTCCAGCTTAGCATAACCATTACTCTGCACTTCTTTCACAGAAATCTGCAAATCATAATATCCATCATCATCTAAATCAATCTTCCCTGTTTCATTCAGATCCACGGAATAATCTTTTTTATCAACAGAAACAACAACTTTATTATTTGAAATTTTCTTAACCTCAAGGATTTTCTTTTCTCTGTTAATCTCAAATTCTATTTTCCAGTTTTTCCTCAAAGATTTTTCATAACCCTCTTCCATTTGTTCCTGGCTTGGTTTAAAGGTTGGGTAGCCTCCACCACTGGCACGGCTGACAGTGTAACTTATAGAAGAACTTGCAGAATTTCCTGTATCGTCTTCTGCAGTACACTCTGTCGTGAAAGTTCCTGTTGAAGAAGTTGAAGGATTTACACTGTATGAAACAGTTGGACTTGAATCAAAATTATCAGTAGCTGAACATGAACAAGTTATTTGTTCGTCCAATTGTACAGAAGTTGGTAAGCAGGAAAAGAAGATTGTTGGTGTAACAGATTCGTTTTCTTCTAACCCAATACTACCACTCGGTTCGGGATATAATGCTTGATATAAGCTTCTGTTTTCTGCAACATACACCCAAATTCTTGATGTTGTTTGTACTTGGTCGGGAAGAGCTGACACATACATTAAAGTTCTATTTTCCTCTTCAAGAATCCATACGTCTGCTAATTGATCATTGCTGGCATTAGCATTTCGCTGAATTATAGGAGTAGGTGATTGTTCTGTCCAGTTTATTCTGTTCGTACTTGTCCACCATGTAATGTCACTCGGTAGAACGCCACTATGCTTAAAAACTGTATGCCCAATCATATAGTAGATGTTTCCTATTTTATGCATTTCTGGTCCACTAGCCCATGAAAGAATGGGATTACTACTATGTTTTGTCCAAGTCTTCCCATCTGATGAGTTTGCATAACCTACATCCCAAGTTCCAGTATCAACATCAGAAGCCTCATACCACATATAGTAGTTAGACCCTTCCTTTATTACAGCAAGATTTCCTAATTGAGAATCATCCCATTGTCCCGATCCCCCTTTTGTTAACACGCTACTTTGACTATTCCAAGGCCCGGCAAGTTCATCTGCTGTGTATAAATCGTAATATGAATTCTGTCCATCATCCCAATCTATAGCATATAGATACCATTTTTCATTAATTTTGTCTTTCATCACATAAGCACGCAGATGGTCTTCTATAACAAGTGTTGAATTTGTCCAGTTTAATGCATTAGAACTATTTGAATAATAAATATTGAGATGATTTCCCCCAGTGTTATTGCCCCCAGTGAAAAATGCATGATAGGTATTATTCAATTTTAGGATATTTGATTCTCCTATCCATCTATCAATAGATGAATGAATATGACCTATTATTGGATTATTTTCGTATTTCACCCAAGGGTCTGAAACAACCTTCCTTCGCTCATAGTTAGCTTTTGCTTTAATAGCAGACCTATGACTAGATGATATTTCTAGCTCATCCATTTCTCCCTCAAAAGACTGTGTTCTTGTTGTCCCATCCCAATAAGCACCCCAAGTAAAATCAGCTAAAGTACCATTGCCAAAACTATCTCTTACACTATAATCAGCAGCTCCATCAGTAAGGGAATTATTAATATATATAAAAAGACCTTCATAACCCCAAGCAACCCTAACATGATACCAAGTCCCACCTGTCCATGAGGTCTTCGAGGTGGTTATATTTTTAGCACTGCCATTATTCCATTTTCTAAGCTGTAATTTACCATCTACCTCGTTTGCATATAAATCAATAAAATCAAATGGACTATTATTATTAAATTTAGTAAACAATCTTTGAGATGTAGTAGCAGAAGCGTTAAAAGTATTGTCAAATTTGAACCAAAATGATACTTGTCCATTTTCACTAACATTGTCAAGGACATTATTTATTTCAGCATAATAAGTCCCAGCAAAATCCAATGAATTACCCGAACTGAATTGTGAACCTCCATCAAGACCAGAAGTACCTCCATCAACACCAACCCATATTGACGAGTTTGATAAGGTCATGTTATTATTACCTGTTTCATCAAAAATTGAAGTTCCTGAACCTTCATCAGCATGATAGACACCTAAATGATCGCTATCAACTATCAATTTTGTCATTGCAACCGAAAAATTTGACAAAGATAAAGCATCATTGTTCCCGTAATACATATAAACTGTTGTATTAATATTATTTGTTAACTTAGGAACTTCAACCCAAATTGTTGAATTTGAACCAGTTATATTACATTCTTCTATCCAAAAATTTATTAAACTATCTGTTGAATTTGTAACCCTTATATCTTTACAAGTTGAATTTAATTTTCCTGCATTATACTCATCAGTTAAATTAGTCTGAATTTTCACTTGATAATCTGTCAAATTTTCTGAAGTTACAGAAATATTTATTGGTTGCCTATAACCCCAAGAATCATTCCACCAAGTAGTAGCGTTAACATTTTGTGAAAAAATTATTATAAACAATACTAAAAACAAACTTATCAACAAACCCCTAAAATCTCTTCCCCCTACAACCCGATTCAAATTTTGGAGGAAATTATTATTATCTCTTTTCATAATAATATTATAAAAATCACATTAATAAATATTTTCTTTAAAATTACCTTACAAAAAGGAAGCTGAAGGCGGATTTTTTAAAAAACTATAAAAACCCCCTCCACTTTTCTTTGAAATGAAAAAAAAGGTGATAGTATTAAGTCTCGGCGGCAGTCTTATAATTCCTGATGATATTGATATTAGTTTTCTGAGAAAATTCAAAAAAATCCTTTTAAAAAACACCGGAAGATATAAGTTTGTAGTTGTCTGCGGCGGAGGTGGTATTGCAAGAAAATATATTTCTGCGTTAAGAAAAGAAGGATTGAGTGAAAAACTTCAAAGCTTTTCAGGAATTTCTGCGACAAGAACGAACGCCCGTTTCATGACTTATTTCTTTAATAAAGACTCTGAATATGGAATTCCGCATACTAAAAAAGCCCTTAAAAAATACCTGAAAGAACATGATATTATTTTTATTGGAGCTCTTGAATACAAGCCAGAACAAACATCAGATTCAACAGCTGCAGAACTTGCCAGAATTTTTAAAACAGATTTTATTAACCTCACAAATGTCTCCGGTCTTTATGACAAAAATCCAAAAAAATATAAAAATGCAAAATTTATTTCAAGGATAACATGGCATGAATTTGACAAAATGGCGAATCAAATGAAATATCAGCCAGGCCAGCATTTTGTTCTTGACCAGACAGCTTCAAAAATAATTCTTGATAATAAAATCACTACATTCCTTCTTGGGCAGGACACAAAACAGCTTGAAGCTGTTCTCAGAGGGAGAAAATTTAAAGGAACTCTGATTAAAGGCTAGCTTATCTAGAGAGATACTTTAAAAAATTATTAATTAACTCTTCCTCAGCAATACCACTTGGCTGATGATGATACCATCTTCCTTTTCCTGACTCTTCAAGATAAATTGCTTCTATATAACTTAAAGTATTATCTTTTGCAATTGAACAGGCTTTAGAATGAATACTTAAAATTCCTCTTCTTGAGTCCCCCCCAGAATTAGGGGTTTCTGTCCATCCATAGGTTAAAGGTTCTGCGCATTCATTAATAGTGGGCACTATCTCGCCTGCCGGAGAAGTTGTAGGTTCTACATTTGAGATTGGGTGAATCAATTCAGTATTATCATTTCCTTCTGTAAATATGTAATAACCAGAATCATAAAGAGAGTTGAGAAGATCACGTTTCTCACAAGCCCAAGCTGTTCTGATACATGCAATTATGTTAGGTCTTTCATTTTCTCCTAAAGTTGATAGATAATTTTCCAATTCTTCTTTTGAACTTATTGAATCTTTTATTTCTATGTTATATCCTAAATCATTTATTTTATTCTTCCAACCAGTTTCCCCTTGTTTTTCAATAATTAAGATTTTTATTTCTTCGGGATTTTTTGTCCACCATTGATTTTCTAAGGTGAGTTCTTTTGAATCTTTATCACTAATCGTATCAACCTCTCTTCCAAATTTTTCCTTTCCGCTTTCAGAAGTGATTCCAGGAGCAATGGAAATTTCTTTGACAAATGCAATATCTGCAAATTCAGAAGAGGAAATTGTAAATTTTTGTGTTTCAAGCTCTTTTAATGTTGTTTCTTTTTTAATTGTCTGGCTATTTTCTCCATCAGAAATAATAAAAGCTATCACACTTATTTCAGTTTCTCCGTCTCCCCCTCCTCTTTTTACTGTAACTTTAATTTGATCCCTTTCCACATTCACTTTTTGTATTTGCAAATCCAGAAAAAAACTTCCTAATTCAATTCCTTCTGCTCCTTCACTTATTATATTTCTTATCGCGACCCAAACAATTCCAGCAGAAACAATAACTAAAAGAATTATAATCAGGGTCGCAACAATGGCTGAAACACCTTTTTTATTCATGATTTTAGAATGATTTAAAAGTTTAAAAAGTCTATTATTTTTGGATAAAATGGCGGGAATGAAGGATTCAGTTTTAATCTGGTCAAATAATTTTGAAAAAGCACGGAATGATATAAGAAAAAATAAAGGTAAAGAGATTATTTTTCTAAGTAGTAATGATGAATTAAACAGAAAAGTTCTTGAAAAATTACCCATCCAAATCCTTTTAATAAACCAAACAGGAAGAAAAGATTTTCAAAAACAGAGAAATTCCGGCTTTAATCAAGTGCTTGCAAGGCTCGCTAAAAAAAATAATGTGGCAATAGGAATAAATCTTGATGAGATAATAAATGCCAAGATACCAGAAGAAAAATCACAAATACTTTCCAGGGCCAGACAAAATGTAAAACTCTGCAATAAACACAAAGTCAGAATGAAATTCATTGCGCAAAAAGGAAGAAATTACAGAGATGTGTATGATTTAAAATCTCTTGGTCTTGTTCTTGGAATGCCTACCTGGATGATTAAGAATATAACTTAATTTATTATCTCAGAGTATTACAACCTAAACAAAACCCTTTTAATCCCCTGCATATTAAGTTTATTATGACTACCAAACCCATAGAAAAAATTCTGGAAAGTTTAAGTCCGAACGAAAGACGGATTTTACCGCACCTCAAGGAAAAAGACATGACTGAAATCTGCAAAAAGTCAAATCTGGGGAAAGTCTCAGTAATTAGGTCTCTTGAATATTTAAGTCATAAAGGCATAGTGGAAGTTTCAACTAAAAAAAAGAAAATTGCTGACGTCGGAGTGAACGGAGCCTTGTACAGAAAAAAGGGGCTGCCTGAAAGAAGATTATTAAATCTCTTAAATGAAAAAAGAATTTTAAAGATCTCTGATGTCTTGAAACAAAACAATCTTAACGAAGATGAATTAAAGGCATCTATTGGTGTTTTAAAAAAAAGGGGCTTAATTGAACTAAAAAAAGAAAAAATAATTTTTAATGCAAACAAGGAAGAAATTTCCAAAAAAACCCCTGAGGAATCCTTACTTGAGAAACTTCCCTTAGATTATGATTCACTAAGCCAGGAACAGATTTCTTCACTCCAGTCTCTTGAAAAAAGAAGAGAAATTGTTAGGACATATGAAAATACTTTCATTAACATAAAAGTGACTCCTCTTGGTAAAGAGATTATGGAAAGCGATTCAAAAGGCAAAAATTTGATTGAACAAATAACTCCTGAGCTTCTGAAGAAAGAATCTTCATGGAAAGGAAAAAAATTCAGAAGATATGACATTACTTTGCCGGTTTCACAGATAAATGGGGGAAAGAGCCATTTTGTTAACCAGGCAGTTGATTACGCAAGAAAAATCTGGACTGAAATGGGCTTCAGAGAAATGACTGGCAATTTTGTGGTAAGCAGTTTCTGGAACTTTGATGCATTGTTTACAGCGCAGGACCACCCTGCAAGAGAAATGCAGGATACTTTCTTTATTGAAAAAAAACTGCAAAATATTGACGCTGGAAAAGAGATTATAAAAAAAGTGAAAGAATCTCATGAAAAAGGAGTTTCAGGAAGCACTGGATGGAAGTATTCCTGGAATGAGGAAGAAGCCAAAAGGCTTGTCCTGCGAACGCATACTACCTGCCTCTCTGCACAAACTCTCGCAAAATTAAAAAAAGAGGAACTTCCTGTAAAATTCTTTGCAATAGGAAAATGTTTCAGAAACGAAACCCTTGACTGGAGCCACGGATTTGAATTCAACCAGACAGAAGGAATTGTAGCAGACAAGAACGTCAATTTCAGACATCTTCTTGGATATCTTCAGGCCTTCTTTGCCAAAATGGGTTTTAAGAAAGTTAGATTCAGGCCAGGTTATTTCCCATACACAGAACCAAGTGTTGAAATAGATGTCTGGAATCCTGAGAAAAAAGTCTGGCTTGAACTGGGGGGGGCAGGCATATTCAGGCCAGAAGTTGTAATCCCTTTACTCGGAGAAAATATCCCTGTACTCGCATGGGGCCCTGGATTTGACAGAATTTTGATGGATTACTATCAAATAAAAGATTTAAGAGAACTTTACAAAAACGATTTAACTCAATTAAGAAAAATGAGGTTTTGGATGAAATAAAAAATGGCAGTCATAACAATAAATAAGAAAATCTTTGAGAAAGAAATCGGAGCATTAACTGATGAAATGCAGAACAAAATTGCGATGTTTGGAACACCTGTAGAAGAGGTGACAGAAAACGAAATTCATATTGAGGTTTTCCCAAACCGCCCGGATTTGCTTTCTTACCAGGGATTTAAAAGATCTTTTCTTGCATTCCTGGGCAAAAAAACAGGCCTAAAAAAATACAAAGTGAACAGGCCGGAAAAAGATTATGAAGTTATTATAGACAGCTCTGTAAAAGATGTCCGCCCGCACACTGCATGTGCAATTGTTCGTGGATTAAAACTTGACGACGAGAAAATTCGTGAATTAATTGAAATTCAGGAGAAACTTCATCTGACAATAGGAAGAAAAAGGAGAAAAGTTGCAATAGGGATTTACCCTTTGGAAAAAATCAAGCTTCCAATAACTTTCAAAGCAATAGAACCTGACCAGATAAAATTCACGCCTTTAGAGATGAACAGTGAGCTCTCAGGACTTGAAATTCTTCAGAGGCATCCTGCAGGGAAAGAATATGCCCATCTTCTTGCCGGAAAGGCGAAGTTCCCTATATTTGTTGATTCAGCCGACCAGATTCTAAGCATGCCGCCAATCATAAACTCGCAACTTACAGGACGTGTAACTTCTGAAACAAGAAATGTCTTTGTTGAGTGCTCTGGTTTTGATTTTGAAACTTTGAAGGCCTGCCTTAATATAATTGTAACAAGTCTCGCAGAAGTTAGCGGCAAAATTTATCAGATGAATCTAAAATACAAAAAGATTATTAGAAAAAAAGAAATAACCCCTGACCTAACTCCTAAAAAACTAAAAATCTCTCTGGAAAACACAAACAAACTTCTTGGTCTAAATCTGGCGGAAAAAGAACTTAAGAAACTAATTGAAAAAATGGGGCACAATTACAACAGCAAGAATAGCAGTGTTGAAATTCCTGCATGGAGAACAGACATCTTACATGAAGTAGATATCATTGAAGACGTGGCAATTGCGTACGGTTATGAAAATTTTGTGCCTGAGATTCCTAAAATATCAACAACAGGAGAGGAAGAAAAAGCTGCAGTAATAAAGAAAAAAATTTCAGAGATTCTTTCAGGGCTTGGCATGATTGAAGTCTCAAATTACCATCTAACTAACAAAAAAGATCAGATAGAAAAGATGGGACTTGAAAATCATGGCAAAGGGAGATTCATAAAAGTTGAAAAATCAAAGACAGAATACAACACTTTAAGAACAGACCTGACACATCTGTTGTTAAAAAATTTATCAGAGAACATTGATTCAGAATATCTCCAGGAAATATTTGAAATAGGCAGAATTTTTCAGGCAAAAAACGAAGGAATAGAAGAAAAAGAAATTTTGGCGGCTGCAGTCTCTCCAGGGAATTACACAAAAATCAGAAAAGTCCTTGAATACTTATTCAGAATAACAGGACTCAATAAAAAAATAACTTTAAAAGAATTTGAAAAAACAGGGAACCATTCTGATCACCAAGTCTCTTCAGCTCATCTCATAGAAGGGAGGACAGCAGAAATAATTTTTGAAGGAAAAACCTTGGGTTATCTTGGAGAAATCCATCCCAAAATTTTAAAAAATTGGAAGATCAAAATGCCTGTTGCTTTGTTTGAAATTCAAATTGATGATATTCTGAAAGAATTAATGAAATACTAAGATCATAGGATTACCCAAAATATCCTTTATTATCAACCTCAAATTTATTATCCCATTTTTTGCTGATATTTTCAATAATTTTAAGAATATCTTTTTTTACTTCCTGCCAAAATTCGTAAGATTCTCTTATAAATCCTGCTTCCTTCTCTTCATCAAACTCCAGATCAAGTTTAATAAATTTAATTTCTTTTTTCAGGAGATTATTGTAGATTTCAGAGAGCTTTTTCTTTTCTTCAGAATCAATCAGCTTTGTGATTGAAAAAATAAACATAGGTGCGTTTACAGGATTCAGAAGACTTTCAATAAACTTAAGATAATTCATCATTTTGTCTCCAACAAATTTTCTTATCTCTCTTATTAAAAAATCTGTCTCAGACTCTGCAGCTTTTTCTATTTGAAAATCTTTGTTAAGTTCTTCAAAATCTGGCAAGCCGTGCTTTTTCTGAATATCTTTATACTTTTTCTTCAGCTCCTCAAGTTTTGACTTATCTTCTAATTCTTTTGGATTTGACATTCTTTAAGTTAAGAAGTGTGTTTTATAAATTTTATGAAGAGCCTGTGCTGGGGCTTGAACCCAGGACCTCGTCATGTTTGGACAAATGTAGTTTTTTCTACCATGTTACCAATGACGCGCTCTGACCAAAACTGAGCTACACAGGCTAGATAAATTAAAATAAAGCCAGACTATAAAAAGCTTGAGTTTTAAAGTTAAAATCAAAGAAATCTCCATCCTGCTTCTCTTAAAAATTATCTTCTTTTCTTAGCTTTCCCGGAGCCAAACTTATCTGATTTAAGAAGCAACAAAACAATAAAGGATATTAAAAATGCAAATGACAAAAAACCGAGAATTATTGAAAGTATGCCAAAAAAGTTCCTGAAAAGTTCATTCATAGAAAAATTATAAAACACAAAAGAAACAAGGAACATTATCAGAAAGAAAACAAAATTCCTCCATGCAATATCTGTTCTCTTCTTTACAGGAAAAACTTTTTTATTTTTTGACCTAGCTCTTGATATGGAACTTCTCTTTAATTTTCTCACACTCTTTTTTTTAGCCATTTCACCAATGATATATTAATATTTGGAAGGCATAGTTTTTAAAACTTATGCAACAGGGTTCTGTAAAATTTTCGGATTTTTTATTTTATGCTTATACATAACAATTCTACTTATAACTAAGATTACAACAATCAAACCAAGAACTAACCATGCTTTAAATTCAGGTTTTTCTTCTAACTCTTTTTCTGCTTCCTTCTTCCCATTAGTTTCCTCATGTATAAATTTCAAAAACAAATCAATGTTAGAATAACTCTTAATGTTTTTTAAGAAAACCTCTAAATCATAATAGTCATCATCATTTAAATTAAATTTTTTAGTTTCATTAATATCTAAAGTGAAAGTTACTGACTTTGACCTGCTTGACATGTTCATTATTGCACTTTTATTTATTATGTCCTCTAATGTTATTGTGTAAGTTTCATTATTAAACTTAAATTCTATTCTCCATTTTTCCAGTAAGGATTTTTCATAACCCTTTTCCATTTGTTCCTGGCTTGGTTTAAAGGTTGGGTATCCTCCACCACTAGTGACAGTGTAACTTATAGAAGAACTTGCAGAATTTTCTGCATCGTCTTCTGCAGTACATTCTGTCGTGAAAGTTCCTGCTGAAGAAGTTGAAGGATTTGTGGTATAAGATACAGTCGGGTCTGAATCTGCATCATCTGTAGCAGAGCATGAACAAGTTATTGTTTCTCCAACAGTTACTGAAGTTGGTGAGCAGGAGAAGTATATTATTGGGGCAGTTGTATCTAAACCCCCATCTGTAATCGCCCAATTATAAGAATTAATAAGAATATTCCTGCCCACTAAACCATCTAAACTATATTTTGAATTGCCACCATTAAAACTAACACCATTTTGCTCTGTTCTACTTGCCCAACCATTAAGCAAAGAATCATAATTATCAGTAGACAAGGTAACACCATAAAACATACTACCCATGTTAGTAACGCTGCTTACATCCCAGTC
>CAZSQR010000003.1:31134-35356 GCA_964609265.1 Candidatus Woesearchaeota archaeon
AGTAACGCTGCTTACATCCCAGTCTCCTATATCCTGATTAAAAGATGATGCAGAATAAAACATCTCATACATATTAGTAACGCTGCTTGTATTCCAATTGGAAATATTACCATTAAAAGATGTTGCGGAAAAAAACATATAAGACATATCAGTTGTTCCAGTTAGATTAAGATTATCAGTAGCAATGCTATTTAAATTAGAACAACCATAAAAATAATCTCCATTATTCCCAACATTTAAATCCCCCCAATCAAAAATGTTAGTAATCTTTTTTTTATCACCACCATCATTAAATCTAAATCCAACAATTGTTCCTGTTATGTTAATTGTATAAACACCTTCAGAACCATAAGTATGAGTTTTATTCACGCTGTCCCACGCAGTCACTGTTTCAACATTTCCGTCACCCCAATCAACTGTAAAATTATAAACCCCTTCTGATTCTAAAGGTAAAGTTATACTTGTAGAATTACTTGAACCATAACTTGTTTTTGATGTGTCCCAAGATGCAGAGAAAGGATTACCATCAGCAGAACACACACCAGAAAGATTTAATATAAAGAAAACTGTTAAAGAAAGGAAAACAAAGGTTTTTTTCAAATGTCCACTAACAAACCAGACTTTCAAATCACTCCTTTTTTCCATTAATGTTACTTAATAAATTTTAGTATAAAAACATTGTGTGTAATTTTCACCAGCGATAAGTTTTTAAAACTTATGTAGAGAACTAGCCCTCGCTAAATTCATTTTGAGGAAGCCATCTTGACTCCACGACATATCCTAAAATTTCAGTTCCCTGATTAAAAATGCTCTTAAACCAGGAACCATATGATTCAAAGAAAATTTCTCTTTGTCCAGCGTCTTTTAAATACAAATCTCCGTTGCTGATTATAAATAATGCTGATATAAAGAAAAACTTTATAATAACAAGGATAACAAATTTCATTTTAACTTATACCTGTCCTATTATTTCCATTGTCTTTCCATTCCTGATTAAAAACATAACTTGTGACCCTCACTATTCCGGAACCAGCGTTGCTCAGCCATGAAAGATATGTTTGCACAGAGTCGGATATTCCTTCAATGTTATTGACTCCTTTTCCTGAAAAGATGATATAAACCATTAAGAGAAGAAATGCAATTCCCACCAAAGATATACGCCATAAAAGAGTAGTGCTAGCGTTATTAACTTTAAATGAAAGAAAAACAACTAACAATGCCAGTATCCCGATAAGAACAAAATTTATCATTTTATTTCCCCAGACCTTATTTGATAAGGCAGAGGTTCTATAAAAACTTTTCCTAAATACTAAGTTAAAGAAGATATCTTAAGACCAAGAGCACGCTTAAAAACAAAAGAATTACTTTAATTGTTTTTTCAACCATGCCTCCGGGAACAATGAATCCTTTTGTTTTTACTCTAAACGGCCAGAAAGGAGCAATTCCATTGACTGTGATACTATCAAAAAACAAATGAAAAGAGTATCCAAGAAAAAAGGGCAAAGCTAAAACAGGATAGAAGAAAGCAAGAACAGCAGAAAGCAATATACAAAAAGTATAACTGTGCATGAAATTTTTGTAAGATTCTTTTTTAAGCATTTTAAGTAACCGATAATCTTTTTGTGGAAAAAGAATAGTATCAAGGTCAGGAATAAGGCTTGAAATCAACACGACAGGGAAAAAAATAGTTTTATTTCTGATGTAAGGAAGAAAAAATAATGCTACAAAAAGACCTATAATAAGATGCGTTTTCTTGAACATAAATATAAAAGAAAATGTAGAAATTTAAATTTATCCTTTTATTAAAAACAGGTAACTAGAGTAATATTTTAATACCTTTAAATATACTTTTTTAAGTAGCCCTGTAGTACAGCGGTCAAGTATGGCTGGTTCTGGGCCAGCTGACCCAGGTTCGAATCCTGGCAGGGCTATTATTTTAAATATCAGATAATCACTAAATTTAAATATCCTTAATTCTTATAAAAAATATGGCAGAAGCTGAAAAAAAGGAAAAAAAGGAAAAAGAAATTGGAGTGGTCTCGAGTTATTTTAGCCATGTTGGAGTTGCTGCTATAAAGCTTTCCAGTGCACTTAAAAACGGCGACAAAGTTCATGTAAAAGGACACACAACTAATTTTGAGGTTCCTATAGAAAGCATACAGATAGAAAGAAAAGCTGTTAAGAGCGCAAAAAAAGGAGACCACATAGGAATAAAGGTTCCTGAAAAAGTAAGACCTAATGACAAAGTCTTTCTTGTAAAATAAATGTTGAAGCTTTAAATTAAAGAGTTCTGTGAGTTAGTAATAAAAATAGGAAATTTTTAATATGACACAATTCTTTTAAACACATTCCCTATTAAATGATTGATAGCCCCTGTAGTTCAGAGGCCAAGAATGCCGCCCTCTCAAATGACAGCTTGCTGGCGTTTGACCAGAGCAAAGCAATGGAGCACGGCGGTGACCCGAGTTCGAATCTCGGCAGGGGCGTTCCTTAACTATTCTAAAAATATCTTTCTAAACACGGCAAAAGATATTTAAAGAGATTTTCCCTACTTAAAACATAAAAGGAGGTAGAAAATGACAGCACAAGAAATAGGAAAGTGGGCTTTTTTGATTGGTGTAATACTATCACTTTTATCAGCTTTCCTGATTGGCATAGTGGCTTCTGCTACTCTAGTACTGATTCTATTCATTCTTGGATTACTTGTAGGATTCCTTAATATATCAAGGAAGAATTCAGTTACATTCTTGATTGGAGTATTAGTTCTATTGATCTTGGGAGTTGGAGGAATTAGCTCACTTTCACAACTAAGACTGGACTGGATCTATAATTATCTTACAGCTGCTCTCGGAAGTTTCATAGCTTTTGTAGGAGCTGCAGGATTAGTAGTTGCAATCAAGGCTATCCTTGATACAAACGAAGGTTTAGGAATTGTTAGATCAAGAAAGAGAAAAAGAAGATAGTTTTACTTTTTATTTATTCATTACTTTCATATTTGGAAAACTAGAAATTAGATAACTTTAAAAATAAATTTCTATAAAAGGTAGTATGCATTTTTACAAACATAAAACTGAGGTCTTATTATGAAACGTTCATCAAGACGCTGGAAGAAAAAAAGGCAAATGAGATGGAAATGGCAGAGGAAACGCCTTAGGAAAGAAAAACGCAAGAGAAAGGTGCGAAGAGCCAGGGCTAAGTAAAAATCTGAATAAGTATTCTTCTCAAGCCCCATAATGTTTATAAGTTAGACAGGAAATAAATTATCATGAAAAGTGAAATCTGGACAGAAAGATATCGTCCTGCAACATTTTCAGAAATTGTTGGGCAGGAAGACACAGTAAAAAAAGTCCAGTCTCTTACAAACTCTTTAAATATTCCTCATCTTCTTTTTGCAGGTCCGGCTGGAACAGGAAAATCAACACTTGCTTTAATAATTGTAAAAGAGCTTTTTGGAAAAAACTGGAGTGAAAACTACCTTGAACTAAATGCAAGTGACGAGCGTGGCATTAACATCGTAAGAGAAAAGGTGAAGAATTTCGCAAGAACAAAATCTCTTGGAAACGCTCCTTTTAAGATAATCTTTCTTGATGAAGCTGACGCCTTGACTCCTGAAGCTCAGCAGGCCCTTAGAAGAACAATGGAGAATTATTCCGCGACCTGCCGCTTTATTTTATCATGTAACTACTCAAGCAAAATAATAGACCCTATACAATCCCGTTGTGTAATTTTCAGATTCAAGCTTCTTGAGAAAAAAGACATTGAAAAAGTTATTAGAAGAATTGAAACAGGTGAAAAACTTCAGATTAACAATGAGGCAATTGAAATGCTTTATGAAGGAAGCGAGGGTGATTGTCGAAGAGTGATTAATTTTCTCCAGTCAACAGCTTCAATTTCCCCGATAATCTCTCCAGAACTAGTTTCAACAGTTATCTCAAGCGCTAAACCAAAAGACATTCATGTTGTTTTGGATTACGCTCTATCCGGCGACTTTCAAAAATCCAGAGAAAAACTTCTTGACGTAATGCTAAAAGAAAGCATTTCGGGCCAGGATGTTATAAAGGCTATTCAAAAAGAAATTTGGAATCTGCCTGTTGAACCGGAGCTAAAAGTCAAACTCACAGAAAAAACAGGCGAGACAGAATTCAGAATTGTTGAAGGAAGCGACCCTTTCATTCAGCTTCAAAGCCTTCTTGCAAGTTTTGTTTTAGCAGGATTAGGGAAG
>CAZSQR010000003.1:35456-44322 GCA_964609265.1 Candidatus Woesearchaeota archaeon
AGAAACAGCAGGAAAGAATAAGAGAAATTCTAGAAATTAATAAGGCAGAATTCTGGGGAGTCAATAATCAGACTGACACTTATTTCAAAGTTAAAGAAGGAAGATTAAAACTAAGAAGAGGAGATACTGAAAACTGTTTAATTTATTACGAAAGGAAAAATCAAAAAGATACAAAAGAAGCAAAAGTAAAACTATTCAATAACCAAGGGAAGATAGGGGTTTTAGAAAGAATAACCAGAAAAAGTCATGATGTTCTAATAGAAGTCATAAAACAGAGAGAAATTTATTTTATTGGAAATGTGAAAGTTCATATAGACAAAGTAAATGAATTAGGAACTTTCTTGGAAATTGAAGCACAATCAGAATTAGATGAAGAAGGAATCCCTAAGATTTCTCTAGACAAATTAAAAGAACAATGCAATCATCATAAGAATTTATTTAAAATTAAAGATTACCAATTAATTAAAGGTTCATATAGCGACATGTTATTAAAAAAGAGGATAAAATGAGCAACGCGACAAACTGGACAGAAAAGCACAGACCAAAATATTTTGCTGATATAAAAGGCCAGGATATGGCAATTGAAAAAATAAGAGAATTTCTTTATAATTCCAGAATAGACGCCAGAAAAGGAGGGTTGAGAAAAAAAGCAATAATTCTCCATGGTCCGCCGGGAACAGGAAAAACAACAATCGCTTATGTGGCTGCAAATGAATCAAACTCTGAGATTTTTGAATTAAATGCAAGTGATTTAAGGAATGGTGAAAAACTTAGGGAAATTTTGAAGCCGGCAACAGAGCAGCAATCTCTCACAAAAAAAGGCAAAATTATTCTTGTTGACGAAGTTGACGGAATTTCAAAAAAAGACAGAGGCGGGCTTCAGGAACTTTTAAAGCTTATTGAGTCAACATCTCATCCAATAATAGTCACCGCAAATGATATCTGGGGAAAGAAATTCAGCGAATTAAGAAGAAAAGCAGAAACTGTCCAGCTTAAGGAAATTAATTATAAGATAATAAAAGATTTTTTGATAAGAATCTTAAGAGAAGAGAAAAAATTCATTGAACAGGATATACTTACAAACATTGCAATAAAAGCCCGGGGAGACATGAGAGCTGCGGTGAATGATTTACAGATAGCAGCAAGCCTACCAGACCCATCTCAGATTCTTGTCTATGAAAGAAATAAGGAAATAGACATTTTCAGCGCTTTAAGGATGATTTTCAAAGGAAAGCCAAACAAAGCCATGCTTCAGATTTTTGATTCTATAAACAAGCCGATAGATGAGATAATTCTCTGGATTGAGGAAAACATTCCCGCAGAATACCATGGAAAAGAACTTGCCCGTGCCTACGAAGCATTAAGCAAAGTAGATATTTTCAAAAGAAGAATTTACCGACAGCAGTACTGGAGATTTTTGATTTACGAAAATGCTTTGTTATCATATGGTATTTCCAGCGCTAAGAAAAGTGAAAAAACAGGTTTTACAAGCTATAAAAAACCCACCAGAATTTTAAAAATGTGGCTTAACAACCAAAGGATAGAAAAGAAAAAAAGAATCGCAAAAAAATACTCAAGATATGTACACGTTGGGGAGAAGCGCGCATTAAAAGAATTTCCAACAATAAAACAATTTCTTCTGAAACCTGAAATCCAGAAAGAGCTGAAACTCACAGAAGATGAAATTGGGTATTTAGAGAAAAGTTAAGAAAAGCCTGTTAAGATTAAAAAGCCCCCTTTCTCAACCCCCAAGAAACTTTATCCCACACACGTTCGTGCATATAATAAATTATTAATTTTGAAGTTAGGTCAAAAACACCTATTATGCCTGCTAATGCTAAATTACTTGTAAAAATTAATACAAGAATTATCGTTGTAAGGGTTGCAATAATTCTAAAAGTAATCGTTTTTGCAATGCTTCTTTTGTGCGTATCCATAAAAACTCCTCAACAAAAAATCAGCAACCACTAATAAAGTTTACTATGCCTAAATCAATTTTGTTTACCTAATATACAAACACACAACTAATTTTATAAACAGCATTATCTTTTTTCCTCTATGGCTTATGACATTATTGTTGGGCGGAATGCCTCAGACAAAAAGTCGTTTGGAGATCGCGGCTTGGTTTTCATAGGAAAAAGTTATGTCAAAATGGGGCAGTACACTTCTTTAAGCAATAAAATTTTTATGGATGTTGCAAGAAGTCATGTTGTCCTGGTTGCAGGAAAACGTGGCAGCGGAAAATCTTACACTTTGGGCGTCATTGCCGAAGAGCTTTCAAATCTTCCAAAAGAAGTAAGCCAGAACATCGGCTCGCTGATTTTTGACACAATGGGAATATACTGGACAATGAAATTCAAAAATGAAAGAGACAAAGAATTGCTTGTAGAATGGGGGCTTAATCCAAAAAATCTCTCTGTGAAAATTTTCGTTCCGTTTGGCCATTATGATGAGTATCTTGAAAAAGGAATCCCAGCAGACAAAGGATTTGCTCTTGATGTTGCAGAACTGAACCCAGAAGACTGGATATTAACTTTTGGACTTGATATAATTCATCCTGTATCTGTTCTGATTCAAAGAACCTTGACAAAACTTAAAGCCAAATCGCAGAAAGGATTTGATTTAGATGATATTCTTGATGCACTGAAAAAAGAAGAAAGCGCTTCTCCTGAAATTAAAAACGCTGCAATAGGGCTTTTTGAGGCAGCAGGCACATGGGGGGTGTTTGCAAAAAAAGATGAGGAACCAACACAGGTAAAAGACCTTGTTTCAGGAGGAACAACAACTATTCTTGACCTAAGCGTCTACAATGCTGTTGGCGCTTTCAATATAAGAGCTCTGGTAATAAGTCTTTTATCAAGAAAAATTTTCAATCAAAGAATGTCTGCAAGAAAATCAGAAGAAATTAATTCTGTTTCACGCGGTCTGGATCTCATAGCAGGAACAGAAAAAAAAGAATATCCTTTGGTCTGGATTTTTATTGACGAGGCTCATGAGTTCCTTCCATTAAACGAAAAGACAGTTGCAACAGATGCCCTTATCCAGCTCTTGCGTGAAGGAAGGCAACCTGGGATTTCTCTTGCACTTGCTACACAGCAGCCAGGACAAATCCACAGAGATGTAATGACTCAGTCAGACATAGTAATAAGCCACAGGGTTACCTCAAAGCCGGACACAGAAGCCCTTAATTACATCATGCAGTCCTATGTTTTGGAGAGTATTAAAAAACAAATGGATTATCTTCCGACACTAAAAGGAAGCGCAATTCTCCTTGACGACAATTCAGAAAGAATCTATCCTATGAGAATCAGACCAAGATTCACCTGGCACGGCGGCGAAGCTCCGACAGCGATTAGGGTAGAAAAAAGATTTTAGAATTAATTCTATATTTCTACAAAACTCTAAAATCAACTCTCACACGAAATTTGTAAGGTGCAATCTCGCCTGCATGCTTAACATTCAAAATCTTAATTTTTTTTCGTGCTTTGCTTGCTTCCCCCTTAACCATCTCAACAACAGAATCAATTTTATCATCTTTGCAAAAATCATAATAAAAAATTCGTGTGTTTTTTTTGCTTAAGGAAAACGCCTCTCGTAAAAAACTGTCTTTAAGCTGAGGGCGTGGCATGACTATAACATCAAATTTTTCTTTAAGCCTTTTAGCGACTTTCTTTATATCGCCAGGCAACAGAACAATCTCATCTTTTACTTTGTTCAGTTCAATATTCAGCTCGGCATATTTGTTTGCCTCGCGATTTATCTCATTTGAGTAAACTTTGCCTGCAGAAGAATTCTTTGAAATCACAATGGGATAAGGTCCGACACCGGCAAACATAACCAAAACCTCCTCACCTTTCTTAATCTTGTTAGCAACCTCTTTTCTTTCATTGTTAAGCCGCGGAGAAAAATAAGTTTTGTCAATGTTAAATCTAAAAACACAATTATTTTCCTTATAAAGAACTTCTTTTGATTTTTCTCCGGCAAGATATTCTGTCGTCTGCTTTCTGAGCCTTCCTTTAAATTTCCCTGTCTTTTCAAGAACTGTATTCACTGATTTGTGCTCTTTCAACAAATCCTTGGCAAATTTCTTTTTATCTCTTGCTTTAAATCCTTTAGGAAATTTAACAACAATAATATTTCCCAAAATATCAAATGATTTTGGTTCCTTTTTTTCAGATTTATTTTTATTCATTGCAATTAATAAAAATTAAACATAATTTAAAGTTTGTGTAAAGCAAGAAATTTAATTAAACTAGAAATAAAAGTTATCAATATTTATAAAGATTAAATATTTAATATTTTCATGAAAAAGAGATGTCTAATACAAGGTTTCTTTTTATTTTTATTAACTTTTATGATTAATCTTGCAAGTGCGCAGTTTTATGGAGGTTATGGAAGATTTTCAATCACAGATTTTATTGATAACATAGGCCCTGATAATTTGGTCTTTATAGCCTCTTTCATCGTTTTCTTTGCACTTCTCTTTTACGCGCTCGGAAAATTCTTCAAGGATTCCTATGGATATCCTAATAAGCCTGTAGTAGGAACAATTGCCCTTGCCGTATCTTTTATAATATCTTATTTTGGGATATACAGGTCTGGATTTGATTTGGAAAATTTCTTTTATAGAGTTGGAGTTTCATTTGATTTGACACCTATCCTTCTTCTGATAATATCCTTATTTGTAATTTGGATTATATGGTTTCTGGGAAGAAGAAAAGAGTTTGGTAGAACAACATTCTCCTTAAAAAGAGGTCTTGGAGGATTATTCATTTTACTTGGTGCACTCACGATATTCTTAGCCGCCCTCACAGATATTTTTTATGAAAAAACTATGGCTATTATAATTGGTTGGGTTTTGATTATTATTGGTTTTCTGTTATTAAAGAGACGCAAGAAAAGAACCTGGGAGGATGATTATCCCCCTTCTCCCCGTAGACAAGGGATTTTTGGTCAGACGATGAAAAGGAGAAGAGAACTCAGCGATGTAAAACATGAACAAAAGTTAGACTATATAAGACAAAGAGAAGAACAAAAATATCAGAGAAAATTGCATAATGAAAAAGCGAGGAAAAGATTAAAAAATATTAGGGAAGTCCATAATAGAAAATTGGCAAAAGAACAAATAAGACAAATTAATAATGAGCTTACAAGATTGAAACAGAGGATTCCAAATGCATCATCTGTTATAGAAAGAGGAAAAATTGAAGATCAAATTCGGGCATATGGAAAAAAAGTCAAGGAATTAAGGAAATTTCTTTGATATTATCAAACCCACTCATTTAGCCCTTTCTGTTTCCTCTTTTCCTTAACTTTCCTTAACTTTTCAAACTGCTTTTCAACCCTTGCTTCAGAAAAATCATGCTCTTCAACCAGGATTTTTTTAATTTTCTCTTCATCAACTTCTGGGAAAACAATCTCGGTTTTGATTACATTTGGCTTGTGAAAAAGCTGGAAAATTTCTTTCCAGTCAAATCTATCCTGCTCCAGCAAAGACATCATCTGCTCTTCAACATTTTTGAAAATAAGAACAGGCTGCCTGTATTTTTTTACAATCTCCAAAGCTCTTTTTTGCCCTGTTCCGGGGATTCCTTTTGGGTTGTAGTCAGTACCAACTAGAATTCCCAAGCAGATAAGCTGATCAAGATTTATCTCTAAAAAATTCAGAACCTTTTCAAGTTCAATCAGTTCCGGTTTTATTTCCATCCATCCTGAAAAGGTTTTTCTTCTTCTTGCAAGCCCTAAATTCCTTATTAACCTTGGAGCTCCAAAAAGAAGGCTATCATAATCCTGGCTCACAGTTGCGTAAATGTCTCCGTCAATTTTATTCAAATAAGCTGCCTGTGACTCCCCCTCGCTAGGAGCCTGTATCACACAAACACCCATAGCCTCTAAAAGTTCTTTGCTCTCGCGAATCATCTCATCATCAAGTCTTATCAACTGAGAACTATAGCGTTTCATAGCAACAAGGTCTTCAACTTTTTTTGCTTCCTCATATCTTCCTCTCGCAAGTTCTCTGCCCTCTCCCCTTCTCCTGTGAGTTTTTCTTTTAAGCTCCGGCGGTTTTCCGTCAAAAACATAAATAAGTTTTAATCCTTCTGAGATTAGATTCATGTTTCTGTAAAAGATTCCAGAAAGATGGCTTGTAATTCTTTTCTTATTATCCATTAAAGGAGTCCCGTCAATCTGCCTTATAGTAGAAAGAAACTGGTAAAGCATATTGTATGCATCCACGCAAACAATCTTTCCTTTCAAATCCTTTATCTCTATCTCTTTCCTGGAAACTATATCCCTGATATTTAAACCCATAAAATAAGCAAGCAAATCAAATATAAATAATTAACTAAAAAGACTTGGCTGGACCAGTATCGGCTTTCTTTCTTGTAATCTTGGCTTTTTAATCTGGCTTGAAGAAATTTTGACAATCTTCCAATAATCTTTCCTAACAGAATCTGACTCAGGGAATTTTCTGCCGCTTTTGTATTTTCCTTCAGCTTCCCCGACAAAATGGTCCCGATGGAGATCATTTAAACCAAGATAAAGATGTTTAGAGGTTAAAACCAATAAAGGTTCTGAAAAATCCGGGGTTTTCTCTGACCACCTTCCTCTAAGAAAATAAACCTTTTCCCAATCAGTAAGTTTTTCTAAAAACTCTGGAGGAAGTTCTCCTGTGCTCAAAAAACCAAAATAAACCCCTTTCAGAACATCTGTATTGATAGAATAAAGACGATGAAGGAAGTCCTTATTTCCTATAACTGATAAAATTTTGTTAACCATTACATCTTGGAAAATATGCCCCACTTCCCATCTACGCGGGACAGAGAGAGCGTTACGAACAGAAGAGGTAACACCTGCTAAATTTTCTATTTCCTCAATCCTGTCTATAAGTGATTTTCTTACCATAATTTTACCTCTAAACAGGCAAATATAAACTTTTCTATTGCTTAATTTTAAATAACCTTTATTCTTTTTAGGCCTATGATAACCATAGAATTCATCCCAATAGACTACAATTATTTTGATTTTGACGGCAGGAACTATGCAAAAATAATCGGGAGAAACAGCCAGGGAAAAAGAATTTGTGTTATAGATTCCTGTGATGTTTATTTTTGGGCTATTCTTAAGGGAAACATAAACAAAACTAAGATAAACAAGTTAATTAAAAAAATTGAAAAAATAAAACTTGATTTAAAAGGCAGGCAGACAAAAGTAGAAAAGGTTGAATTGCATGACAAAAATTTTCTCGGCCGAAAAGTCAAAGCTTTGAAAATCTTCGCAACAAATTACAAAGACCTTCATAATATAGCAAATAAGCTGGGTGTTCCTGAAATAGAAAAAAGAAGAGGCTATGATTTGGGTTATATAACCCATTATATAATTGAAAAAAAATTAAACCCATTATGTTGGTATGAGATCTCCGGAGAAGTTTTGGATAATAGTTTAGAGTTTGGAGGAATAGATTCAATTCTTAATGTTGATTTATGCATCAAAGTTAATTCAATAACTCCTGCGAAAAAACAAGATTTCCCCCCGAAAGTGCTTGCATTTGACATAGAAACAGAAGAGTTTCAGATAGGGAAAGGAAAAATTCTGATGGTTTCTCTTGTTTCTGGAGATTTCAAGAAAGTCCTGACATGGAAAAAAGCAGGCTCAAATGAAAAAAGCCTTAACTTTGTGGAATATGTAAAAGACGAGGCAGAACTTCTTGAAAAATTTGTTAAATATGTAAAAGAAATTTCACCTGATTTCCTGGTTGGTTACTTTAGTGATGGGTTTGATCTGCCATATATAAAAGCACGGGCAGAAATTCATAAAATGAATCTTCCTTTGGGATTGGATGGAAGCCAGCCAACCTTCCATAGAGGAGCTTTTCTCACGTGCAGAATAGATGGAATTGTTCATATTGATTTGCTTAAATTTGTGAGCACAGCATATTCCCAATATATGCAATCAGAGACTCTCTCATTGAATGATGTTTCAAAAGAATTCTTAAATGACAAGAAAAATGATTTTGAATTCAAGTCTGTTTCAAAAATGTCTGATTCAGACTGGAAAAACTACTTCACATATAATTTGCAGGATTCTGACCTGACATACAGATTGTTTTTCAAATTCTGGCAGGATATAAAGGAATTTTCAAGAGTAATGCAGGAACCAACTTTTGAAATTTCAAGAAACGGTATGTCAAAAAATGTGGAGTCATATATTATGCATAATTTAAAAAAATTTAATGAGATTCCTGAGAAGCGCCCGACTCATGGAGAAATTGGAGAAAGAAGAAAAAGGGAAAGATATGAAGGTGCTTTTGTATTCCAACCAATAGCAGGTCTTTATGAAGATTTGGTTTTTTTTGATTTTACAAGTTACTGGCCGAGCATAATAGTTACATTTAATCTGTCAAAATCAACCATTCTTGAAAAAAAGAAAAAAAATTCGTTGGAGGTTAACACCGGAAAAAACAAATTTTACTTCAAAAAAGAGCCCGGATTTTTCCCAAAAATGCTGGAAGAAATTATCACATTAAGAAAAAAATACAAGCAGGAACTGAAAAAAAATAAAGACGCGGTTACAAGAGCAAGAAGCAACGCATTCAAACTTCTTGCAAATGCTTCTTATGGTTATCAGGGGTTTTTTGGAGCAAGATATTACTGTCCTGAAGCCTCTGCATCAACAACATCAATAAGCAGAGATTTCACCAAAAAAACAATAGACTTCATAAATAAAAAAAATTACAAAGTTATTTATTCAGATACAGATTCTATAGCTCTTCTCTTAAACGAACACTCAAAAAAGGAAGCTATTGAACTTTTGAAGGAAATTAACAAAGGTCTTCCTGGAATAATAGAACTTGACTTAGAGGATTTCT
>CAZSQR010000004.1:0-7436 GCA_964609265.1 Candidatus Woesearchaeota archaeon
GCAATAAAGTTATAGGTAGTTGTTGCTCCTGCAACTCCCAAAGGAATTAAAACCAGAGGATACCACAATCCGAAATTAACAACCCCAAGAAAAGGAAAATTCATAGTAGATGTTCCTGCGTTTATAACAACCAGAGGAATTGCCGCAACAAATGCGAGAAAAATTCTTGTCCTTACAGATAGTCCTTTATTGTGCCATCCGAGCAGATCATCAACAATTCCTACTATGGCAAGAATTAAGATGATACTAAGCAATGCAAAAATTTCCAGGCTAACTTCTGGTCCTCTTGATAAAAAAGTTCTTGTAGCAATATAATACAAAACACTGACTGTAAAAGCCATAACAACAACTATCCCGCCAGAACCAGCAACATTTTTAGGTTTTCCAGGTTTATTCATATCCTCCCAAATCATGCCTGCCTGCCTGGCTTTTTTTATCCAAAAAGGAATTGCAAATAAAACAAGAAAAAAACTAATGGCTATTGAAAAAATCAAGATTAACTCCATTAATTAATACAGTAACTTTTATTTTTAAATCTTACAGAACCTGGCTCTATTTAATATTCTAATTGTGATACTTCAATTTAAAATTAAAATAGAAGAGGGGTAAAATAGACCTCTATGACAGCAGCAATAATAAGTATTATCAGGGCAATAAAGAGAAGGACTATAGTATTCTCAAGGATGTGAAGAGTTCTTTTCCCCTGGATTCCGTTTCTTAAAATACCAACACCAAAGATCCCGCCAGCCAAAGCTGCTATAAAGTATGCTGTAATTTCAGGAAATCCATGGATCATGTACCTTGCAATTCCCAGTGGGATGTCTTTTATGGAATGCTGCGTGAAAATAGCTATTGTAGCAGAAATAACGCTTGCGTTCCAGGCAAGAACAAAAATAGCTCCTGCACCAAAAATTAACGAGAGGAGAAGTGTGAAAATCATAACATAGACATTATTTTCAATTATAGATAAAAGCCTGAATTCTTTTGTTACAGCACCCACCCCTACTAAAGACGATGCTCTGGAGAAATCATATTTTCCGATACATTCCTGTATGTTTCCAGGGCTGTTTATTCTGCAATAAGTTTCTATTTGTGCGTTAAAAAGTGTTGAATTTCCAAGAACAATATACCAGAATGAAAACGCCACGATAAACCCCATAAAAAGCCACATCAGGGAAAAGATTGCATCCTTATGAGTCTTCCATGTGCTCCAGAAACCAAATACTTCTTCATCTTCTTTTTCCTCTTGTTTTATGATGAAGTACATAAAAGGCAGGGAAAACATCACGCAAAAAGTGACAACTATCATTCCTGAATACTGCGAAAGAACAGGGTCTCCTGAAAAAAACCCTCTTACCATTAACAGAGAAAGGGAAGCATAAACAATTCCCACAAAAAACATCTTCCACGGACCTTTTTCAACCCTTTTTGGATTAACCATACTTTCAAGCATATCATAGATAGAAAGATGTGATTTTTAAACTTTCTTAACTCTAACTTAATAAAAATAATATTTTCAGGTCTAAACCCAATATATTTAAATTCTGATTTCTAATAAGAACAATGGACAAAAAAGAAAAGAGGAAAAAATTTAACCGAATTGTTCAGGATATAAAAGATATCAAGATTCAGGGAGCTACAAATATTGCTAAAAAAGCTCTTTATGCTTACCTTCTTGTTCCGACAAAGCAGTCCAAAAATAAACTTCTGAATTCCCGCCCGACAGAGCCAATGATGGAAAATGTTCTTGAGCTGGCTGAAAAAGGAATTCCTAAAAACCAGATACTTGCGCATTTTAAAGAAGCGCAGGATAAAATAAACGAAAAGGTTTTCAAATTAATAAAAAGAGACGACGTAATTTTCACGCACTGCCATTCCACAAATGTTATTAATGCCCTGATTTATGCAAAAAAGAAAGGAAAAAAATTTGAGGTTTATAATACAGAAACCCGTCCGTTGTTTCAGGGGAAAAAAACAGCTCATGAGCTGAGAAGAGCTGGAATAAAAGTTACAATGTTTGTTGATTCTGCTTTAGGTGTCGCTTTGTCAAAAGAGCAGGGAACAAAAAAAGCTGATATAGTTTTCCTGGGCGCTGATGCAATAACAGAAAAAGGAGTGATAAATAAAATTGGCTCAGAAGTTGTTGCAAATATAGCAAGAGACAATAAAATTCCTGTTTACGTTGTTGCTGATTCCTGGAAATTCACGAAATCAAAAATTCCCCTTGAGCACAGGGAACTGAATGAAGTTTGGAACAGGGCACCTAAAAAAATAAAGATAAAAAATCCTGCGTTTGAGTTTATTGACAAGAAGTATATAACAAAGGTGATTACTGAAGAGGGGAGTTAAGATTTATTTCTACTGATATTTTTCATGCCATCTATCAAACCTAATTTATATTTGGTGCCCCTCTTTTTTATTTCTTTTTCTCTTTTCAAAGCAGTTTTTCTATCCTCATATTTTTCATAATAAACTAATCTGACAAATTTTTGTCTTCCAGTATAATGTTTTTTCTTTTTTGTCCTAAAGTTTCTAAAGTGGTCTTTTAATCTTGCATTAGGAGTTCTAGAAGTATATCCACAATAAATAGTTTTTTCATTGTTGTTTCCTTTACATTCTAACAGATAAACATAGTACTTGCTCATTTTCTCCTCAACTTTTCCTCCCCCACCTCATTCATAATTTCCTGCATTTCCTCACTTACTCTTTCAAAATTTTCTTCTAATTCCTGTTTAACATCCTTTAACTTTTTAATCTGTTCTTCAATCAATTTCTTGGTTTCAGAAATATTTTTCTTCACAAAATTTTTCTTCCCTACATTCACAGTTAATTCATCTGAGAGGATGTTGGCATTTACAAAAATCCCATTTCCTACTTGAGCAAGAATTTCTTTCCCTTTTTTAATTTCATCTAAATCAAAAAAGAGACTGTTTAAATCAACAATGTTTTTTTCAACTGCCTGAAGCTGCTGACTAAGCTGTTTTATGTGCTGCTCATACATTCCTAACTTAAAAATCATTTCTTGCTGTTCTCGTTCCATGTCTAGGAGAAATAAAGTGGATTTTTAAGATTGTGGGTTAGTAAATAAAAGCCCTGACAAACCTTCCAATTCCATAAGTAGCAGCAACAACTAAAATAGTAAGAACAACATGCTCAACAATTACTTTCAAAGCACGATTCTTTTCAGAAATGTAAAAACTAAGAACAGATATCAACAATAACCCCCAAACAATACTAAGAATCATTGCCAAACCAAGTTTAAAAAATAAAATAGGAATAGCAAAACTCAAAGCAAAAACAAACTTTGAAAAAAACGTAGAAAATGTTGCTTCCCAAATATCTTTTTTTGAATTTCTTTTTTTAGATTCTTCTGAAATGTGAATCCCTATAGAGTCTGAAAGAGCATCTGCAAGAGCTATAATTAAAATTCCCCCAAGAATAATAACTTTAGATTCTGTACTAGAATATAATCCAATAATTAAACCCAAAGTAGTTATAACTCCAGAAGTCAAACCAAAACTAAACCCCTTTTTTATTGACTCTTTCATGATTACACAACCTCACACAACTTTCATCATTTTTCTTAAAATACTGCTGAAAATCATTGAACCTAAAAGGTAAAACCAGAACCAGCTTAAAAATCCAAAAAATCTTGGATCTCCTATTTCACTGAAGAAATCCATAAACCATCTAAAAAATAATATTAAAGGAATTGAAGTGTAAACTATTCCTCTCATGCTTATTTTCATCATTTTAGGGACAAACTCAAGTTGTTTTTTCTGAAACTCCATAAGTTTTTCAGGATGTTCCTTATACTTTTTCATTTCATTCTGAAGTTCTTTTTGTTCTTTTTTCATTTCTTTTAATGTTTCCTGGTCTGTCAGATATTTCTGAGTGAGTGTCATAATCAGAGAAATAAAGGCAATAATGCAAAACATGCCTACTGTAAGATTCCAGTTAAGAAGCCTTCCTGCAGTAGGATCTAAGATTAAATGAGCAGTATTTTTTATAAAAGGAGCACTCTCCCAGAAAATTGCAATCAGCATTGATACAAGCATTATTAAAAAAATTCCACGAAAACTTATTTCTTTGCCTTTATTATCCATTTTTATACCTGTGCTTTGAAAAAGAAAAGATGGTTTTTAAAGATTAGGTAAGATTAATTAACAATTTATTACTCAACGAACTTTCTCATTATAGGGTGCATGTCCATCTGGTGTTGCTGTACAATGTTCTGATAGAATTGGTATGTAATCATAATCACAAGAAGAATTGCTGTTCCTGAAACCATAGCCCCGATAAGATTTGTAGCTGCAGCGAGCAAACCTACTGCAAGCCCTCCCATCACTGTTAAAGGCATTATGTACCTATTAAGAATACTTTCTAAAATCCTTTCATCCTGCCTGAACCCTGAAACCTGGAGTCCTGAAGCAAGGATATTGTGTGCCTGACTTTTTGCATCCATTCCAGAAGTATTAACCCAAAAAACAGCGAATAGTGTTGAAAAGAACATAAAAAATATTATGTGCATTATCCCTTGGATTAAATATACTGGCAAAAATCCGCCTCTTATAATTAATTCAACAATGTTTGTAGAACCAATCCAGAATGCAAGTCCAGAGACAGGCTGGCCCTCAATAAAACTTCCAAGGAAAGTAAAATGAGACGCAATTCTTGCTGTTCCAATGCACTGTCCCTCAATTCCTGCTAAACAAGGAGCTGCAGCATTATCAATAATCCCGCCAAAGAGCTGTATATTTGCAACAAGTGCAGCAGTTAGAATAACAGGAATAACACTCGCATAAAAAAATGAAAGTGGCCATCTAACCCCATAGCCGCGAATTCTTCCAAAACTTAAAGGAATTTCAACTTTAAGGGATTGCGCCCAAACAACAATCATAAAAACTGCAACAGTTGCAATAATTGCTGTGGCTGCTGATAAAAGTTCTATGGGGTATTGGTTGATTACAGATTGTACTAAAATCAGGAAACGCCCTGTGCATGGGACGCTATCAAAATTCAACAAACAATTTCTTCCTTGCCCGTCTATAAACTGGAGAGCAGCTGTTATTAACCTCCTTGAAACTCCTGCCGCAATAAACAAACTTACCCCAGAGCCAAAACCCCATTTCACTGAAAGCTCATCCATGTAGAAAATTAACAAGCCCCCAAGTATAAGCTGGGTGATTAAAATTCCTGCAAATCCTGCAGCAGGTAAAAGCCCTCCCATTAAAACAAAAACAGTTGCCTCAAAAATTATGAAAAAGAAAACTCCAATTTTCTGAAGTCCCTGGAAGAATTTTTTCCCTTCTTCTGTTGCCGTATCTATATTAAGTATTTTTACACCAGTCAGCAGTTGTAAAATAATAGAAGACATAACAATAGGTCCAACACCAAGAGAAATAATGCTCCCAAAATCTGTGGCAAGAACCATGGCAAGGAACTCAAACCGCGCCAGAACATTTTCATGAAGTCCAAAAAGAGGAATATTAGCAAGAACAAAAAATGACACAAGAATTATAATAGTCCATTTTGCCTTCTCGTTAAAACTCAGCTTTTTTTCATCAGGTTTTTTTATTTCAGGAATATAGTTAAATATTTTTTGTAGGTTAGCCATTTTAGACTTTTTAAGATTTTATTCTTCTATTTTGAAATTTTTACCTCTTTACTATGTCTTCTGAGCAAAATTTTTATCAGTAATTATAATTTCTCCGCCAGCTTTTTCTACTTTTTCAATTGCTGTTTTTGAAGCCTCTTTTGCTTTTATAATTAATTTGGTATTTAGCTCATAATTTTTGTTTTTTGGACCAAGAATCTTGTAGTCTTTAAGGGTCACTTCAAAACTCGCCCCTTTTTCTGTTTTTTTTGCGATTCCCTTTTTAATATATCTTTCAAGATTTGTTTCAATATCTTTAATGTTTATCCTTTTTCTTTTATCTTTTTGTGTTTTTTTGCTTGTGACTCCTTGTTTCCCAAAATATTTGTTTCCATATAATTTTGTAATTAGAGTTTTTTTATGGTCTGCTCTTTTTCCGCTGCCAGACATACCTGCGCCTCCGCGATGCCCTGATTTTTTTCTTTTCTTTCTGGCTCCGCCTCCATGAGTGCCCATTCCTTTTCCTCTCATTCTGCCTTTCTTTTTTCTTTTGTGTGTTTTTATCATTTTTTTACCCGTGATATGTATCTATTATATCTTTCTTCTGTTATTTTTTGCCGGCTTCTTCGTTTTGCAGTGCCTGCCCTAATCTTATAACTATCTAAATAATGTTCTTCTTCCTCTTCTTCTATTACACTAAATGAGTTATCATTTCTATCAATTACAGTTCCATTTTCTCCGAATTTCTCTCCAACTTCTAAATCATCTAATTTCAAAGATTTTTTTAATTCTACTTCTGTCATTTCACAACATCCTCTCTATCAATTTATTAATATGTTCTTTATTATTTCCTAAAACTCCTTTCCCAACTCCAAAATGTTTTTTGCTTTCAATTCCTCCTCTTGGCGGATGAAGCCTGAAGAAATTTTTAACTCTGCTTTTTCGTTTTTCCTGTAATTTTTTATAGGTTTCATCACTGATTTCTCCAAACGCAACAAAATCTCTTACTTTACTTATCATTCCAATTTGAACTTTGTCCGGATTTTCAAAAACAATACACGAATATTTTTTTCTAAGTTTTAATCTGTTTAGGGTTTCTTTAATATCTTTTTTTATTCCTATTCTTCCTTTGATTCGTATTACTGCAATCATTTTTTGATTCTCCTGTTTGTTTTTTTAAGTGCATTGAAGCATGCTTTTATGAGATTGAATGTTGTCTGTCTTTTTCCAGAAGACCTGCTGTAAACATCTTTTATTCCTGCAAGTTTCAGAATTTTTTTTAACTCACTTCCCACAACCAAATCCGTCCCTTGCGGTGCAGGTATAAGAGTAACTTTTACACTTCCTTCTTTACCTGTTACTTTGAAAGGGACAGTATGTGGTTCCCCGCATGTGCAGTCAAAACTTGAGCAAGCTCTTTTTATCTTAATTATGTTTATTTTTGATTTTCTTATTGCCTTGTCTCTTGCAGGAAGGGTTTCTTTTGCTTTACCTATTCCGATTCCAATATGACCATTTCCGTCTCCTGTAACAGCCATTGAAGAGAAAGCAGGAACATTCCCCTCTTTTGTTTTCTTCTGGGTCTGGCGCCACGCTCTCCTTTTTCCGCCGCCAAATTTTCCTTTTGCCTGTCCTATCAGGATAAGGTCTGTCTTTACATCAAGAATTGAATCAACAATCTGTTCTTCTAAGATTTTTCTGTTATTGTCAAGAATTTCATCAATATCTGTGATTTTTCCGTCTTTAACCTCACGACCAAGTTTTGTTATTGGCTCCCATCCAAGAAGCCCCTCTTTCCCTCTTTCAATCAATCCTTTTTCTCTGGCTGCTTTTTCAGCCA
>CAZSQR010000004.1:7536-31035 GCA_964609265.1 Candidatus Woesearchaeota archaeon
CTGCTTTTTCAGCCAATTCTTTTTCAACAGCATCTCTTTCAGCTTTTGCCTTTCGGGTTTTAACTTCTTTATCATTTTCCTCTTCCAGCAACTCCTCTGTTATTTTTTCAGGTTCTTTTGCCTTTTTTTCAGATTCTTCTTCTGAAAGAGTTTTATGCGCTTCTGCAGTTTTCTTTAATGCCTCAAATTCTTCCTTTTTTCTCCCAGCATTTTTCTTCCTTTTTTCTTCCTGTTGTTTTTCTTCTTTTTTCATCTTATATTCATTTTTTTTCTATGTTTAATTTAATTTTTTCAAAATTGTTTGAAAAATCTTTTTTGAGAAGTTTTCCCTTTATCTTGTCTTCTTCAGGAAAAAATTCTTCTTTGCATTTAATTTTGATTCCCGCTTCTTTAAGCCCTTTCAAAAAAGCGAAAAATCTATTTTTATGAATTTTTCTCGCGAGCCCTATATCAATTATGGGATTTTGGTTTTTTGCTTTTAATTCTTTCAAAAAGTTCTTTTCCAGTATTTTTTTCCCAAACAGAAATCCTGTAAGATATGATGCAGGCAAAGAGTTTAGACTTCCTTCAACTTCTTTCGGCCAACCGTATTCAAGCAAAGATTTGGATGTTATCCCATATTCAATTTTATCCTGCGCTTCTTTGCTTGTTACATATTGTGCAATAATATATTTGTTTGTTCTTCTGAATATTATCCTTGGAGAACTGCTTTTTAGAAGATTCATTCTTTTTTTGTAATCTGTCCTGTTTTCTCTCCTTCTTTTTTGCTTTTTCATTTTTCTTGATATTCTTTATTTAGTTTGTAATAATAATCCCAAGGATGGTAATCTGATTCCCAGCTATGTTTAGTTTCTCTCTTCTTCGTTATTGCTCCTCTCACTAATATTCCTTCTTCTGTCATTCTTTTAAGATATTTTGAAGTTGTGTCATAACTTAATCCTATTCTTTCTGCAATTGTGCCTGCTTCTAATCCTTCTACCTCTTCGCTTTTTTCTAATATTTTTATTATCTCGCTTTTCTTTTCAGTTCTCATTTTGCCATTCCCTCAACATATTCTTTAATATGAGCTTTGCTTCTGAAAGATCTGTTTCTTATTTTTTTTCTTAAATTCCCTGCTTCTTCATTTGAGATTTTTCCTTGTTTTCTAAGTTCTGAAACATATACTCTCAATTTTCTTGTAATTTTCACATACTGCTGTTTTCTTTTTTTCACTCTTTTTCTGACATTTCCCGCGGTTCTTTTCCTCCCTTTCCTGACTTTTTTCCTCCCTCTTTTTTCTTTGATTATTATTGCGCCGTCTTCATACAAATCCCTCATCTCTTGTTTTGTAATTGCATCTTTGATATCCTCAAGTCTTGATTTTAGAAATACGATTCTTCCTTTCCCAACCCCCAATGTTCTTTCTGCAAGTTTTTTCTTTTTTGCCAGGTTCATTTTTTATTCTCCTTCCCTTTTTCTTTACTAATTCCTTTCAGGAATTTTTCAGCATTAATATTCTGGATATGAATTCCTACTTCTCCAGCTTTTTTCAAAATTTCAATTTTTTTCTTTTTTCCGACACTTCCTAAAATAACAAAATCTTTTTTTGAAGTTTTTTCTATCTTATCAAGGTCATTAATGTTTCTCACTATGAGAGGCATTTTTTTCCTTTTTCCTTTTTTGTAACCAATGCTGACTACAGCAGGATAACCTTTCCTTTTCTCCCTCATTTTGTTGTCTCTTCCTTTTGGTTTTCTCCAAATCTGCTTCTTTTTTCTTCTTTTTCCAAGTTTTGAATGTCTTTTCCAGATTCGTCTTAAAAATTTTCTTTTAGCCATTTTTTAGATTTCTTTTCCTGCCTTATTTACTATATATAATCCGTCTTGGAATACTCTGATATCTTTTTTTCTTATTTTTGTAAGCTTTTCAAAATTCGCGGCAATTTGTCCTGCAAGTTCTTTATCAGCAGAAATTACTTTTACTGTTTCTTTAGAAATTTCAACATCCACACCATGAGGAATTTTCATTTTTCTTGCCTCTTTCTCTCCAAGGAAATTTTTAATTAGAATTTCTCTGTCTTTTAACTCAACTGTTATCGGAAAGTGGCTGTAACAAATTTTGAGTTCATATTCAAATTTTTTCTGAACTCCCTTAATCATATTTTTTATGTGAGCAAAAATTGTATTTATCAGTTTTTTTTCTTTTTTTGTTGCTCTTTTGTGTCCTATGAATATCTGGTTTTTCTCTTTTTTGAAATCAAGATGCGGTATATTAAAATCCCTTTCAATTTCTCCTTCAGGACCTTTGACTTTTAATATAGTTCCATCTATTTCTGCTTCAACACCTTCAGGAATTTCTATTTTTTGATAAATTTCTTTATGCATTTTTAATAAAAGTAAGAGATTAATACCCCTCCGATTCCTTTCTCCTGTGCTTCTTTATGACTCATTAATCCTTTATTTGTGGAAATAATAATTGTTCCAAGGTTTCTCGACGGCAGATATCTCCTTCTATATTTTTCAATTTCATCTTTTCCCACTGTGAACCTTGGCTTTATTGCCTTGCACTCAATAAAATCTCCAAAAATTACCTCGATTGCTTTATTTTTTGAGTCAATTTTGTATTTTTTTACAATCTCTTTACGTTTCATAATTTTTAGAATTTCAATTAAGAGATTCGAGATTCTATTTATCCTTACAAAATCCTTCCTAGCTTTTTTTGCGTTCAGCATCATGTTTAATGCATCAGCAACGATATCTTGTGACATTTTGTTTTCTGTTTTTTATTTAATTATATTTTTTAAAGCCAATCTCTTCGGCAATTTCTCTGAAACATTGTCTGCATAAATTTAATCCGTATGAGCTTATATGTGCTCCAAATCTCCCACATCTTTCACATTTTTTCTTTGCTATACCTGTTTTTCTTTCTTTTGGCTTATTATGCTTAACGAACTTTCCAGCTTTTTCTGGTTTACTTTTAAGTTGTCTTAATATTTTTTTCCAATTGCTTGCGGTCATTTTTTATTCTCCTATTGTTTTTTAAACAAATTTAGTGTTAAATTTTTTCTCCATAAATTTAATTATTTCTTCTTTTGAAACTTTTTGCCTTTGAGGGAGTCTTCCTTTTTTTATTCTTTTTAACTTTACTCTTCTTCCGGCTTTTTTGAATGTGACTGTAAAATCAAATCCCCTGATTCCTATATCTCTCTGATATTCCATACCAGGAATTTCAATATATTCTTTTATTCCGAAGGAAAAGGTGTTTTCACTTATTTGGTTCCTTCTGAGAGTATTGTTTTCTGCTGCCAGCATTTTTTTCAAGATTTCCTCTGGATTTTTTCTTATTGTAACTAAAGCACCAACTTCAAGTTTAGGTCTTACCCCTAAGGAAGGTATTCTCTTCCTGCTTTTCATTTTTGCAGGAGTTCTGCCAGTAAGAATCTTCAGAAGTTTAACATCTTTTTCAAGATTATCTCCGGTCCCGCCTACACTAAGAATTACTTTTTCTATCTTTATTTTTTCCATTGGATTTATATTTTCTTTTCCCTGTTTCATTTTATTTTATTGCCATTACCTGTTTAATTAGAACATTTATCTTTTCATCTTTAGTTTTTATTTCAGCCATTTTCTTTTCTTTATCCATTTTTTTTATGCTCCCTCTTTTCCCTGCGTGCTTTCCTGCGAACACAATAACCTCTGCACTCTCTTTTAGAGGAATGATTTTTTCTATCTTTTTTTCTCCAAAGTTAATCAGAGCAGAATCGTTTGTGTTGCATCTGATATCTGAAATAAAGTTTCTCCCGTCACTTAGATTTAATTGTATCTTTCCGCCTTTCATGATTTTTTTATCAATTACTTTTGCCACTTTTTTACCTGATTCAGTTTCTTTTATTTCACTGACTGTAATTTTTCCTTTTTCTGTAAGGTCAAGCATATAACTCTTTTTTTCAGGAATAATTTTTATTGTGTCAAAGAGCAAAAGGCTTTCTTTTTCATCCCGTGCAGGCCTGTTATTTACTAAGATATCCTGTAGGTGAATTGCTCTTTTTGCCTCCTTTCTGTTTTGAACTATTTTTAGCATGTCCCTTAAAATAATCAGGAGAGAAATTCCTTTTTCTACATCAGACCTCGGCCTGGCTACATATTTTGTTCCTTTCCTGTATATTGGCCAGTTTTTTGGTGCTTTTTGTCTTTTTAGATGCATTATTTTTTGCCTCCTTTCTTCTTTTTCGTTTTAATGATTTTTTTGTCAATTTTCTCTGTTATGTCTTCCTTCTCTTTTTCTTTCTTTTTTATTTCTTTACTCTCTGTTATGTCTTCCTTCTTTCCTGTTTCCCCCTCTTTCACGTCGCTTTTTTTCAAAGTTTTATTTCTTTTTTTATCCCCCAGATTAAGCTCAACAATCTGAAGATTAGATGATTTTAAAGGAAGGTTTACTTTTGAGCCGTCTTGTTTTTTAACTTGAATTCCTTCTATCTCAATTTTCTGTGTTTTCAATTTGACTGATATCACTTTTCCTTTTTTGCCTCTGAACTTGCCCCGCATTATTTTCACAAGGTCTCCCTTCCTTAAAGGAAGCGATCTTTTTCCATATCTTTTTCTAAGCTCTTTTGAAAGATTTGAATTCACAAACTTCCTTCTTGTATGAAGCGGAGCATTGAATATGTATTTTCTCTGCTTTCTTGGTTGTTTGCTTGATTTCCACGAAGTGCTAAATTTTTTTCTCATTTTAGTATACCATTGAAGCAATTTTTGCTACGTGAGGCCATCGTTCCATTACCTCCCTTGCCACAGGCCCTTTAATCTGAGTTCCTTTAGGGTCCCCTTTTACATCTTTAAGTATTGCAACAGCATTATCTTCAAAAGCCACTCTTTCTCCGTCTTTTCTTCGGTAGTTTTTTTTCTGCCTTACTACAACAGCATCAAATACTTTCCCTTTCATGTCCGGAATACCTTTTCTTATGCTTACCTTAACCATGTCAGCAACTTTTGCACAGCCCTGTCTTCCTTTAGTGCCTTTACCTCTTTTTACAGAGACAAGCCTTGCTATCTTTCCCCCGCTATTATCTGCTACCACAAGCATTGCACCCAAATTCAGACCCGGTGTTATTCTTGCCGATATTGCTTTCATGCTTGTTCCTCCAAATCCTTTTTATTTAAATTAATGATTCTTTCAGAATACCAAACAGGGATTATTCCTCCATTAATTATATGAAATCCTCTAAGATTCATTTTAGTTATTGTTCTATCTCCATTATTAATCACATATTTCATTCCATCTCTTACTTGCCCCCTTTTCATCGCAGGCTTCCCATTTATTCTTGAATAATCTCCTACGTTTAATCTAATGAAGTCTTCTTCACTGAAAACTTTTTTTATAGTTCTCATTTTCCCTCTCCCCCCTTTATTTTCTTGATAACAACAAAATGTATTATTTTGCTTAAGGGCCTGCATTCCTGAACTTTTATGATGTCCCCAACATTTACTTCTTCTTTCATGCAATCAGGAAGTCTCGCGTGAATTCTTGTTTTTTCTTTTGCATATCTTTCATATTTTCTTACGTAAATCATTCTTTCAAATTCAATTACAACTCTTCGCGGGAATTTTTTCTCCACTTTTCCTTCAAAAACTCTGCCGCGAATTTTTAGCTTTCCATGAAAAGGACAGTCTCTGTCACTGAAAGAGCCTAAATCTCCAGCTATAGTTTTCTGTGTTTTTTCTTCTTTTGTTTTCTTTTTCTTCTTTTGTTTCATTTTTTTAAACTACTATTTCTATCATTCACTTTCTTTTTTCTCTTTATTTTTTTGTGTATGCTTCTCTTTGGTTAGTCCTCTATTGAATCTGCATCAAATCCAAGCCTGACCAATTCTTCCTTTATTTTTTTCCTGTGGTCTCCCTGGAGTTCTATTGCATTGTCTTTGTAGGTTCCGCCGCAGGCAAGTCTGTTCTTCAAATCTTTTGCTATCTGTTTGATGTCAATTCCTCCTCCAAATCCTGTAACAACAGTCACAATCTTTCCGTATCTCTTCCTGTCTGTTGTTACTCTTATCTTCTGCGAACTCTTTTCAATCTGTTCGCATACACAGGCCTGTTTTGGCAGGCCGCATTTTGGACATATCTCCATGTTATTTTTTGAATATTATTTGACGGACTTGTTGAGTTGGGGTTTTTTCTTTAATTTGTTAGAATTATTTAATGTAAACATTCTTGCAATCATTCTTCTTATTTCTTTTATTTTTGCACTGCCTGTTTTTGATGTTCTTGCCTTTACAAGTTCCAGCCTTAGCTCTCCAAGCTTTTTCTTCCTTTCTTCTTCACTCATGTTCCTTATTTCTTTTGCTTTTAATGCCATTTAATTTTTATTTAAACTAGTCCTTCTTTCTTTTTCTGTTTCTTATTTATTTGGGATTTTCTTTTTTCTATTTCTTCTTCTTTCTGGTCTCTTTTTTCTATTTCTTCTTTAATATTTTTCTTTATCTTCTCAAGAAATTCTTCATTAATACTTATTTGGTCTGTGAGAATTGCTTCAGGAGAAAGTATGCTTACTTTAACACCTACTGTGCCTGGCTTTGTCTGCGCTAAAGCCTGCGCTCTGTCAACAACCTTTGCAGGGTCGCCTGTTTTTTTCAAATATCCTTGTGAGAACCTCCATTGCTTTGCTCTGGAACCAGGAAGTTTTCCACTAAGTCTTATTTCAGTTCCAAGTGCTCCTGCCTCCATTATTCTTTTCAAAGTCCTGTATGAAATAACTTTAAACTTCAACGGACCCATCCTTTCGATACTCAAAGCAATCTCGTCAGCCATTAATTGAGCATCAAACTCGGGGATTCTGATTTCATTTATCTCAATATAAGGATTTTCAAGGTTGAACTTATTTTTTAAAATAGATGTAAGTTCATTTATCTTTTCCCCCCCTCTTCCAATTATAAGTCCTGGCTTGCTTGTTGAAATAATTATTTTTTCCCCCACTGGAGAATATTCTATTTTAACTCTGCTTACTCTTCCTTTACCTAAAGATTTTTTTATATATTCACGAATAGAAAATTCATCTTTCTTAAATTTAATAACATTTTTTTCTTCCATCTTATTTTTTCTTTTGTTTATCTTGTTTATCTCCTACAACTATTTTTATATGAGTTCTTTTTTTTCTGACCTGGCCAAATCTCCCCCACGGTCTTGAACCGATATTTGCAAAAGTTTCTTTGATTACAGGATTTTCAATGCCGTTATTTGTTGCATTTGCAGATGAGCTTTTCAATAGTTTTATGATTTTTTCTGCTGCTTTTTTTGGGAATCTTCCGGACATTAATCCCTTGCCTTTTCTGTGAGGAATCTCTCCTTTCATAGGAACTGATTTTTTAAGGGCTATAACCTGCTCTAAATCTGATATTGCATTCTGGATTTTTTTATTTTTAATAAATTTACAAATTGCAACTGCGTGTTTTGTGGATATTGGAAGGTTTCTTCCATTAACAACAGCTTCTTCTTTTTCTGATTTTTTACCAGTTTTTTTCTCCTCTTTTTTCTCTTTGCTCTTTTCTTCATTTTTCTTAGATTCTTTTGTTTCTCTTTTCATTTCCTCTTTTTTAACAGGAGTTTCAACTGACTTTCTCATCAGTTTTTTTTCTTTTTTTGTTGGCGCATATTGTTTTTCTGTCATTTTACTTTTATTTTTTCGCTTTGTGTTTAGTTCCTTTTGTAGCACCTACGCCTGTTTTCCCGTGCTTGACTCTGGACCTTGTTAGTGCAAACTCTCCGAGAGTATGGCCAAGCATTTCTTCTTTTATCTCTGTAAGAATAAAATTTCTTCCGTCGTGGATATGTATTTTCATTCCAACCATCTGCGGAACAATTATGATGTCTCTTTGGTGTGTTTTTACAGGTTTATTCTTATTATTTTTCGTCTTTGCCCGGCTAATGAATCTCTCAATTTCATGGAACTGTCTGAGGACACTTCTTCTTTTTCTCGATTTTAGATATTTAGCAAATTCCCTCACATCAAGCTTTTTCAGCTCATCAAGAGTCTTTCCCCTGTATGTGAATTGCTTTCTTTTCATTTCCTCATCGCTTTTTTCTGTTTGGCGTTTATTTGTCTTCATTTTTCTTAGATTTTTTATTTCTTTTTACCTGTCCTTCTTGGCCTTAACAGACCAACTTTTTTTCCAGGAGGGGCATTTCTTTTGGCAACTTTGCTTTTTGGATTTTTACCACGACCCGAACCAAAAGGATGATCAATAACATTCATCTTAACAGCAGATGTTCTGGGCCATTGTTTCCCTTTAGCCTTTTTGATATGATATTTTTTTCCAGCCTTCAAAATAAACTTGTCCACTCTTCCAGAACCAGCAACAACTCCCACTACAGCCCTGCAGTTCTGGTTAAATAATTTTTCTTTTTTCGAGGGCATTAAAATATAAATCTCTTCTCCAACAATCCTGCTAATTGTTCCAAAACTCCCGGCACTTCTTACGAAGACTCCTCCATCTCCCGGCTTTGATTCAATATTATAAATCTGTGTTTTTATTGGGATATCTTTTAGTTTTAGGATATTTCCTTTTTTGGCTTCTTTTCTTCCAATAATTATTTTCTGTCCTTCAACCATTCCTTTAAAGGCAGGAATATAAAAAATCCCTTTTCTGTTTTCCCCTTTTTTCCCATAAACTATTTTTGCTATTGGCGCAGAGTGCCCTCCAGAATTTATTAGCTTGACTAAAGTTCCTTCTCCTTCAAAATTTGCGGGAATTTTCAGTTTATGCTTAAAAGCTTTTCTCCTGACTCTGTATGTTCCGCTTCCGTGTCCTCGTGCCTGTTGTATTATTCGTTTTCCCATATTACATTATTCCCAGTTTAGTTGCAACATCAAGCGCAGGAAATTCTTTCTTAAGCTTGACATAAGCATTTTTTTTATTTCCCTTAACCAAGGTTCTCACTTTTTCAACTTTAACATTGAACAAAGATTCAATCTCTTTTTGAATTTCCTTTTTGGTTGCTTCTTTGTTTGTCTGAAATGTTAAAACATTTTCTGCCTCAATCATTAAAACTGCTTTCTCTGTAGTTATTGGTTTCATTTTCTAATTAATACCTCTGTTTTCCCTCTTTTATTCGCTTCTCTTTTCTTTAGTTCATTAATTGCGCTTTCAGTGTAAATAACAAGTCTGCCCAAACCTCCTTCAGCTAAATCCTCCACACCGAGATTTTTTACATTTACTATCTCAAAAGCATTTGTCTTTAATTTTTCATTCTTCCCTGTAACAATTAAGAGCCCTGCATTAGTTTTATGTCTTCTTCCACGGGATTTTCCTTTTCCACTTCTTGTTTTTTGCTTTTTTGATACAACTCTAAAAAGGTTTTCTCCAAGAATTTTTTTCAAACTTGACCCCAGTTCTTTAGATCTTAGTGAAGCCAGTCTGGATTCAACAATCACAGGAAGCTCTGGGAGTTCTTTTATATCTTTTTCTTTTAACCTTTCCTTTAAACTCTGGTATTTTGAAAAAAGATGCTCTTTATTTGCTGTTGCACTTAATGCAGATGCCAAAGCAATTTGTCCCTCTTTTTTGTTTATTTTTTTTGTGTTGACCATGAATAATGATTTTGGGGGATGTGCTCTTCTTCCTCCTCTTACAGAAGAAATTTCTGCACCAGCCCAGTTGAATGAAGAGCCTCTTCCTGAAAATATTTTCCTTGGAATTCTTGACATACCTCTTCCATAACCGCTTCTCCAGACATGTCTTCTATGAACTATTCTTCCCGAAGCAGAGTGCTGTTTTCCTGCGACTGGCGAAGGTCCGTATGGCTGCTTTGTTTTTTTCGTCTCAAGAACTTTTGCAACAATATCTTCTCTGATTTTTCCAGAAAAAATTCTGGGAATCTCTATCTCTCCTGCCTTTTTTCCTTCGATGTTAATTATTTTAGCTTTCATCTTAATTCAATAAGTTCATAGGACTTTTTATCCTGTTTTTTAGTTTTTCTTAATGGAGATGTAATCATGAGTTGCCTTTTTGAAGGACCTTGCACAGAACCGTAGACAATGATAAATTCTGTTTTTATATCTCCGTAATTTAATTTATTTTTGAGATTATTTTTTGCACTTTCTTTTTTCCATTCCTCTGATTTTCCTATTCCAATTATTTTGCTATTATAAATTGCCCGAGTAAACATACCAAGCTGACCAGCCATCGGAGCTCTGAAAGTAACTCTCGCAGGATGCCAGGGAGCTATAGACCCCGGATTTCTTACTCCTTTCTCAGACTTATGTTGCTTTAATGATATTCCAAATCTTTTTACAGGTCCCTGGAAGCCTTTACCTTTTGTGAGCCCTCGAAAATCAATCAAATCATCTTTCTTGAAAATGTCTGTGACAGAGATATCTTTTCCGATATTTGCTTTGATAAAATTAATTTTTTCCCCAGGACTTCCAGATAAACCAATTTCATTTAAATCAGGAGTTTTTTTTATACCTGTTTTTTTCACAACAGAATAAAACACAGCTCTGATATCATCAAAATTTTCAATTTTAACCTTATCAATTTTTTCTGATTTCTTTTTTGGTAATTTTACTTTCCTTTTTAGTTCTTTATCAGGATTTTCTGCCAGAATTTCTCTGACAATTTTCCTGTCTTTGTAGAACCTCACAGAAAAAATCTTCAACTGGGGGCATTCTATAATTGTTACAGGGATAGAAATTTTTTTCCCTTTTGTCATAGAATTAGGAGTGTTGTCTTTGACATAAGCAGAAGCCATTCCTGCTTTGTAACATATAAATCCTTTAAGTCCTTTACCCTTGGCGTCAGAAATAGCATTCCAGTTCACTCTAGGCAAAAACTTATTGGCTCTTTTTCTCGGCCAGTACTGCAAGCTTCCTTTTCTTGGTGTTCTCCTTGTAGGCATTTCTTATTTTAGCGGATAGCATTTTATTTAATCTTTTTCAAAGCAAGTTACTTTCTTACACTTTCTGGAATGATAAGATATCAAGAAAAAGAGGGTTTAAAAGCGTTGTGGGAAAAGAACAATGTAAAATCACACCTCAAATTCAGTTTCCTTTTTTGTTTTCTCTCCGTCGATTTCTGCCTCTCTTATGATTACACCTTTTCTTTTTGCTTCTTCTCTTATTTTTGCAAAATCACCTGTTTGTTTTAAGTCCTTTGGAATTTCAATTTCATTGATAAGATAAGTATGGTTTATTTCTGCTTTTTTAAAATTAGGCTTTTCAAAAATAAAACTGCCACTAAATTCAGGGTCTGATGTAACAATCTTACAAAAATTAGGTTTTGGCTTTTCCTTTTTCCTTTTTGCCTTGGCTGATTTTGGCCCTTTTGGCTTTATTTTTAAAGAAGTGTTCCCAAATAAAAAACTGAGGGCAAAAAACGCTTTTGGGAATCTTTCAAGTAATGATAAAATCTCTTTTCCTGTCATCTCTTTTTCAATAATGTATCTCTTAACTCCCTGGAATTGCTTTATTTCTTTGAACTCAATTTCTCCTTTTAGGTCGCTTGTTGAAACAATTGCTCCTGCGACTAGTGTTTTGTTATCTCCAAGTTTTTCTGCGCAAAATCTTACCAGCTCATTTGCAAATTCATATGTTGTTGAAATAGTGTACTTGTCCTTTGTTTTTCTAGCGCTGATTAGAGCCCTGTTACAAAATTCTCCTCTCCCGAACTTTTGGAACTGCAGATGGACAAAAGAATCCTGTTTGCCCTTAAAGATTTTTTTTATAAAATTCATATTCTTATCTGTCAAATTTTGCTTATAAATTTTCCGTCAGAAAATTTCCCCTGAAAAAAGCTTTTTTAAGGACAAAGAGATATAACAAGTTTTATAAATTTCCCTAACTTAAGAAAAAATATAAAATGGCAAATATAGATTATACAAGAAAAGCTTTCTCTTTGATTGCTATAGTCTTTTTGTTAGTCCTTACTTTTTTGATAATAAAGCCAATTATGGTTTCAATAATTGTCGCTTTGGTTCTCGCGTTTGTTTTTGCCCCTGTTTATGACTGGCTTTACAAACATACAAAATCAAGGAACATCTCAGCTTTTGCTATAATCCTATTTCTTCTTGCAATTATTATAATCCCTATTTGGTTTTTCACCCCTATTTTAGTGAACCAGGCTTATGAAATTTACCAGCTTACTCTTAAGATAGATTTCACCTCAATTCTCAAATCAATTTTTCCTTCTTTATTTGCCTCAGAGCAGTTCGCAACCGATGTCGGCGGGATAACTTCTTCTTTCACATCAAAAATTGCAAATAATATTGTTGCCTATCTCGCCCAAATAATTCTCAATTTTCCTGTAATAATGATTCATCTTTTAGTTGTCTTTTTTACGCTTTTCTTTGTTTTAAGAGACAGGCAAAAAGTTATTGATTATGTAAAAAGTGTTCTTCCATTCCCAAAAGAAGTTGAAAAGAGAATTTTTGAATATTCCTCGGGAATTACAGCCTCACTTATTTACGGGCAGATTATTATAGGATTGATTCAGGGTATAACTCTTGGAATAGGCCTTTTTATATTTAGAATTCCTAATGCATTATTCCTTTCATTGCTGGCAATTTTTGCAGGAATTCTCCCAATAATAGGAACTTTTATTGTCTGGGCTCCTTTGTTAATCTCCCTCTTTATCACAGGGGCTCCTACAATAACTATCTTAGGAGTTCTCTTTTTTGGAATCATTTCCTCAAGTGTTGATAACATTATAAGACCTATAATCACTTCAAAAAGAACCAAAATAAATTCCGCAATACTTTTTGTTTCAATGATTGGAGGTTTGTTCTTCTTTGGAATTCTCGGGCTTATCCTCGGTCCTTTGATAATCTCTTATCTAATTATTTTCCTTGAAATTTACAGGGGAAATGAAAAGCCATCTATTCTTATGGAAGAAAACCTATAAAATCAAAAGAAATAAACTTCAAATAAATATAAAAACTATTTTCTCAAAGTATTATTGTCTTATTTAAATATTGAAGATAAAAAAGAGTTTAGCATAGGAAACTTGAAAACTTAATAAATATGGAGTTAAAAATAAAACTTTTGAAATGGTCTGCAGGTCTTCCAGTAGCGATACTTAATCATAAGACAGCAGAAAAAATAGGGGCTCATCCCCAGGATATGGTAACCTTAAAGACAATTTCCAAACACCCAATAGAAGTTTCTGTTGTTGTAGGTACAATAAAAAAAATTGTTAAAAGAGATGAGATTGCTATTTCTTCTGAATTAAAAAAAATATCAAAATTAAAACCAGGTAAGAAAGTTGAGGTTAATATGATGACTCCTCCTCTGAGTATGGATTACATAAAGAAAAAAGCTAATAATAAATCCTTGACTGAAAAAGAACTAAAGTTGATTATAAAGGATATTGTAAATAATTCTCTTTCTGATACCGAGGTTGCTCTTTTTGTTTCTTCAGTATACAAATATGGAATGAACATGAAAGAAACAATCTACCTGATAAAAGCTATTCTAAAAAGTGGGAATCAATTAAAATTAAGAAATAAGTTTGTTGTTGATAAGCATTCTATCGGCGGTGTTCCCGGGAACAGAACAACCCCCTTAGTTGTTTCAATCTGCGCGGTTGCAGGTTTAACTATGCCAAAGAATTCTTCAAGAGCAATAACAAGTCCTGCAGGAACAGCAGATGTTATAGAAACAATCGCCCGTGTGGAATTTACAATAAAAGAAGTTAAGGAGCTGATAAAAAAAACAGGAGCCTGTATGATCTGGGGCGGAACTTTGGGGATAGTTCCTGCAGATTCCAAGATAATTCGCATTGAGAAATCTCTCAAAATGGACCCCGAGTCTATGTTAATTGCATCAATAATGTCAAAAAAACTTGCAGCAGGAAGCAAATACATATTGATTGATATTCCTTATGGGGAAGGAGCTAAAGTTGATAAAAAAGGAGCTTTAAGGATAAAAAGAAAATTTGAATATCTCGGAAAATATTTTAACAAAAAAATCAAATGTGTCCTTACTGATGGAAGCCAGCCGATTGGTAATGGCATAGGCCCTGCCCTTGAACTTAAAGACATAATAAAGATTCTTGATCCTAAACAGAAAGGTCCAAAAGATCTTGAAGAAAAATCAATCCTTCTTTCAGCTGAGCTTCTTGAAATGACAGGAAAAGCAAAAAAAGGTCATGGAAAAGAGATGGCTGAAAAAATTCTTTACTCTGGAAAAGCTTTTGAAAAATTTAAGGAAATTATTGATGCTCAAGAAGGAAGCTTAAGAAAGCTGGAGGAAGCACCTTTTACCCATGATATTATTGCAAAAAAATCAGGTAAGATAGTTAGCATAAGGAACAAAAAAATAAATTCTCTTGCAAGAGCCGCCGGCTGTCCGGCGGATAAGTTTTCTGGAGTCTATCTCTATGTAATAAAAAATCAAAAAGTGAAAAAAGGCCAAAAAATTCTCACAATATTTGCAGAGTCCAAATCAAGACTTAATTCTGCAGTTAGATATTACGGAAAATCAAAACCTTTGGCGATAAAATGATTCTAATTGTTTTTTATTTTTATTTTATTCATTAAAGAGATATAAACCACAATTATATTTTTAAAGTTCTAAGTCATCTTTCTTTTATGGAAAATTCCAAAGGAAAAATTGTTGAATATTTAAGAAAGAATTTAAAAAAAGGATACACTATTGAATCTTTGAAATGGGCTCTTATTGGGCAGGGATATTCGAGAGTATCGGTTGATAGGGCAATTGAGGAGCTTAACAAAGATCTGGCAAAGAAAGCACCTGTCCTCAAAGAAAAACCAGTCATAAAATACGAGATTGTTGATGAGAATGATAACCCAATTATAATCAAAAAGTCCTGGTGGAAAAGAATATTTGGAAAGTAATTTTTTCTTTTTAGTTTCAGATTTTAAATTAACAAAACGCCGTCGCCAGGAATCGAACCTGGATGCCCGTAAGGGCCCTGGGCTCAAACCAGGTGGAATACCATTCTCCGCACGACGGCTTCAATACAAAATCAAGAAGCAAAACTGATTAAAAAGGTTTCTGTTTTGAAAAGCCTCAGATGGGATTTGCACCCATGACCTCCACTTTACCCGAGATTGAATTTTATAATATAAATTTTATTTACGAGAGTGGCGCTCTTCTAGCTGAGCTACTGAGGCTCTATTAAAAATAGGTCTTTAGATTATTATAAAATTATCTTTTCTACTGATTAGAATGAGGAAACTTGCTACTAAGAAAAGCTCTCTGGATTGAAAATAATCAAAAATGAAATTATCCAAAGAGCGCACTAAGACCTTCTGCTGCAGCTTCTTTCTTCTCTTCTTTTGGTTCTTCTTTCTTCTCTTCTTGTGCTTCAGCTGATGCTACACCAGGTGCTGCGCTAGCAGACATAAGTGCCGCACTTTCAAGTTCTTTGTCTATATCAACACCTTTCAGGCTGGCAACAAGAGACTTAATTTTAGCCTCTTCATCACCTGAAACATTGACACCAGCAGCAGATACTACCTTTTTCAGATTTTCTTCATTTACTTCCTTTCCTGACTTGTGTAATAACAAAGCCGCATATACATACTGCATTTATTTTTCCTCCAAATTTTGTTTATCTTTTTGAATATCCTTCTGGTTTTTTTCTTTTTTATCTGTTTCTTTTGTTTCCTCTCCCTTTTCTTTCTTAGTTTCTGTTATTTTTTCCAGGGCTTTTCCATAAATTCCTGCTTTACCAATTATAAATTTAATTGTTTCTTTTGTAGGGTATCCAATTTCTACAGTAAATGGCAGCACTTTGGAAAAAGTCTCTTTTAACTGATTTGTTATTCCTTCTTTATCTATATTTATTTCTAAGTAAAGTTTTCCCTCTTTTATATCAAAAGCAGCGAGAGGTACGAAGCCAATTGTAAATGGTTTCATGTCAAGTTTTCCCATAAGGTCTGCCGCAGCCGCAGAAATTTTTTCTCCTTTTCTGGCAATTATTTTCGGCTCTTTAATACTGATTTTTCCTTTTTCTATCTGTATCTTAATTCCTAAAGCTCCGAGTTCTGATATTGCCGGCCCTGGTGTAAGGTCGGTTGGACCTGCCTGAACTATAATCTCTCCTGGAGATTCCTGTCCTGCTTTTGCCTTTGCAGGGATTTTTTTAGTAACAAGATCTGCCGAGAGCTCAAACGCGTCGATATCTGAGAATAAAATTGCGGAACTTTCTTCGATATGTCCCTTAATTTTTTTTACAGCTTCATTTCCAGACGCATCCAGTGCGCGAAAAATTATGCTCTTTTTTGGAACCTTAACAATAGCTTTTTTTCTGAGTATCTTAACAATTTCCTGATACTGGGAAGCAGGAATATTTTTTATAGAAACTATAACGATCGTTTTTTTCTTTTTTATAAGCTCTGCCAACTCTGAGACTTCTTTTATTTTTTTCTCCGGAATTTTTTTTGTTCTTTTGACCATTTTTATCTTATTTGTATTTTCTGAGGTTTAGTCATTGTGAATTTTATTTCCAAATTTTTTATATTATCTTTCTCCTTGGGAAGAGCTTTGAGGATAGCATTATAAATTGTCATAATATTCTCTATAATCTCTTCATCTTTCATACTTTGCTTTCCCACCGCAATTTTTATGCTTGATTCTTTAGTTCTTATCCTTAAGCTGTTGTTTATTTTTTTCTTCAATTCATTTACTTCCTTTTCACTGGTGTCTGTAAGAATTCCAAGATGGGGAGAGGGCATTTTTCCGGCAGGACCAAGTGCACGACCAAAAGTTGTTGCAACTTTTGGCATTAAATTTGCCTGAGCAATAAAAAAATCATAATTCTTTACAAGTTTCTTTAATTCTTTTTTATCAGAATATTTCTTGAACTGGTCTGGCGTTATTGTTTCATCATCTTTTTTCTTTTCCAGAAAAGCACATATTTTTTTATCTTTTATCTTATGAGGAACGCTAATAAAAAGATTTGTCTGGGCTTTTTTTAAATCAAATTTTTGCAGATTTATAATTAAGTCCACAGTTTGGTCAAACTTTCTCTGTTTTTCTTTTCTTAACCCAGACAGAGATTTTTTTAATTGTTCTTTAAATTCCATTATTTTAACTCCCGACCTCGCTTGGTTATTCTCTATTTCTCCTTCGCAAAGTCGCTCGCCTCCAACTTTATACGTTAAAAACACAGAACCCGCAAAGTAGTGCCTTAACGAAGTTGTTCAATCGGTACTTTTCAAAGATAAATCTGGTTTATAAATCTTATTACAACAATCCTTATAAATAATCTGTGTTTTTCCTGAAAATGGAACTTGTAACACTCTTATCTTCAGGAAAAGGAAGCTGGGCGCAGGTTTCTGGCTTAATGAAGTATGGCGATTGGGAGAAAATAATTCTTCTGGGGGATAGTTTTGCGAAGAAATTTACGCATGAAAAAACTTTTGAGTTTATTGAAGTAGATTTAAATAAAAGGATCAAAGACCTTAGGGATGAATTTTCCAGAAAACTCAAGGGAAAAATCAATGGCACAGAAGTTGCATTAAGTATTGCTTCTGGCGACGGCAAAGAGCACATGGCACTTATTTCTGCCCTTCTCAACTTGCCAGTGGGGATAAGATTTGCAGCCTTAACAAAAGAAGGGGTTATTGATTTGTAAAATTAATTCTTATTTTAAATTTATTTTAATTAAATCTTCTTAGTTATCTAATAAAAGAAATCCCCCAAAATACAACAAGAAGAAGAAACAAAAATATAAAGAATTTTGTTAAAAATATGAATGATAGCTTTGCTGTTTTTTCATTTTTTGTTAAAGCAAGAACTGTCAGGTAAAAAAATCTCCCGCCGTCGAAGATTCCTACAGGCAACATATTAATCAGAGCCATGCTTATACTGATTAAGATAAGCCACCATAAAAGGTTGTATAAAAAGATAGTTAATCCATCAAATTTTGGCTTGTAGTAGACATTTGGATTTTTGAATGATGCAAGGTTAATAATTCTCCCAATAAGTCCTTCTCTTTCCTGCTCAATAAATCCAATACCAAGCCAGGGCATTCCTGTTTGTTGGGGATGCTCTCCAAGAATGATAGTCTTCTCAACCACCCCTTCATCAAAGATTGTTGTTATATTTATTTCTTCTCCGGGGGAATATTTGGAAAGTTCATAAACCAGATCATCAAGGCAATAAATAGAAATCCCGTCAATTTCAGTTATTATACTGCTTAAATTTTCTTTTATTGCAGGGGCAGATTGATAAAGGAAAATTTCCTCTCCATTTTCCTGAACCTCAATCATCTCTTTTGTAGCTAAATAATCTTCTTCCCCAGCTCTTACTTCAATTAATTCTTTTTCAGAAATTTCTGAAAGCTCCAAAAGTTTGTCATAAGACGGGCTGCTTGTGTTTATTCCGTTCACCGAAGTAATCCCCCCTATAAAAACAGATTGTGTGGCATAAGTGTCATATGTAACCCCTGCAGCTGAAAAACTAAAAGAGAAAAACCCTATCAAAATTACAAAAAATAAGATTGCTGTCAGGACATTCGCAAAAGTTCCGGCGCTTAAAACAGCCATTTGAGCAAATTTTTTCTTCTTCTGCATTATTTTTTCGTCAAGTTCAACAAATGCTAATGGAAAAACAGGAAAGAAAAAAGGAAAAAATCCAAAGCCAGTTGTTTTTATTTTTACTTTGTTGTAGGCCGCGAGAATTCCATGAGCCATCTCATGGGTTATTGCTATGATTGCTATAATCACTATCCAGTATGTGAAATAAAAAGGCGGCAAAAAATCAAGTTTAAAAACCTGGGGGAGATACGGAACAAGAGGCATTATTGGCGGGACTTTTATTGCTCTTACAGTCTCGGGGGCGAATAAATAAATCTTTACAAGAACATAAATAAGATAAAACATTCCTGCCATTAAAAAATATCCTGAAATTATTGAAAGCCAGCTCAGGACTTTCATAGTTTTTTTATGTTTTTTCCCAATTCTGTTAATCAGTTTTATTCCCCAACTTGTCTTGTAAAGATAAACAATCCCTTCTCTTTTGAGATTTTTCTTCCTCGTATAGAGAAATAAAGAAAATACTGTCAAAAACAATATCAAAAATATTATATCATATATAAAAAAACTCATCTTTTTGTAAATTATCTTTTATGAATTTATTATTTTTTTCTCAAAGGTCTGAATTTTTTCTTCTGACACTTTCTACATTTTATTTTTCCCTTAAGGATTTTCTGAGAGTCTGCTCTTATTTTTGAGCTGCAATTTTTACAAACAAAAACATTCTTAAAAAGTCTGTTTTGTGCTTCTAAAATCTTTGCCATCTTTATATTTCTAATTTATTAATTTAATCAGATTTTCTTGCTATTAAATCTTTTTATTGTTGCCCAACTACTTAAAAATCTAAACTTTTCGCTTAATTATTTTTTTACCTTCGATGTTCCAATATTCAACATTTGAATTCACTTCTAATTGGAGTCTAATCTCTTCCGGACAATTTATCTCAAGAGTTTCAAAACTTTCAAGGTCCATAACGCTTGCTGTTTTTTCCCCAACTGAGAGAACCTGGCCTTTTCTTTTATCAATCATTGGAACCTCAAATCTTTCATGTCCTGGAACTACAAAAACTTTTTTTTGATTGGATATTATCCCAACAGCCTCTATCCTGCATTTTGCATGTCCATGCTTTCCAGTTTTACTAATATCAATCTTTTTTACAGTACATGCTTCCCCCTTGACAATTATGTTTGTACCAGTTTTTATTTCAGTAGCATTAATTATTTTTAAAATCATAAACTAGAAAGCAAAAATGTATTTAAAAAAGTTTACTATCTTCTTACGCTCTTTTTTGTTGAAAAACTTTAAAACAAACTTTTAAAAACAATCTGTTGATTTTTCTTTTACAATGGAAATCAGGGAAAAAGACTTTATTGAAATTGAATTTACTGGAAGAACTAAAGAGGGCAGGATTTTTGATTCAAATGTAAAAGAAGAATTAGAGAAATTACATGCAGGTCATGAACATCCAATTGAAGCAAAACCATTTGTTTTTTGCGTGGGGCAAGAAATGTTTCTTAAAACACTTGATGATTTTCTTGTTGGTAAGGAAATTGGAAAAGATTATGAAATTGAATTAAGCCCTGAAAATTCTTTTGGAAAAAGAAGACCTGAATTCATTCAAAGAATTCCGTCGAGAATTTTTAAGGAAAAAGGAGTAAATCCTTTTCCTGGAGTAAGCTTTAACTTTGATGGCAGAATCGGCAAAATCTTGGCTGTTTCAGGAGGCAGGATTATAGTTGATTTTAACCATCCTCTCGCAGGAAAAAATGTGATTTACAAAATAAAAATTCTCAAAAAAATTGATAATTTAAATGAAAAAGTAAAAGCACTTAATGAGTTTTTCTTCAAGAGAGATTTGAAATTTGAGATAAAAGAAAAGAAAATAATTTTTAAAGTTGAAAAGCCTTTTGCAAAACTTGTTGGATTATTTAAGGATAAATTTAAAGAGATTCTGGGGTTAGATATTGAAATTAAGAGGGTCAAAGAGGAAAAGGGCAATGAGGAAGCAAAAAAAGAAAAGAAAGAGAAAACAGTTAAGACAAAAGAAAAAATTGAGTGAAAAAAAGAGACAGAAAAACAGAAAGGCGGAGAAAAAGACAAATAATCACAACAATCCTTATAAATCTAAATAAATTATTTCAGACATGGACGAGTCTTATGGTGAAACTTCTTCAGAAGTAAAAGAGATTGACAGAGAGTTGGCAGAACTTTTGAAAAAACAATCAGCCAAAATAAAAGTTATAGGTATTGGCGGCGGCGGGAATAATTCTTTGAGCAGGATGAGAGAAATCGGAATTTGTGGCGGCGAGTTAATTGCGGTTAATACAGATGCCCAGGATCTCTTGTACAGCAATGCAGATCAGAAAATTCTTATTGGAAAAGAGTTAACTCAGGGGCTTGGTGCAGGAAGTAATCCAAAAGTAGGAGAGGAAGCAGCCAAAGAATCAGAGTCAGATATAAAGAAAAAAATCTCGGGAAGCGACATGATTTTCATAACCTGTGGTTTGGGTGGAGGAACAGGAACAGGTGCAGCACCTGTTGTTGCAGGGCTCGCAAAAAAACTTGGTTCATTAGTGATAGGTGTTGTAACCTTGCCCTTCACAATAGAAGGAAAAAAAAGAATTGAAAATGCTATGAACGGCCTGGAAAGAATGGAGGCTGTTGTTGATACCTTAATCGTTATTCCTAATGACAAACTTCTTGAACTTGCTCCAGAGCTGCCTTTACACACAGCTTTCAAAATTGCTGACGAAATACTCACAAATGCAGTAAAAGGAATCACAGAGTTGGTGACAACTTCTGGGCTTGTTAACCTTGATTTTGCAGACATAAAAACTGTAATGTCTGATGGCGGCGTCTCTTTAATCGGCATGGGAGAATCAGACAGCGCAAGCAGGGCTGTTGAGGCTGTTGAAAAATCAATTAATAATCCTCTTTTAGATGTTGATATCTCCAATGCATCAGGAGCTTTGGTAAATATTATTGGCGGACCTGATATGAGTCTTGATGAATGCAAATTAATCATCGAAACAGTCGGGAACAAGCTGAGCCCGGATGCCAAATTAATCTGGGGCGCGCAGATTTCCGCAGATATGGATAAATCAATACGTGTCCTGTTAATTGTAACAGGAGTAAAAAGTTCACAGATTCTTGGTCACGGGGAAACTCTTGAAAGTATAAAACACAAGGAGATTGAGGAAGAGCTTGGCATTGAGTTCTTTGAATGAAATCTTTGTGTAAGTAAAAACTTTATCTTAAGGAGGATATTTTAAAAAACCTTAAAAACTCCTTATTTCTCTTTAGAGCATGGCAAAATTATCAGCTCAAATAAAACCATTTTATCATAAGTGCAAGAGAGTCTGGCATATTCTTAAGAAGCCAACAAAAAAAGAATATGGAATGATTGCAAAGATCTCTGCAATTGGAATTGCTGCAATCGGAGCTTTAGGATTTATTATTTCTTGGATTATGGAAATTTTCAAATAATCTGATTCAACTTCTTAACAGAAACTTTATAAACCTCAATCTTTAAATAATTCTATCTTCTTCTTAAAAAATTAAAGAGTTAAGAAGTAGACAGGGCTAAAATGATTTTTATAATCAAAGTTACGACGAACAAGGAAGAGAAAGTAGTTGATATGATATCCGACCGGGTGCAGAAAAAAGAGATTAATATTTTTTCTGTTTTAAAACCGCATGGGTTAAGAGGATATATCCTTGTTGAAGTAGAGGACAGGGAGAGTGCAGAAGAAGCTGTTTTCAATTTACCTTATGTGAAGGGGATAATCGGAAAAACAATCAGTTACGAAGAAATAAAAAATATGGTTGAGCCCTCTGTTGAGGATATATCAATCAAGGAGGGGGATATTGTAGAAATAATTGGCGCGACACTTAAAGGAGAAAAAGCAAAAGTTTTAAGAGTGGATAAAAAGAAAGAAGAGATTGTTGTGGCGTTACTTGGAGCAGTTGTCCAGCTGCCGGTAACAATAAAAATAGATAATGTAAAGGTCATAAGAAGAGAAGAAGAGGAAGAGCAAAATTTTTAAACAAAATGCAGATCAAAATACTTACAGAAGGAGGAGAAATGAAACCAGGTCCTGCGCTAAGCCAGAAGCTCGGACCAGCAGGAGTTCCATTAAGTAAGGTTATTCAGGAAGTTAATGAGGCAACAAAAGATTTTAAGGGAATGAAAGTTCCGGTAGAGCTTGATGTAAATCTCTCTACAAAAGATTTTAGTATAAAAGTTTTCTCCCCGCCTGTTTCAGAGCTTCTTAAAAAAGAAATTGGTATTGAAAAAGGTTCTTCAACACAGAAAAAGATTAAGGTAGCAAACGCGTCTATAGAGCAAATAATTTCTGTTGCAAAAACAAAATTTCCTAACTTATTAAGTAAGAATTTAAAAGCAGCTGTTAAAACTGTTCTTGGTAGCTGTGTGAGTTTGGGAATTTTAGTTGAAAGCAAAAACCCTCAGGAAGTAACTCTTGAGATTGAACAGGGAAAATACAATTCTGAGATTTCACAAGAAAAAAAAGAGACCTCTGAAGAAAAAAGAAAAGAACTTGATGAATCCTTTGCAAAGATAAAGGCAGAGCAGGAAAAGATTTTGAAACTTGAAGAAGAAGCTGCAAAAGCTGCTGAAGCTGAAAAGACCGCTGTAGAAGAGAAACCAGGGGAAGAAGAAAAACAAGAAGAAGGAAAAGAAGAAGAAGAAATAAAAGAATCTAAAGAAAAGAAATAAGAATTTGTGTTTAGTTCTAGTTTTGATTATTCTATGAATTGAAATAAACGCGGCACAAACTTTATTAATGTTATATAATCTTTAATCGTATAGACGCGGGGTTGTAGTATAACTTGGCTAGTATTCCAGGTTTGGGTCAGACTAAATGTTTGCAAATCACCTGGTGATCTGGGTTCAAATCCCAGCAACCCCATTTTGTTACTTTTTTCTAATAGCAACAATATGGAAAAGTTTAAATAGTTTAATCATTGAAAATAATTATGGCAAAAAGAATACAAAAAAGGAAACAAATAC
>CAZSQR010000005.1:0-30137 GCA_964609265.1 Candidatus Woesearchaeota archaeon
TTTCATTTTTTCTCTTTCTCCTTTTTAAACCATTCTTTCAATTCATCTGTTAAGCCGTGCATGAATGATTTTTCAGCGACAAACATTATTGCTTTTTTCACAAGCAGCTCGTCTTCAACATTATTTCCTTTTATCCAAATTAATCCATTCTGTCCTACAGTAATGTTGCATCCGGATTCTTCTTTTATTGTATTTATCATACTCCCGCCTTTTCCAATAATTCTGGGAACTTTGTTTGAATTTACTTTTATAATAATCCCTTCATCTATTTTTCCCAGTCCGCGGGACTTTATTGTTAGGTCTATACCACGGCTTGTGATGTCCAGAACTTTTGCAACAACCATATCTCCTATGTCGAGAACCTCGTTCAATCCGCCTTTGTTAATATATTTGGGAACTTCCTGCAGATGAAGAAAAGATGTTTCAGGGGAGTCAAGGTCAATTACCCATCCATAAAAAGTGATATTTTCAACTTTTCCAATCACTAAATTTCCTTTTCTTGGTTCATATATCCCTGACAATGAAATTACTCTTACAAGTCTGTTTGACTCTTCTGCCAGACCGTATCTTATCGCAATTATTTCATCCCCAACTTTTTCAGTGCCTTCTCCGGGCAGATAATCTTCACCTTTTGTAATAACTTCTCCCGGGATTACAACCTGTCTCTCAATTTTGTTTTTAGTTTTACTTTCCATTTCATTCCTCCTTAATCTCTTCTGTAACTGCAGAACCGTGAGTTAATGAGTTTAATTTTTCATAAAAGGAAAAAAGTTGGTCTCCAGAAGGAATAGATGCAATAATTTCAAGGTCACCGTTGTCTAGCCATTTTTCCTTATCTTTAAAATTAGCTACAATTCCATAAGCTTTTCCGGTGTAAACTGCAGGAATTATTATTTTTATTTTTTTTGTTTCCAGTTTTATCGGCAAAATGCTGTTTATTTTTTCCACAATCTCTGGAATTTGAGTCTCTATAGGAGAATTCTTTATGCTAACCTGTGCCTGCTCCAGCGCACTTTTAATCCTCTCAGTTGTGTGTGGGTTTCCTGTCTGCGGATCAGTAGTGTTGCTTGCGAGATAATCAACAACTTGGTTTAATTTTTTCTCTTTTTCTTCATCCCTGTATTCCTGAGTTGAAAGAATTTCGCCTTCTTTTGCAATTTTTTCAGCGACAGAATTTACATCTGTTGTTCCAAAAGCCTCTTTAAGATCTTTTTCAGAAGCCTTGAATCCCTTTTTTGAATCAGAATAAATATTATCTATTTCAAGAGAATCTGCAACAGAACCCCCGCTCTTTTTGAATTTCATTGCTTTCTCAAGGTCAACAATAATCTCAAAATGTTTTCCTGCTTTCTTTATTCTTGCTGTGGTCTGAGTCATTTTAATTTATTATTTAACAAACTCTTTTAATTTATCCTTGACAAGTCTTATAGGTCTGACTTCATCTTTTTCTATGTAAACAAGTTCAAACCTGTCCATATCAAAGATTTTTCCCTGTATCTCTTTAAAAATTTCAATTGCAATTTTTGCATTCTTTTTTATGCTATTTTCCTGCTTGTATTTCTCTCTGAGCTTTTCTTTTATCTTATCGTCGTTTTCCCCTATTGCGGTTGCATTGTAGGAGAAGTAGTTTCCTGTTACGTCACTTACGTAAATCTCTGGCTTTTTGTTTTTTATTCCAGCCAGCATCGTTGAAACTCCGAAAGGTCTTGCGCCTCCAAACTGCGTGAACTGCTGCTTTATGTTTGAAATGTCTTTGATTACAAGTTCTGGTTCTATCGGAGAGTCATAAGTCACTCTGTGCTGCTGTGCAAGAACCTGCGCTCTTTCAACAAGAACTCTTGCATCAGAGACAATTCCTGCTGAACTCGCAATTATATGTGAATCAATCTCTGAGATTTTATTTGATGATTGTTCAACCACGAGTTTGTCTTTTATTCTTTTATCTGCAAGAATAAGAACTCCGTCTGAACAAGTCATTCCTATACTTGCGCTTCCAAGTCTTACGGTTTTCTGTGCATATTCAACCTGAAGAACTGTTCCTTCAGGAGAAAACATCGTCGCAGTTCTGTCATAACCCATAGCCTGGTGCTGCATATCCATTGAAATTTCCATTTTCTTATTTTATGAGAATTTTATAATAATTCAATCCTGCTGTAATTCTCTGCTTAATTTAATTCTTCCTCACCTTATTTTTGAAGGTTAGATTTATTTAAAAGGTTTTTGGTGGGGAAAATTGTGGGTTTTGGACTGGATTCTTATTTTCCTCTCAGCCCTTTCAAGGTCCCAGAAACCCTTTCAACCCAGAGCTTCTTGGGACAGATTGCAAAACAAGCCCTTACAGAATCCACAGTTTCTCTATTTACAGAAATAATTGCCTTATCACTTCCTGACTTTATCCAATTAAGCCCTGTTTTTGAGGCTCCGATCACGCCAACACCTTCAAGAATAGCTTTTTCAATATCTTTTACACTTCCGCGAACAAGAAGATACCTTTTCTTTTCCCGCATGCTTGGCTTTAAAGGTTTCATATAAAAACTATAGTTTTTTACTTATTAAAACTTTTTAAATCCCTCTTACTAATAAAATTTATAAAGAGAGGTGAAAATTAAATTATGGATGCAAATTTAGCATTCTTGAAAATTAAAAAATAAAATGGAAGTATGCACAGTCGGCGGTTTTAAGGAAGTTGGTAAAAATATGACTGCTGTAAAAGTTGGTGAGGATGTCTTTATTTTTGATATGGGACTTTATATTCCTGGAATCGTTGAGTTGCAGGAAGAGGATCTTTTAACTTATACTCAGAGATTTAAATCCAAGAATCAGCATAAGTCTGGAAAATCCGGCAATTACCAGAAACCACACAGGCAACCGCAATATACAGAAGAAAGGCTTAGAGAATTTGGAGCAATTCCCGATGACAGGGTTTTGGATAAGCTTGGCTGGCGTGAAAAAGTCAGGGCAGTTTTCATAAGCCACGCTCACCTTGACCACGTCGGTGGAGTTCCTTATTTAATTAAGAGATATCCAAACGTGCCTGTTTTTGCGACGCCTTTTACAATGAAGGTTTTGGAAACAATAGCTGAAGATGAGAAAATCTCTTTGAACAACCCCAAAAAAATAGTTCAGCCAAATTCTGTCCATATTGTTAAGGGAAAATCAGGGACATACAAGGCAGAATTTATCCACACCACACACTCAACTATAGACTGTGTTTTTGTTGCTCTGCACACTCCTGAAGGTATCTTTTTTTACGCATTGGATCTTAAGTTTGATAATCATCCTACAATGGGGGCTCCTCCTAATTATAAAAAGTTTAAGGAAATTGGCAGAAAAAACGTCAAGCTGCTTATTCTTGACGCATTATATTCTGGCACAGAGAAAAAACCAGGAAGCGAAACAATAGCAAGACACCTTATTGAAGAGGCCCTTACAAAAGTGAGATATTCAAAAAAAGCCATTTTTGTGACAACCTTTTCATCGCACATAGAAAGACTTAACAGCATTGTTGAATTTGGAAAGAAAACAGGAAGGGAAATTGTTTTTATCGGAAGAAGCCTGTATAAGTATGTCAATGCAGCAATGGCAGTAAAAAAGTGCCCTTTCAAAAAACACGTAAAACTTCTGAAATACAGGAAACAGATAAATTCTTTCTTAAGAAAAGTTGAAAAGCAAAGAGACAAATATCTTATTGTTTGTACAGGACACCAGGCAGAGGAAAATTCTATCCTTGACAGGATTGTAAAGGGAGAGACTACTTTTAGATTTCGGGAAGGAGATAATCTGATTTTTTCTTCATCAATAATCCCGGCACCAATAAACATAGCTGCAAGGGATAAAATGGACAAAAAGCTAAAAAGAATTGGTGTCAGGCTTCAAAAAGATGTTCACGTTCACGGACACGGCAGTCGCGAAGATATGAGAGACCTTATCAGGCTTTTAAAACCAAAACATATAATTCCTGCTCACGGAACACTTCAGCAGGAAACACCTTTAATAGAAATTGCTTCTGAGTTTGGATATAAATTCGGGGAAACTTCTCATCTTACGAGCAATGGCAAGGTTTTGAAGTTTTAAGGCTTTTTTTTGATTCACAAAATAATTTTTAAACTCATTTCTCTTTAGATTATTATGGTAAAGGAAGAGATTTTTGAGGGGTTGAAGGTTGCACTTTCAAAAGGAGAGTCTTTGCAAAGAGCAATGATGAGTTTTTTTAATGCAGGATATTCTAAAGAAGAAATTGAAGAAGCTGCCCGTTATCTGCAGAGGTCACAAACTTCCAGTCAACCCCAGTCTCCTCAGCAAACTCAACCCCAAAAAACACAGCCAGTCCAGCAACAGCCCCGCAGAACACAGCCAAAAGTGAGACCTCTCCAGCAGCCCCCTAAAAAAACAATTCAAAAAGTTTCTGCTTATGAAGGAAAACCAAAATCAACAGGAGTAATTGTGACAGGAATACTCATCTTCTTCCTTATTCTTCTTCTCGGTGTTTTGGTGGCAGTTTTTTTGTTTAAAGATGAGCTGGCAGCATTTTTTGGTAATATCTCTTAGACCAAAAACCGGTATTTGTTGGATTAATCACAATCAATTTTATATAGTTCAAGGATGCTTCTAAATTATAAATGAGGTGATATCTTAAATTAAAAATGGTAAAATTTGCGCATCTTGCAGATGTTCATCTTGGTGGTTGGAAACAGCCACAGCTTCAGGAGCTGAATCTTCAGTCTTTTAATAAAGCTATTGATATATGCATAAAAGAGAAAGTGGATTTCGTTCTGATTGCAGGGGATTTGTTTGACTCTGCCTTTCCGCCGATAGATGTTCTTAAAGAAACTTTTGGAATATTCAAAAATCTTCACGACGCAAAAATTCCGTGTTTTATAATTGCAGGAAGCCATGACTACTCTGTTTCCGGGAAAACTTTTTTGGATGTTTTAGAAAAATCAGGTTTCTGCAAAAATGTCGCGGATTTTGAAGAAAGAGAAGAAAAAATAATTCTTAATCCAACAATTTACAAGGGCGTTGCTATTTATGGATATCCTGGGAAAATATCAGGAATGGAAATGAATGACTTAAGAAAAGCTGAGCTTAATGATGCCCCCGGGATGTTTAAAATTTTTATGCTTCATACGACAATTGATAAAGCGAAAGGAGATTTGCCAATAGATTCTTTGGAAATCGGTAAAATTCCTTATGCAGATTATTATGCTCTTGGGCACCTTCACATAGATTTTCAGTACGAAAATTTTGTTTATCCTGGTCCTATATTTCCTAATAACTTCCAGGAACTTGAAGATTTACAATATGGAAGATTTTGCATAATTGACACAAACAATTCCGGCGGGGGATCAGAGGGCATGATTAAAAAAATCCCTATAAAGATGAAAGAGATTGAATCTTTTGATATAGAAATAGATAATTCACTGACTGCAACAGAAAAAATAATTTCTGAAATTGAGAAAAGAGATATTGAAGATAAAGTGGTTCTTCTGAGGCTTCGTGGTGTTTTGGAAACAGGAAAAAATTCAGATATAAAATTTCCCCAGATTGAAGAAGCTATAAAGAGAAAAAAAGCATATTTCTTCCTTAGAAACACTCATGAGCTTAAATCAAAAGAAGCTGATTTTGAGATTGAGGTGGGAGAAGCAGAAGACGCTTTAAGAATAGAAGAAGAAACAATAAAAAGTTACTCAAAACAAAATAGCTCCTCTTTAAACAAATATATCTCTCATCTTATGAACATTCTCTCAACAGAAAAACAGGAAGGGGAAACAACAGAAAGCTTTACAGAAAGACTTTTGGAAGAGTCCAAAAAATCTCTTGATTTTTGAAATGAGTAAGAAGCAGAAAATTTAATTACTAAAATCATAAAAAACAAGAATGTAAAATGATAATTAAGAAAATAACTCTAAATAACATAAGAAGCTACAAAAATCAGGAAATAGTTTTTCCAGAAGGTTCTACCCTTTTGTCAGGAGATATAGGCTCTGGCAAGACCTCTGTTCTTTTAGGGATTGAGTTTGCATTATTCGGGCTGCAGCCGGGCCAGAGAGGTACTTTTTTGCTGAAAAACGGGGAAAATTCTGGAGGCGTGGTTTTTGAGTTTGAAATTAATGGGAAATCTATAATTATTGAAAGAACTCTTAAAAGAGGAAAAACAGTTTCACAAGATTACTGTGCGATAACAGTCGAAGGCGAAAAACGTGAGTTTTCTGTTACAGAACTGAAGGATAAAGTTCTTGAAATTCTTAACTATCCAAGAGAATTTGTAAAAAAACAGAATATCCTTTACAAATTTACTGTTTATATACCTCAGGAAGAAATGAAACAGATAATTCTTGAAGATCCTGAAACAAGAGTTAATACTTTAAGGCATGTTTTTGGAATTGACAAATATAAAAGGGTTCTCGAGAATGTTTCTATTCTTGCCTCAAGGCTAAGAGAGGAAAAAAGAGCCAAGGAAGCCTTAACTGAAAATCTCGAGCAGGAAAAAGCTGTTCTCCTTTCAAAAGAGGATGAACTTGAAGCAAAGCACTACAACCTTGCATCAATTGAAAAAGAGCTTTTTGCCAAAACCGAGGCAAGAAAAAAAATCCAGGAAGAAAAAGAAACTATTTCAGAAAAAATAAACGAAAGAAAAAAGTTACAACAAGAAGCTGAAAAAACAAAGATAATTATCTTCCATAAAAAAGAGAATATAGCAAACAACGAAAAGATTACACAACAGCATGAATCTCAGATAAGAGAAATTTCATCTCTGGATTTTGATGAGAAAAAAATTACGGAAATTGAAAAACAAATAAAACTTGAAAAAAAGGAAAGAGAAGATTTGTTTGAAGATAATCTTAAAGTTTCCTCACAAATAACATCTTTAAATTTAAAAAACCAAGAAAATCTGGAATTAAAAGAAAAAATTAAGCAAATAGAAATTTGTCCGACCTGCCTGCAAAATATAGGACCTGTTTATAAGAGCAATATCATAAATCATTCAGATTCAAATATTTCTGAAAACATTAAAAAGATAAAAGAACTGACCTCTGAAAAATCAGATCTGGCTGAAAAAATAACCTCTCTTGACAACAAGATTGCGGGGAAAGAAAAAGAGCTTCAGGAACTGCGGCTTTTAAAAATAAAATTTCAGGACTTGGAGGAAATGAAGAAAAGGCTGACTGAAACTAAAAAAATAAAAGAGTCTATGGAAAAAGATATAGAAATTTTAAATAGTCACATGGAAGATCTGAATAAAGAGATTTTCCGTCTTAATAAATATGAAAATCTTTTTGAAGCTAAGGAAAAAGAACTTGAAGATTCTCTGGGGCAGGAAAGAATTGCAGAAATAAAAGTTGCTGAATTAAAAAAAGAGATAGAGGTTTTTTCAAGACAAATTGAAGAGCTTAAGGAAAAAATAAAACGCACAGAAGAAACAAAAGAAAAGCTGAACCGCATAACAAAAATTGAAACATGGCTGTCAAAGAACTTTTCTCCGTTAGTGTCTCTTATTGAGAAAAAGGTAATGACCAGACTTAAGGCAGAATTTTCAGGACTTTTTGAAAAATGGTTTTCTATGCTTGTTTCTGACGCATTTGATGTCAGGCTTGATGAGAACTTTACGCCAGTGATTGAATTCCAGGATTATGAGCTTGATTACAGCTATCTTTCCGGAGGAGAGCGTACAGCAGTAGCTCTTGCTTACCGTCTTTCTCTGAATCAGGTTGTTAACTCTATGCTAAGCAAGATAAAAACCCGTGAAATTGTTATCCTTGATGAACCAACAGACGGCTTTTCTGAACAGCAGCTTGACAAAATGCGTGATGTTTTAAGGCAGCTTGACGTAAAACAGCTCATAGTTGTAAGTCACGAGCAGAAAATTGAAAGTTTTGTGGAGAATGTAATTCGTTTCAAGAAAGAGAATGGCATTTCAAGAATTAGCCACAAAAATCTTCTATAAAATATTTTGGATTTAATTCTTCCTTAAGAGCCTTTTTAATAAGCTTGTCCCATCTCCATTTTTTTCCGTGAAAAAATAATTCTTTCTTTAAAAAATCTCCCATTTCAGAGATTGAGTGATTTGGATTCAGAAAATCTTTCCCCTTCACAATTTCTTTTACTATTTTATGGTTTAATTGTGATGCAAGTATTTTCCCAAGAAGATAATTGTGATAGTACACTGGCGCACTTACAAAATGTATTTTAGACGCCCAGTCAGAACTATCTCTTTGAAAATTAATCATTTGGTATTTTTTTACAAGATCCCACCAAAGTTTGTTCAGATCCTGTTCCGGATTTTTGTAAAGTTCCCTCTCAAAATAAAACATTACCTGAGACCATTTAAGAAAAACAAGTTCATCAAGCCTCAATTGTTTTTTTATTTTTTCTTTTATTCTTTCAGTTTCTTCGTCTTTGATGTCACAATAACCTCTTATAAATAAAATGTTTTTTGAATTCCTTCCGAATAAAAGAGCTATTGCTTCTGTTACAAAGGTGTGTACATTTTCTCTTAATAAGAAAGGGAGGGATTCATCACAATGTTTTTCATAGATAGCATGCCCCAGCTCATGTAATGTGGTGTCCATCCATTTTTCATTATTTTTTATATTCTCTATTACCCTTATATCTCCTTTTCTATCTGCATTGATGCAGTATGCATGCTGATATTTTCCTGGTTTTTCATACCAGTCACTTCTCTCAACAATATCCTTTATATCAAATCCAAGGTTATTGTAGAATTTTTCTGCAATTTTTAGAACATCTTTATTATAAAATTTATCAAGATTAATATCATAAATCTCTGGTGCTTCCTGAAAAAATAGATCCTGGTAATGCCATGGCTTAAGTTCTTCTTTGTTTATTTTGTATTTTTCTGACAGAAACTTATCTATTCCATCCTTAACTATCTTGAAAGATTTTTTTGTTGATTCTTCCAAATCAATAAATATCCTTTCAATTTCTCCTTCTTTCTGTTCAGATAATTCAAGAGACATCACATAATAATTATCAAATCCAAGGCTTTTTGCAAGCTTGTTCCTTAGTTTTATCAATTCAACCAGTTCTTTTTCAACTAACCTCCCTTGCTCTTTGCTTGCTTCCCATGCTCTTTTTAAATTTTCAGAATTAGTATTTTTTTTCAAAATTTCCTTTATTTCATTATCTGTAAGATTTTGACCATCTACATTTGCCCTGAAGGTATTAAATTTATATTCTATCTCAGAGGATTTTTTGGTTATTTCTTCAATAAGTTTGAAATCTCCTTGACATGAAAGATACTCCCTGTAAAGAATTTCCAGCTGTCTTTTTTCTAAGTGGTTATTTGATTTTTTTAAAAAATCCCTTACTTTTTCAAAACTTTCTTTATTGCTAAAATATTTCTTAATTTTAAGGGTCTTTTTTTCATAATCTTTATAATCCTCCTCTTTCCCGGAAATTGTTGCGTTCCAATAAGCCAATGACATTGCCACAGTCATTTCCTTTATTTCTCTATTTTGTCTGTCTAAAAAATTCCTGATGCTTTCCAGGCCCCCTTCAATAAATTCTTCCATTAACTTCTTAAGAAAGTCTTACTTTAAAAAAATTCCCGTACTAACAAGAGTAAAGTTCTCTCCGAAAGCTTTATAAAATAAAAATCCTAGATAAATTTACAGATTATAGGGTTGATTCTAGAAAAATTAAGTGAGGATATCATAAGATAATATATAATAAAATGGAAATAGACCAGGAACTAAAAAACTCAATTTTGAAGACAGGAACAACAATTCTCGGAATTGTCTGCAAAGACGGAGTTGTGATGGCTGCGGATAGACAGATTACTATGGGAAATATTGTTGCAAGAAAAGATGCTGAGAAAGTTTTTACAATAACTGATTATTTAGTTTTTGCAGGTTGTGGGGTCGCAGGAGATATTCAGAGAGTTCCAAGGATTATCTCTGCAGAATTAAAATTAAAAGAACTACGCTCAAAATCCCGTCCAACTATTAAGCAGGCAGCAAATCTTTTATTTCAGATAGCTTATTCAGGTATTAGACAACCTTCCATGATTCCTCAACAAGTAGGTTCTCTTTTAGCAGGATTTAATGAAGATGGATCAATTGAATTATATTCTGTAGAGGCTGCAGGAAGCATACAAAGAGTTTCAGATTATGATGCAAGCCAAGGTTCAGGAATGCCATATGTTCTTGGTCTTCTTGAGAGGCAGTATAAAAAAGACATGTCAATAAAAGAAGGAGTTGAACTTGCAAAAGAAGCTTTAAAAGCTTCAACGCAAAGAGATGTTGGGAGCGGTTATGGCATTGATGTTTATACAATAACAAAAGAAGGAATAAAAAAAGTCGTTGAGCAGGAGATTCTTCCAGAATACAAAGACAGACCAAAATCAGAAAAAGAAAACGGGAAATAGAAAAAGAAGTGATTTGAATTACTTGATATTCCCAGATTAAAAAATAAAAAGGACTTTTATTACCGCTAAAACTCAGGTAAAAAATAAGAGTCATCAAAAAATTAAATTATATTCACCAGACGTGATTACTAAAACTAGTTTTAAGAAAAATGCCGGACATTCTAAAACATATAACTAATAAGCTTGAAGGAAAGATAACAGAAGCGAATTTTGAAGCTGCAAATATAGTTCTTTATACAGATAATGAAACTTTTTTCAGGCAGGGTGAGCCAAGAATAAAAGAGATTGTTGACGAGTTGAAAAAAAGAATTGAGCTTCGTGCAGACCAGAAAATTTTGCCTGATCAGGAAAAAGTAAAATCAGAGATAAAAAGAATCGTTCCAGAAGAGGCAGAAATAACAAACATAATTTTTGACAATCACAGGAGCATTGTTATAATTGAGGCCAAAAAGCCCGGGATGGTTATAGGAAAGCAAGGATCTATTTTGGATGAAATTAAAAAGACAACGCTCTGGACGCCACAGATTCAGAGAAGTCCTTCAATAAAAAGTAAGATAACTGAAAATATCAGAGAGGTTTTGTATGCAAATAACAATTACAGAAGAAAGTTTCTTAACGATATAGGGAAAAAAATTTACAAAGAATGGAGTCCTGAAAAAGTTGAGGAGTGGGTAAGGCTTACTTTCCTTGGGGGGGGAAGACAGGTTGGGAGAAGTTGCTTGCTCCTTCAGACACCAAATTCAAAAGTATTAATTGACTGCGGAATAGATGTGGCAAGTCAGGGAAAAGATAAATTCCCTTATTTTGATATTCCTGAATTTGACATCCGCGAACTGGATGCAATTATAATAAGTCACGCTCATCTTGACCACGTAGGGCTTTTGCCTTATTTATACAAAATGGGTTACAAGGGACCGACTTATATGACACATCCCACAGTGGATTTAGCTGCTCTTACTTCCCTTGATTTTATCGGCGTCGCTTACAAGCAGGCAACAACACCCCTATTTAGTTCAAAAGATGTAAAAGAAATGGTAAAGCACACAATCTGCCTGAATTTTAATGAAGTAAATGACATAGCCCCTGATATAAGAATAACACTTTACAACTCAGGCCACGCCCTTGGAAGTGCAATGGTTCATTTTAATATTGGAAACGGATTGCATAATTTTCTTTATACCGGAGACTTTAAATATACAAGGACCAGACTTCTTGATCAGGCTGTAACGAGTTTTCCGAGAATAGAATCTGTTTTGACAGAAGCGACTTATGGAGCAAAAATAGATATCCTGCCTCCAAGAATGGAGTCAGAAGAAAAGCTTCTTGATATAATTAAAAAAACAATAGACCGCGGGGGGAAAGTTCTGATTCCAGAACTTGGCCTTGGTCGTGCGCAGGAAACAATGCTTATATTAAATGACGCAATGAAATCTGGAAAACTGGAAAAAGTTCCTGTTTACATTGATGGAATGATATGGGATATTAACGCAGTCCACACAGCTTATCCTGATTTTCTTAGTAATAAAGTAAGGTTATCCATTTTTCAGGGCAAAAATCCTTTTGTTTCAGACACTTTTATCCGCGTGGGTTCTTCTCAGGAAAGAAAGAAGGTTATGGAAGGCGGTCCGTGCGTTGTTCTTGCAACATCTGGAATGCTTGTCGGCGGGGCTTCAGTAGAATATTTAAGGGAATTCGCCGGGAACGAAAAAAACTCTATAATTTTTGTATGTTATCAGGGTGTTGGCTCTTTGGGAAGACAAGTGCAGGAAGGACTTAAAGAAACCAGAATGATGGTTGACGGCCGTGAAGAAAATGTTGTGATAAATCTTGAAGTGCACACAATTACAGGATTTTCTGCTCATGCCGGAAGAAATGAAATAATGTCTTTCTTCAATAATATGAGACCAAGATCGAAAAAAATTATGATAAATCACGGAGAGGTTTCAAAGTGTCTTGACCTGGCTTCTGCTCTGTATAAGCTTAACAGAGTTGAGACAAGTGCTCCAAGAACCTTGGAAACTGTGAGGTTGAGGTAGTTGAATAGCGACAATTTTTAAACCAATAAAGACTTTTTAACTACCGAATTGAGATGATTTTAAAAGCGGGGAATATTATTAATTTATGGTAAAAGAAAAAAGGTTGTCAGGAAAAGAGCATCTTCAAAAAGTTTTTTTTACAGTCTTAATGGCTTTTGCAATAGTTAGTTTTTGGAGGGGGGTTTGGGGTTTGATGGACCTTTATCTTTTTCCTGAAAATTTATTTTTGAGTTTTTCTCTTTCAGTTTTGATAGGGATTGTTCTTTTATATTCAACTAAAAATCTTGTTAGGAATTTAATTTAAAACTTTAAAAACTATTTTTCATTTCATAAAAAATGAAACACAATCTAAAAATCACAGCAGTTCTTCTTGTAATGTTTTTTATTACGCAATTGATTGGGCTTTATGTTGTTGATTATTACCTAAGTGATGAAAATAAGCTTCCTCTGGGACTTGAACCACCAAAGCCGGAAAAAGAGACAGACTATTATAGCTTTTTTACAGCAATAATTATAGCATTTGTGGTTGCAATTTTCCTTTTCCTGTTTTTGATAAAGTTTAAAATAGAATTTGTTTTAAGGCTCTGGTTTTTTGTTGTGGTTGCTATGGCACTTTCAATATCTTTCATTAGTTTTTTGTCGCCTTTTGTTACCTATGCTTTTATTTTGTCTGTTGTTGTCGCAGTTCCTTTGGCAGTAATTAAAACTTATGGACATAATTTCTTTGTTCACAATTTCGTTGAGCTTTTGATTTATCCTGGAATTGCAGCTATTTTTGTTCCAATTCTTAATATTCCAACAATTGTTGCCCTTTTAGTCATCATCTCGGTTTATGATATGTGGGCTGTTTGGCACTCCGGAATAATGCAGAAGATGGCAAAATACCAAATAAACAACCTGAAAGTTTTCTCCGGATTTTTTATTCCTTATTCCTCAAAAAAAACAAAACAAAAGATTAAAAAATGGAAAGAGACCCTTAAGAAATCAGAGCTGAAAAAAAAGAAAATTAAAATAAATATTGCAATTCTTGGCGGTGGCGACGTTGTTTTCCCGATAATTACAGCAGGTGTTATGCTTAAAACTTTTGGACTTTATTCTGCAATTCTTGTCATAATCGGAGCAACTCTTGGTTTAGCTTATCTTTTTGCAAGGTCAGAGAAAAAGAAGTTTTATCCTGCAATGCCTTTTATCTCAGTGGGAATCTTCATTGCGATAGGGATTAGTTATTTGATTAAATATTTTGTTTTTTAGAATTCTATTTTTGAGTAAGCTAAAACTTAATGAAAGAAAGACTTTGTTCTTAAGTGAAGAAGAGTTAATTAAGAAGATAAAGTAAACTCTAAGTTTAATCAGAAATCTATTTTATTTTACATAAAAATTTAAAAGCTCTGGCAATTGTCTTGTTTGATGATTAAAGAAAAGGGGTTTGATGTTGAGAAGTATCTTGAGATTCAAACCCAAGAAATTCTGAAAAGAGTTGATGGATATGAAAAACTTTATCTGGAATTTGGAGGCAAGTTATGCAATGATTTTCATGCTGCGAGAGTATTGCCAGGATATGACCCTAATACCAAAACAAGAATGTTACAAAAAATAAAAGACAAGTGTGAAATTGTTTTCTGTATTTCTGCTCAGGATATTGAAAATTCTAAAATGAGGGGGGATTATGGATTGACTTATGAAATGGCAACTTTAGAAACTATAAAGGAACTGAAAAAATTTGGTTTAGATGTTTCTTCTGTTGTTATAAACAGATTCTCAGACGAGAAAAAGGCATTGAAATTTAAGCAATACTTAGAAAATCTTAAATTAAAGGTTTATTTGCAAAAAGAAATTGAAGGTTATCCTGCAAATGTGGATAAAATAGTAAGTGAAGAGGGTTATGGGCAAAATCCTTATGTAGAATCAGAAAAGCCAATCGTTGTTGTTACAGGTGAGGGACCCGGAAGCGGTAAGATGTCTTTTTGTTTGTCTCAATTATATTTTGACAATTTACAAAATAAAAGATCTGGTTTTGCCAAGTTTGAAACATTTCCCGTATGGAATTTGCCATTAGAACATCCTTTAAATATATCTTACGAAGCAGCGACAGTAGATATCGGAGACAAAAATATGGTTGATCCTTATCATTTGAATAAGTATAATATTACAGCAACAAGTTATAACAGAGATATTGAAAACTTTCCTATATTAAGAAGAATTTTAGAAAAAATAGGATATTGCGGGTATAATTCTCCTACTGATATGGGGATTAGCAAGACTAAAGACGGAATTATAAACGAAGATATTATAAAAGAAGCTTCAAAACAGGAAATCATAAGAAGATATTTTAGATGCAAAAAAGAGTTTTTGTTAGGTATAGTTGATAAAGATGTTTTAAACAAAATTGAAAAGTTAATGAAAAGTTTGGATTTAAATGAGGAAAATAGAAATGTTGTTCCTGCTGCCAGACTTGCTTTGGAAAAAGCAAAAGAAAATCCAAAAAAAGGAAATAAAAATTTATGTTGTGGCTCTGCTATTGAAATAAATAATGAAATAATAACCGGAAAAAATTCAGAACTATTGCACTCTGAGTCTGCTTGTATTATTAATGCCCTTAAAACACTTGCTAAAATTCCTGATAATATTGACTTGTTTCCTTTACAATTAATAAAAAGCATAAGAGAGTTAAAACAAAAAATATGTGGCAATTCAAATCCGAGTTTGGATGTTTCAGAAATCCTGATTGCCCTGGCATCTTCTGCAGCTACAAATCCTGCTGCTAGTGAATGTATAAATAAAATACACCTGTTAAAAGGTACGGAAATGCATACAACTCATATCCTGACAAAGGGCGACGAAAATGGATTAAGGGATTTAAGCATAAATGTAACAACAGATGCTGAGTTTAGTTGATTCTCATACAGAATGATTAAAAATAACAGAAATATGAATGTGTCATGATTAAAAAAGAGAAAAAAGAATCAAGAAATTAGGCAACATCTGGTTGTTGGCCTTAAAAAATTCCCACGCAAATAATATAAATCCTTCTAATGTCCTCACTCTCCAAAAGTAACAAAATAGTAAGATTTATAAATAATATAACTCTTGAATTTTTATGCTCGTAAAACAAGAACTGATAAAGAAAATAAAAGATTATTTTGATTTGAATGTATACGAAACAAAGGTTTGGCTGGCTTTGCTTGCAAAAGGAATTGCTTCTGCAGGTCAAATTGCCGAATTATCCTGTGTTCCCCGTTCAAGGACATACGATGTTCTTGAGAGCCTGGAGAAAAAGGGATTTGCGATTGTAAGAATCGGAAAACCTGTGAAATATATAGGTGTTAAGCCCCATGTGGTCCTTGAAAAACTAAAAAATAATGTGAGAAGCAAAGCAGAGAAAAGAATCCAGATGCTTGGAGACCTTAAAAATAAAGAAGAATTCGTGCGACTCGAAGAAATCTATAAACAAGGAATAAATCCTGTAAAGCGGGAAGATTTGTCTGCAGCTTTGAAAGGAAAATCAAATATAGCGAACTATCTTAATGAAATACTAAGAAATGCCGAAAAAGAAGTAATAATTTGTACAAGTGCAGAGGATGTATATGCAAAATTAAAACTCTTTAGTCAGACAGTTGAAATACTTAATAGAGAAGGTGTAAAAGCAAAAGTCGCTCTCTCAGGTGATGAAAATCTTATCAAAAAAATATCCTCTAACCTCAAGATTAAAATAAAAAAAGTAGATATAAAGGCAAAATTCTTTATCGTTGATAGAAAGGAAATCCTTTTCTACATTTCAAAAAGCTCAACAAATCCAAAAGAAGAAAAGGAAAATGACATTGCTATTTGGGTTAACTCTGAATTTTTTTCACAGGCGTTTGCGTCTCTCTTTAGTAAAGCAATTGAAAGCAGAGTAAATTAAGATGAAAGGTAAAAATTTAAACGAACAAATGATAAATGAAATTGATCAATTTGAAAAATCACTTGAAGATAAAATTAAAGAAATTTCCTCTAAAGAAGAATGCTTAGAATATTTAGAAAGATTAAGAACGGAGTATTCTTTTAAGTCTTATGAGGTATTGCAAAGAGTATTGAATTCATTTGAAAAGGCATATGTCTTGGCAAGGAATAGGGCTATTGAACTTGGTGCAGATGTCTCAAAATATTCCGTAACTATTTCAGGGAATAATGAATAAATTAATTCTTGATTTTTAATTCACTAATACCCCTCTCATTCATCTGTCTTTTATTTTTTGTCTTCCATTCGTTAATGAATTTTTTTAATGTAAAATTAACTTTATACTTTGAATAAACTCTTCCTCTTTTGATAAATGTTGATTTATTTTTGGCTTTAAATCTTTTGACATGCTCTTCTTGGCTGAGTGAAGGTCCTTTAATTACAATCTCCTTTTTCTTCACGACGACAAAGAAAAATCTTGCTGTTTTTCCTTCTTTATATTGCTCATTATACTCAAAGTCACTGGACTTTATTTTAAAATATTTTTTTACCTCATTTCTGAGATGATTGTAAAACTTGAGCAGTTTGCTTCCTGCAATGTCACCTTTTTGTTTGCCTGTTTTTGCTTCGAGAAAAATAAATTCATATTTTTTTCTTTTTGCGCTTTTCTTAATTTTTTCTATGTCTGGTTTTTGCAATTCAAATGCTTTTATGCTAGGATTTTTTAGGAACTTTTTTGCTTCTGCCTGAAATTTCCTGAAAGTTCCTTCAGAAAGAGCAGCCAGAACATTTCTTTGCTTATATGTTGGGTCTATCAGGATTATTGGACTCTGAAGTTTCGCGGAATTTATATCCATCAAAATCTGACTTTTATTTTTATATTGTTTTTCTATGTCAATTACTATTTTTTCTTTTTCTTTGGAAACTCTGGAATTTAATCTTTCTCTTGAAATAGCTCTAAGGAAATTCAGGAATCCTTTGTAATAATAAATCAGTAACTCTAGTCCATATCCTGAAAAGCCCCTTATGTATGATTCTGCGCCGTAGCATTTTTTTGCATAGCAAAAAGCTTTTGCCAGCCTGACGTCGTCCAAAAGTTTTTCTTCGTTTGATTTGAATGCTTTTTTAATGTATTTTACATGGGAATAAGAAAGGTCGGTAATGTTTTCAGCTTCTTTGGGATTGCGGATTTTTCTTACAGGGATTATTTCAAATGTGATATTATCTGTGATTTTAATACGAAAGTAATCTCTTGAGCCGTGGACTCTTAAAATGTTGCCGGATTTTCTTTCGGTTTCTGCCTTAAGAAGAATTTTTTCTGTCAGTTTAGAAAGCTCACTATCTTTATGCTTTTTATCAAATCTCATGAAGATATCTATGTCATAACTGCCCCTGTTTATCATTGTTTGTTTTGCAAAACTTCCACCGACAAAAACTTCTGCAGTGACTTTCTGTTTTTTAATTTCCTTATCTAATTTTTTTAGAAATTCCTTCAGAGAGTTGTTAATTTTTTTAGTGTCTTCTTCAGGCACGCTGATTCTTTCCAGAACCTCTTTCGAGACAGAATTAATTTTAATTTTTTTGGTCATATCAAAAAAAGGATAATAATATTTATAAGTCTATTGAGAAAATTATTTTTTCTTTTCATACTTTTTCTAACACCTTCTTCAGTCAAATAATTCTCAAGATAATGCTCCCATCTTGTGCCTATTAATAATTGCTTGGCTTTTTTCTTGGTTGCAATTAGTTCTTTTCCATATCCCTTTTTAATGGCAAGTCTATCTGCTGCCTTTTCCATTTTTACTTTTTCATTTTTAGTCGCAGTAAAGAAAAATTTCCAAAAATCTATCCAACTATTTTTCTGAAAAATAGAAAAATGGGACAATTCGTGAGCGATTATTCCCCTTAATACGTTTTTTGATAAGATTTTACACTTGGTGCTAAAAGCCAATAAGTTAAGACGCGGCAACAGCCACACAACCGCCGCCCCAGGAATTGGGAAAGGAATTTTAATTATCAGAATTATCCCTTTCAATTCTGGAAAAGATTTTTTTCTGATGTCATTAACTTCTTTTCGATAATTGTGCATAACATATAGTTTTAACAATTCTATATAATCTTATCGGAAATTTTCTTTTTTTCTAAAAAAGAAACAAAAAAAGCACACTCTTTCAAGGAAATTTTCAACAACGAAGATATCAAAGAATTTTTGGTGAGGTTAAATAAAGAAACTATTTATCAGGATTCTTAATCTCTTTTAATTCTTTTACATTTGTTTTTAGGGTGGATGCCATGTCAATTATGTATTTTCCTTCTTCAAGCTTGTAGATTAAAGGCTGGTCTCTTCTGAAAAGTTTTATAAGGTCAATTTCAAACTTTCCCTCGCCAACAGCTCTTACAGATTCAATATCAAGAATAACAGGAGCATCTTCGTTGGTTATTCCCGCCATATCTCTGATGTCCTTTTCAATTTTCTTCTTCTCTTCTGCAGGAATTTCAGTCATCTTTTCCTTTACTTTGTCCATCTGGTCCTCTCTTATATAAAAGAAAAATTTCCCGTTACAGTTTGTACACCCCTCTAACAACTCTCTGCTTCCGGGAGGTATAATTCGGGAACACTTGACGCATTGGTGTGGCATTTTTTGATATTACTATTTTTTATTAATCCAATATCAAAGAATGACATTGGCATGTTCTTAATAAATTAGGATAGTATTTAATATTTTTGATGGTATCACAGAACATTAATATTTAAAAATTAAACTAGTAATTTAATCCTATGGAAAAAAATTATAATTGTCCGGATTGTAATAATAAACTTGAGAAAGTTATACAATCAGAAAATTCTCCTTTAAATAAAGAACAGTTTGATTCTGTTCGTGCAGGAGATTATTTTTGCAGAATATGTCCAGGGACAAGAGGTAAAAGTGGATTTAGATATTATTGGGGATATGAATTAAAAAACTAATTACTTATTCAGCAACAATTCAATCTTTTTTGGGTTTCTTTTAATTTCTTTTACAATTGTGGCTGGTCCGAGAATCGTCAGAGCTCCAAGGTCTCCGCCTGCGATAGCATTTACAATATTACTTTTAAATTTCCCAAGAAATCCTGAGTTATTGCCGTTTCCTGAGATAACTGCGAGTTCTATACCGCGAAAATTTTTTACATGTCCTATCATAGCCATTGTATCTTCAATAAGTCTTGTTTCTTCATCTGGCTTTAATCTCCCCTGGAGAATCAGGATATTATTACCCAGAATGATATTTAATATCTTTTTTATCCGCCAAGTGCTGTCCAAGTCTCTTATCTCAGAATAAGGAAGAAACTGGAGGCTGAATCCTTTGATTTTTCCTATCTTTTTTTTCTTCGCCATCTTTTTATTCAGTTGTTGGTCTCAATTTAGTTACTCTATAATATATGTTAAGGAATATAGTTTTTAATTTTTCTGGATTTTTCTTTTCTCTTTTAATTTAATTAATTTTATTCTGCTCAAACTTTCTTCGCCATTTTAAATATTGATTCGTAAAATTCCTCAATATTCTTTCCGTAACGGGCACTTACTCCCACAACATCATATTCAGGGAATGCTGATTCTATTCTTTTTAAGTTTGATTTTTTTAAGTCAATTTTGTTGGCGACTATCAGAACAGGAATTCTTCTCGCAACGAGATTTCCTATAATTGTTATATTTACCTGGTTATACGGGTTTTGTGCCGAGTCGAGAACAACCACAACAACATCCATGTCATCGAGCCATTTTATGCTTTCAATAACTCCCTGAGTTGCTTCCTTAGCTCTGGTTTTTGCCTCTTTTTTCTTTAGCTTGAATTTCATAAAATCTTCATAATCTATTTTTGTGGCAATTCCCGGCGTGTCAATCATTTTGAATGTCATTTTTCTTCCTTTGTATTCAATTTCAACTTTTTCCTTAAATTGCACTGTGCGTGTTTCATGCGGGATTTTGCTTACAGCTCCTATTTCTTCTCCGGTAAAATCTTTGCATATTCTGTTTGCCAAGCTGGTTTTTCCTGCATTTGGCGGACCATAGAATCCAAGTTTTAATTCTTTTTTTTGTCTAAATATCTTGAAGAAAATCTTTTTAAAAAAATTCTTTATCATTTTTGCTACCATAATAATTTTTATCAAAAAGGCTTATTAAATTTTTGTGTGTTTGTTTGTTATTTTCCTGCTAGTATCTCCTGTATCCTGCCCCAGGATGTCCTGAATGGCCTTCGTGACCGCCAGGACCTTCATCTCGTCCTTTCTGTTTCTTAATTTTTTCTTTTTCAATTTTTTTAACTAATTTTGTTATTGGAAGCTCAACCATACCTGTTCTCTTTCCTTCATATTTTCTCATAATATACTTTATTTGCTCAGAATTCCAGCCTGCTTTTTTAAGATTTTTAATTATATTTTTATTTGTCAATCCTTTTTTCTTAGACCTGTTTACATAGTGAACTACATTGTAAAGGTCATTTCTGTTAGGGAAAAGGTATCCTTCATATTTCTTTTTATACCACTGGAATAATATGATATAAGCTACAATTCCTAAAATTATCAGAAGAATCATGATTAATATGAAAATGAGCATTTTTGGTTTTCCTTCAGGACTAAAAGAAGGCCCTGATTCAACAGAAAGTCTGCTAATAGAAGGGGAAATAAACACAGGCAGTTCTGCAAAGTCAATGCCTTCTGTCGTGTAAAAACTAATTCTTGAAACACTTTTATCTCCGAGAGCAGTATAGTAGAAACCATCTTTTTGCTGCATGCTCTTATCAAAGCCGATTCCCTCTAACGCAGGAACGAAAATAAAATAATCATAGGTTATATCTGATTTTTCTTCTGTTTTTAATTCAAGAGTGCTGACCAGAGATTCTATTCCTGTATCATAATCTGCGGAGAATCTGTTAAAATCAAAAGTCACACCCAGATTTTCCAGTTGCCATGCGCTTACAGCTTTTTTGTAATTCTCTTCATTTCCTCCAGTATAATTTCCTCCAGCAACTGCCTGAATTGAATCTATATCAATAAATTTTAATTCCGGAAAAAATAAGGACGAATCAGCCTGTATTGATTTGAATATCAAGTTAGGAACTTTTATCCCAAAAAGTTCTCCTATTATTTCATTTAATTTTGTAATGTTCTCTTCAGGAGTCAATGCATCATTGTATTCCTGTTCCAGCCTTTCCAGCTGCGAGCTTATATTTTCTACTTTGAGAACAGAATTTATAGCTGTCTTCTGAAATAAAGGAAGCGCTGATGTAAAAGAGTTTATTTCTTCAATATTTTTGTCTATTTCTTCCAGTTTGGTGCTTATTAATTCTTTTGGAGACGTAACATTTATTTCAAAAGTTTTTGAAGAGCTTAAGCCTTTGGTATCTGTTGCACTGACTTTCAGATTGTAGGTCCCTATCTCATTATAAATATGGATGATTTTATTTATTGTGGTGGTTTCTGTTCTTGTTACGTTTCCTCCTGTGTCAAAAAATTCCCATTCATAGTTTTTAACACTGACATTCTTTGGCAAGGTTACTTTTACTTCAAATGTTGTAGGAAATCCCGTGGTTGTTAACGCAGGCTCTATTGAGCGGATTATGGGAACATTTTTTACTTCTATTCCTTCTAAGATAATTTCTTCGCTGTTCAGGCTTAAAGTAAAAGCATAGCTTCCAGGTTCTCCAGGCGTTCTGAACTCTGTTTGGTCAAGATAAAGTCTCTGGAAATTTTCAGAAGTTATTTTGGAGGGGGATTCTGCTATATCATAAAAACTTTCACTAACCCGAGGTCCTGCTGTAGTGCTATATTTTGATTCTAAATTCTTGAAATTTCCCCCTTGCTCAAGTGAAGAAATAATTTTTATTGGAACAATGCACCCTGTTGAGCAGTCTGTTTTTCCGCTGCTTACTCCATACTTCTGAACCAAATAATTATAAACCATACTCGATAAATCTTCTCCACTTGAAAGAGTAGGACCAATATTTAAACTTCCAATACTTGCGAATTCCTTTCCTTCTACAAAAATCCGGTATGCTGCTGTTTCCTGTCCTGCTGGAAGATAAGGGAAACCACAAAGAGGGGCAGGGTCGGTATATCCTCTTATTCTGTAATCCGCGTCACCTCCTATTGCAGAAATACACATATAATATTCTTCTGATTCAATCACTAAATAGTCTAAGTCACAATAATATTCCTGTCCTGTTGTGGAGGTTATTGAAGGCAAAGCACAACTTCCTTTTTTCACACCATTTAAATCATATAAGGAAGCATCAACTGTTGAATTGCCGCTGACTTTTTTAATCCATGCTCCAATCCTAAACCCAGGAGACTCTGAGAGATTTATTCTCTGGCAATAACTTCTCCCTGCTTCAAAGACAAATTCTGTTGTGTCTTCATTATCGTTAAAACATCCGTAACTCTTTAACTCAGAACATACACTTGTGCCAGTTTTATTATTTAGCAAATCAACTTTTCCATCATTAAAGAAATCTATTTTTAGCTGACTCTGACACGAAGTTCCTGCATTGCTTTCAACATTAAATTTTATGGAATCGACTGAAACCACTTCTCCTTCAAATACAAATCCGATAATTTTTGATTCACTGCTCCCCATATTGAAAGTTTTTGTTGTTTGGGGGTTGGTTTTAGAGTAATCTTTTCCGCAGTCAACAGGTACGCATGAATAATCATATCCAGGATTCAATTCAAGTATTTCTTCAAGGCTTGCTGATATTTCTGATTTACCATCAAAAGAAGCTGTGAAAACAGAATCAGCTGGCTCATTTTCAAAGCTCATATTTATCCAGCCGGTGATACTGGAGTTTGGGCCATAAGCTTTTGTCATTGAATAATTTGGGTTTCCTATTTCAAACTCTGCCAAGACCAAAGGAGAAAAAACAAGCAAAAAAACAAAAGAAAGAAAAGCAGCGAACACTATCACAGATTTCAAAAAAACAAACTCCCCTAATTTCCACGAATTCTTAAACTCTGAATCAGTAAGTCCCATTTAGCCTCTTTTATTATTTTATCTTTACTAAAAAGCCATTACCACTTTATAAATTTGTTTAATGCTTTATTTGAATTAATTTATTATATATAAAATTTTAAATTTATAAAAATAATTGAAAAAAATTCACCAGCTAAGTGATATCTAAGAATCAATAAAACAAGAATATTTTTAAAGATGTATTTTGTTATATAAAAGTAAAAGAGGAAAATGAAAAACAAAACCTTGGTTTTGGCGATAATATTTGTTCTTGTTTTAGTGGTTGCTTCAGTTGTTTATGTTTTTTTTGTAGGCGGGCCTGAGAAACCTGACTCTGTTTCTGTCCAATGCGGATTTGCTTGTGAAAGCGGACAGGAAACTGCTTTTTGCACTATAGAGAGAACAGTGAATGAAAATCTGAAAGCAACATGTTATGAACTCGCAACAAAATCCCAATACTCCCAGTATAATGTAGCAACTTGTTCTGAGATATCCTGTGAAAGTTCTGGTGGGTCCTCAACCCAGGAAGATGACAAGACTTGTGTTTCTGGATTAAATAGTGAATGGGTAGATGCTGATGAGAATGAGGAATGCCCTGAAAGAGAAGGCATGTTTGTAACAAAAAGAAACGATGCCTCAGACGAATCGCCTGTAGCAGGACAGATATGTTGCGATTATTATGAATAACTTTTATTATAGTATAAAGAATTATTTTTTAGAAGACATATCCTCTCTTTTTTTATATCACAACAAAACAAGAATATTTTTAAAGATAAATTTTCTTATATAAGAAGTAAAAGAGGAATAAACTTAAGATGAATAGTAGTTTAAAATTTTTGTTAGGGATTTTATTAGTAATAATATTCTTTTTAAATATAAGTTTTGTTTCTGCAGATCCTGCTTGCTTTGTTGAGACTGAGGCTAATTGTCTTAGTCCTACTATTGGAGGAATTGTTTTAATGCATATCTCAGGGAGCACAAATGCTCATGGAGCCCTACAAAGCCAATCAAATTTTCCAAGCAACTTAGTTGTGTGCTGTCAGGATATTGGTGAGGGAAGCTATACCTGCACAGATAATAATAAAATAATTGGACTTTCTTCTGCAGGAAATGCACATGCAGAAAGACCTGAATATGATAGTCAGGATTACGAAGACTATGTTTGTTATGAATTTTTTAGTGATGTTACTTCTAGAACTACTAATCCTGGGGGAGATTATATTCCAATCCTCTCTTTATCATCAGAAGGAAATTCCCATATAGGCTCTACTTCTGCCTATTCCCTTGTGGTGTATGGCATAGTTGGTGAAGGTGGAGGTGAAGATGAATGTTCCCTTCAAGACGCTTACTGGGAAAATGGAGGGCAAAGAATAGATGAAACGAATAATTATGTTTTAAGCAGCATCAGTGTTGTAATTGTTGTAGAAGGGAATGAATTGTGTAATGGGGAGACAATTGATTTTGAGATAACAGAAGACTCTACAAGTGATTCTGGCGGCGAGACATCAGGGGAGTTTTCAGAAGGAAAGGCAGATGCAACATGGATATCTCAGTATATGGATTTAACAACCCCAAACAGACCTCCAAGATACTTTTTTACTGGAGAGGTTGCTGGAATCACTCCTATAGAAAGTGGCGGGGATTCCGTTTCATTGCTTACTGTTTATGACAGTGATAATCCTGTAAGTATCTGCTCTGAGTATACTAATTATTTTGAAGGGAATCTCGATGAAAATGAGATAATATGTGGGCTTGACCCTTATGAAGCCGTCTTAAATAGCGTCAGTGAAGTAGATTGTGATGACCTTGACATAAATTGTTCCTGCACTTGGGATAATGATGAATGTAAAGGGGCGTGGGATACTGGTGAGGGAACATGCATTATTGAGGATCAGAAAATAACAAACGAGTGTGACGAGGAGCCTATAGGGACAATGGTTTTCAGTTGGACAGCAACATGGACAGGAGATGAAGGAAGTAGACCACCAGAATGTAAAGCAGAGGATAGCAAATCTGTGATATGCCCTGCGGAGATTCCACTTCCTTTCTTCAATGCTTATAACTTCTTGGCTGCGTTGTTGCTTATTGCAGCAGTATATTTTGTTCTGAGCTTTAGGAAGCCGAAGAAAAGACAGGTAAAGAAGGGAAAGAAGTGAAAAGGGAAAAGTATAAAGAATAGTGTGGAAATTTACTTTTTCTGATGAAAATCCTCGGGACATTGTATTCTCAGCACTTTGTGCCTCGCCTCGTGCTTCACACTCGGTCGTTGAACAGCAATTAGGCGTAATTGCTACGGGCGGATTAGACACTTTGAATAATCATATTTATTATGAAAAGTATCCATCATCATTTTTCAAAAATTGCACATAGTTACAGAGACTTAAGAACAACTGATTTGGAACCCCTTTTATTTATCCAAAAGAAATTACAGAGAAAGTCAAAAATAGTAGCGGCAGATATTGGTTGTGGCACTGGAAGATATGATTTACAGTTGTTCCAACATCACGGCAAAAAATTATTTCTCTACTGCATTGACACAAATAAAGAAATGTTAAAACATTTGAAAGACTTCTTAGTTAAACATAAAATTAGAAATTTTAAGACAACAAAAGCAGTTGCAGGGAAACTGCCCCTCAAAGATAATTCTTTAGATTGTATATTTACTTTTAATGCAATCCACCATTTCAAAATTTTACACTTTTTAGAAGAATCTTCACGTACTCTAAAAGACTGTGGATATTTATTCATTTATACTAGATTAAGAGGCCAAAATTGCAGAAATATCTGGGGAAGATATTTCCCCTTATTTAATAAAAAAGAAACCAGGCTTTATGAATTAAATGAATTGAAGAGTTTACTAAGAAAAATCCCTGGATTAAAAATCGAGTCTATAGAATATTTTAAATACTCCCGACATTCTTCATTAGATTGGCTCATAAATCAGGTACAAAGCCACCATTATTCAACATTTTACTTATATACCAAAAGAGAGTTTAAACAATCATTAGAGAAATTTAAACAGAATATCCAGAAAAATTTTAAGAATTTGAAAAAAATAAGTTGGTTTAGTGAGAATATTCTATTAGTTGTAAGAAAAGAAACTTAATTAATAATTCGTAAAGTTCTGAGTTGATTGTTGTTCTGTCAAAAATGAAAAATGGGAGTATTAAGATTATTCATTCTCCCGCAATTCCATGGAATAAAAATCTTTTTTGTGTTTTTAAGAATTTATCCCTTAACGACAGCCAAAGGCTTTAATCTCGCAACTTTTTTACTAATTCCAAGTTCGTCAACAACCTTCACAACTTCTTCAATATCTTTGTAGACTTTGGGAGATTCTTCTGCCAGAGATTTCCAGCTTCCTGCTTTTATTTCAATTCCTTTTTCAGCCAATTCCTTTTTTATTTTTTCTCCTCTGAATTTTCCCAATGCCCCTGACCTGCTCATGACTCTTCCTGCTCCATGAACAGTTGAACCAAAAGTTAATTCTTCTGCTTTTTTTGTTCCAACTAAAACATATGAAGCTGTTCCCATTGTTCCGGGAATTAAGACAGGCTGTCCGGTTTTTCTGTATGCTTCTGGGATTTCTTCTCTTTCAGGTCCAAAACTTCTGGTAGCTCCTTTCCTGTGCACACAAACTTCTTTCTTTTTCCCGTTGATAATATGTTTTTCGAACTTTGCAATATTATGGCAGACATCATATAACACATCTATTTTCACATTTGGAAAGAGATATCTCAGTTCTTCTCTTACCCAGTGGGTGATTATCTGCTTATTTGCGAAAGCGAAATTTGCAGCACAAGCCATTGCAGAAAAATAATCTTTCCCGAGTTGGCTTTTTATTGGAGCATTAATTAATTCCCTGTCAGGCAAATCTTTGAATCCATACTTTTCTTCCATTTTTTTGATATAATCTGAAGCAACCTGATGGCCTAAACCACGTGAACCGCAATGAATCATAATTACAACCTGGTCTTTTCTTAATCCAAAGGCTTCAGCGATTTTTTTATCAAAAATTTCATCAACATACTGAACTTCTAAAAAATGATTCCCAGCCCCTAAAGTTCCCAATTGCCCGATTCCCCTTTTGACTGCTCTTTCTGAGACTTTGCTCGCATCTGCACCATTTATGAAACCTCCTTCTTCTGTATGCAAATAATCTTCTGTCACACCATAACCTTTTTCTACGACGTATTTCGCCCCGCCTTCCAGCAACTTATTTAATTCCTGTCTTGTAATCTTAAATTTGCTTCCTCTTCCCAAACCAGAAGGGATTTTTCTGTAAAGTGCTTCAACAATTTTTTTCTGATTTTTCAAAATATCTTTTTTTGTTAAATTTGTTTTTAATAATCTTACAGAACAATTAATATCATAACCAACCCCTCCTGGAGAAATTATCCCTTTGTCCAAGTCAAATGCAGCAACTCCGCCGATTGGGAATCCATAACCTTGATGAATATCTGCAAGAGCGATTGAATTTTTTAAGATCCCTGGCAAACATGCGACGTTTTTCACTTGCTCTAAACTCTTGTCCTGCTTAACAATTTTCATAATTTTTTCAGAAGCATAAACTCTGCCAGACACCAGCATTTTTCCTTTTTTCGGAATTTCATAAACATTTTCTGAGATTTTTTTGAGGTTCATTTAAACATCCACAACCACCTGGCTAATCCATTTTGAATTTTCTTTTTTTACAAACATCTCGTTGTAAGTTATTGCTTTTATATGCTCATTAATTTGATAATTTTCTGCACTATCTCCTAAAACTTCTGCTTTTAATTTTAAATCTTCTTGGATATTAATATTTTTTATTTCTGAAAGAACAAATCTCTCACTATCAAATAAAATCAAAAATTCTTCCAGAAAATTATACAATAAAGATTCATAATCCTTTCCTTTTGCAATAATATTCTTTTTGATTTTTTTTCTTATTTTTTTATCTTCCACTAAAATTTTTTTTAAGGCCAGAGCAGAATTTTCAAAAACTTCTTCCGGATTTTTTCCGTATGCTTGAAATTTTATATCTGCTGTATGAGGCAGGAACTTGAATTTCCCGTTTTTCATTTTATGATTTAAGAAATAAATAATAGTTTATTAAATTACCTCTCTTTTTTCCAGCCTAATCTTAAGAATATAATTCTGAACAAAAAAGCTTTAGTTGTCTCGGATTAAAGGTACTGGTTGTTGAAGTTATCACTACAGACTGCGTATAAATATTTTCTCCTTTTAATTCAAACTCGTTTATTTTTTCATCACTTAAAACACACTTGTTTGCAGGATCACATATTTTTGCGACACACTCAAGCCAGGAAGGTTTTCTTTCTTCAATTCTCTCTTTTACAGATGATGGAAATTCGTCGTCGTCCCATTCAATTTCTCCGTTTGTGTCAACAATATCCTGCCTTAATATATCATCCAGTTGTATATCTCTTAAAATTAAAATTCCGGCATTACTGATTCTTTCTTCAGAATCTTCTTCTCTTACATTAGACCTCCCAACTATCAGGATAATTATAACTGCAACTAATAAAATTGCAAGAAAAGCTTCAACTATTTTTACCCAGCCTTTTTTATCTTTAACTTTTTTTGACATCTTTTTTATAACTTTTACCAAACTTTTATTCTTAAAACACCTATCTCAATTTTAGCACCATCTGTCACATATTTTACAGGGAATTCTTCAGCAAAAATACTCGTTCTTACAGAGGGATCAACAGTGGAAACACTTTCCCCGCCAGCATAAGTAAAATCAAGCCCGAACTCGCTTCCTGCAGGCACGTTTAAATCCTGCTTCAGGTCCTGATAATAGCTTTCATGTCTTCCAATAATCTCAAGTATTTTTGTCTCAAAAGTTTCATTGGTTGTTTTTATAAGACCAAGATTATACTCTGTAAGACATGGACTTGTTAAACCTTCTTCTATAGCGCTGAATTCATCTGACCCATAAACTTTAAAAAAAGTGTCAGATGAATCTTCCCTTTCCATATACAAATCCTGACTGTCCTTCTTTGCCGTGATAGTATTTCCATTTTCATCTAAAATAATAATTCCCTCTCCCATCCCTGTAATATCAAAAAAATTATACAGGTCTGCACAGGTTTGCTGTTGGGTTTCAACAAATATTGAAGTTGTTGTCAGTTCTGCAGAGACCATTTCAATAATTTTTTCTTTTAAAGTATCAAGGACAGCACGTTTGCTTTCTGTTGTCAGTGCCGGTTTAATCATTAAATAAAAGAACATGACAAATGTGACAAAAATCACAAACGACAGAACAATTCCCACATGCGAGCCTTTTTTATTTATCATTTAAATTACCTTTTTTCATTAAAAAATTATTTTTAATTTACCCTCCAAAGATTATATTTGCTATTGTTGAAATGAAGAAAGCAATTATTACGAGTATGAAAGAGTGTCTTACGCCTGATTTGATGCTCCCTTCTGCAAGTTTTCCGATTACTAATCCTGTAAACAAACCTTGCACTAACAAAAGATAAATGAAAGATGATGTTACTTCTTCTGGATCCAGAGGCTCGGCTGCTCCTCCGAATCCTCCAACCCCTATCTCGCTTATTCCTTCTCCTGCAGGCGCAATGCCCACAAGAGATGGTAGTATCTGGAACTGAAGAACAAGGATTATAACAATAAAAACAAAGAAAATTATGTAACCCTGAATAATCATAGAAGATATGGCTGCCTTTCTTTCTTTTCTCAGCTTATCGACCATGCTTACAGCTTCTGTAACTGACTCAAGTATGCCTCCGATTTCACCGCCGCTTCTTTCTGCCTGTCCTA
>CAZSQR010000006.1:0-29241 GCA_964609265.1 Candidatus Woesearchaeota archaeon
AAATTTTCAATTTGGATATTAACGAGACTAAAAAATTTAACCTGAATGATGATGATTATTATGACTTAGAGGTTTTCTTAAAAAATGTAAAAAGTTATTATGAGATTGATTTGGTCTTAAGATTTATACATGAAGGACCTGATTGGGAAGAAGAAACAGAAAAAGAGAGGGAAGAAAAAGAAAAACCTGAGTTTGAAATAATTTTGATTGCTCTGATTATTGCCCTCTTTGCTGTGATAATCACTAAATATACCAAATATAACAGAAGATACAAAAGTGAATAAGAAAAAGAGATAATTTATTTTCTATCCTGCCAAGCAATTTGTCTGTAAATTAACACTGAGCACTAGTATCACTTCCTGTTCCTTCCCAACCAAAATAAGGTGAAGGTGTTTGTGAACTTAATTTTTCTCCACATGCTTTAGGAGCATTTGTAAATGCTTGACAAATTGCGTTTAGATAGGATGTGGGATCTCTTGAACTTGAAACCTGCTCTCCGTTAATTACGAGTGTAGGACTTCCTCCAACTCCATATTGCTTATTCAAATCTGCATCTACATTGAACAAAGGATAATAACCGCTTAACCATTTAGATTCATCTTCCAAATTTTCTGTTATAGTAAACTCTTCATCTGTTTCAGTCATACAAGTTTGTAGGGCAGTTGTATCAATTCCTGCCTGAGCCAAACAAGTATTAACATCATTTCCTTCAGTAATATAACCACTTAATTCAATACCATTTCCCTCAAGGAAGCAAGTCATGTAATCCAGGAATTTTTCCGGTTCATTCTCCTGAATACAATACTCTCTTAAATTTTCAGTAATTTCTTTTTCACTATGCATTACATAATAAACATATCTAATTCTGAAATCAATTTTATCTCCAAGAAGTTCTGCAACAGGAATAATGCCTTTTTCTGCCTGTGTTCCGTAAGGACAATAGCTCATGACAAACAACTCTACAACTGGTTTATCTGATTTGGAAGAATATTCATACATCATACCAATTAAACTCCCATCAAGACTAACATAATAAGAATATGGATACTCTGCACCTTGATAATTAAATGTAATAGCATAAAGTCCGTTTGATTTTTCAATATTAGTAATTTCTATATTACTCAAATCTGCACCTGTAGTATCAACATAATTTAAAAATAATCCTTCGGCTTCTTCTTCAGAAATAACCTGTCCTGTGCAACCTCCTCTAGAAAACATCACCCCCATAATTACAACAATGGCCAAAAGAACAAATGTTGAATATTTCCACAAATCACCTTTTTTTATTTTTATTGATTTTTCTTCAGCCATTTTATTTTTTGAGTTTTTTGATTTGTTTCTTGTGTGTCAAGAGATAAATTATTGGCAAAATTCCTGCAGTATTCATTATCAGTATAAATATGAACCAGGCAGTATTTTTGTTTCTTGCAGAATACCACAGACCAAAGCCTTTCCAAATCAATTCCCACATCATTAAAATTCCAAGCAGCACTAACGAAATTCCGCTGATTCCTATTTCTTCAAACATCATTTTCTTTTTTCTCCTTTTCTTAAAGTATTCAAAAAAAATAGCTTTATTAACTTTTCTATAAAATTAAGTCTAATTATTTTTTGTATAATTTTCTTAATTCAATTTTTGCTTGTTCGAGAATTTTCTTTTGGTTTGATGGCAGATTTTTGCCGGCCCGATTAATATAAAAATTAAGCATAGACATCGCTGATTGAAAGGGCTTTGCTTTTCTGCGTGTGCTTGCCTCAGCAGATTTTTTTAAAGAGCTTGCAATTCTTTTAGGATTTTTCCAGGAAAATACTCCTTTTTCTAAATCCAAGGCATTGCTTTTTTGTGTTACCTCAGCTGACCAATATTTTCTCTTTTTCATTTCTAGATAATTCCTTGCTCAAGAATTTCATCCCAGGATTTTTCTCCAAGCGCGACCAGTGCTTCGCGCATTGTCAGGATTGGCTTTTCATATTTTGCAAAATCATCAAGCGCAATTCTGGGGCATGCAAGCTCAATAAAAGCGTCAATATTGTAAAAATTCATAATTTTTTCAGGCGTTATTTCGTTCATTGTTATAACTATTACATCCTTTTTGTTTTTCCTGAGTTTTTCAAGAAGATATTTTGGAGAGCCAAATTTTTGCCCCAGCTTTGTTTCAACAATTATACCAACTTTTTTTGCTTCTTTTAATTTTTCAATTGAGAAAAGTCTCTGCTTGAGAATTTTGTCGCGGAGTCCTTCCATTGTTTTCACGTTGTGATTGTAAACATCAACAAGGATTACAGGCTTTTTGACAGCAAGAGTAGCGCCCATTGAATGAAACCGGTTTCCTATAATTACAAAAGCGTCAACCTGGTCCTGAATTGCTTTAAGTCCTGCATACTGGCATCCTATAACATGCCCTTTGTATGCGACATTGCCCATTTTTTTTGTAAGAATTACTTTTTTCCCTTTTTTTTCAAAAAATTTTATCATGTTTTCAATGTCGTGCTTATGTTGTATTGAATAGCTCAATCCAATTGTCTTGTATTTTTCAAGGAGTTTTAAGGATTCTTCAAGCAATGGCTTTAAGTTAAGGATGTCTTTAACTTCTATGTATAAAACAGGAAAATCTGTTTTGATGAATTCAGCGTGGCCGAAATGAACTATAAGGTCTGCGCCAAGTTCTTTTGCTTCATGAACAGCAACAGAGCAGCCGCCCCAGCATGTTTCTCCTGAAAAAAAGCATTCTATTCCAAGTTTTTCTATAATCTTTGAAATTTCCAAAGCGTTTTGTTTTATGCCTTCTGCAAGCTGGACAAGAACTTTTTTCGGCTTTTGTTTTTTCAGTTCTGCAACAAGTTTTTCTTTTTCAAAATCAAGTGTCATGATTTTTTATCATAGACATTGATTAAATATGTTTCGGCGAGGGTTTTAGAATAATGAATGCATTTTAGACCCTAAATAAGATACCTCATCAAAGAATTGAGCTTGGTTTGCGGATTTCATATTTAGATAAGTAAAGTCTAATGACATACGTCCTTTTTTAGTAAGAATTTCCCTGTCTTTTCCATGAATAGAAGGGGTAGTAAGTCTTTTAAGTCTAAAAGAACGAATTTTATCATATAATTCAGAAGGTATTATTCTTGGTTTTTCTAGAAGACCGAGAAATAAGAGGTCTGTATAAGAAAAACTTCCTATATATCTCCCTGGACGGTAAACTCTTTCTTTCAATTTATTATCAACATCTTTACAGTCTTCTTCGCTTGCACCATTTGCTTTTAATAAAAGAACTAAATAAGATTCATGTTCCATTTTCTGATTCAATTAAAACCTCTTTCCATTAATTTCTTTGATATGACTTGGAAATTCTGCATATAATTTTTCAAGATCACTTCTTCTCATTAAAATCCTCAATAATCAGGCCTGATTTTTCCTATCTGGTTGTTACCCATTCCCAAAGATTTATTTCCATGGCCTGTTGCTGAAATAATGTCATCAATTCTTAAAATCATTATAGCTACTTCGCTGGCAGAGTTTATTGCCTGGGTCTTGATTTTAAGCGGTTCAATAATTTTTGATTCAAGAACATTTTCTATTTTGTTTGTGAAAAGATTCAGGCCTACATTTCTTTCTCCAGAGTCGTGTCTTGATTTTAATTCTGTGAGAGTGTCAATCGGGTCCAGGCCTGCGTTTTCAGCAAGTGTTGTGGGCACGAATTCAATAGCAGAAGCAAATTCCTCAACAGCGAGTTGTTCTCTTCCTGAAAGCCCTTGGGAAAATTCTCTGAGTTTTTTTGCAAGCTCAATTTCTATTGCACCTCCGCCAGGAACCACAAGTCCTGATTCAATGACGCAGGCAACATCACCAAGCCCGTCCCGCACAGCTCTTTTAACCTCTTCAATAACGTGGTCTGTTCCTCCGTGAACAAGTATTGTCAGGGCTTTTGGATTTTCGCACCCTCTTATGTATGTGAGAACATCTTCACCATGCCTTACTTCTTCAACCAAATCAGCATTTCCAAGTTCAAAAGGATTTAGCTCATCAATGTTACTTATTATTTTCCCGCCTGTTGCCTTTGAGATTTTTTCCATGTCGCTTCGTGCAACCCTGCGGCACGCATAAATTCTTTCCTTAGCAAGAAGATACTGGGCAAAATCATCAATTCCTTTCTGGCAAAAAATCACATTAGCTCCTGAAAGTTTTACTTTTTCAATCATTTCTTTTATACTACGCTCTTCTTCTGTCACAAAACTATGAAGCTGCTCAGGGGATGTTACAGAGATTTTTGTGTCAATTTCAGGGTTTTTTATTTCAAGAGGAAAATCAATCAGGGCAATTTTTGAATTTTTTACAGAGCAGGGCATATCGTAAGAGACTTTTTCCTTGTCAATAACAACTCCCTGGACAAGTTCAGTATTTTTTATTCCCTTGCCTTTTGAGGTTTCTATTTTTATGTCATTTATGTCGATTTTTTTTCTTCCGCTGTTTTCGCCGCCTGATATTTGCTTAAGTGCCTGGACGATAATTTCTGAAAGTCTTTCCTTAGCGTCTTCAGCACCTTTTCCTGTCATAGCTGTCATTGCAATTTGTTTCAAAAGAGCTTCATCTTCTTTGTTGCCTGTTGTTATTTTTAATGCGAGGTCCATGAGAATTTCCTGTGCTTTGTCTGCCGCAATCCTGTAGCCTTTTGTGATAACAGTTGGATGAATTTTTTTGTCAAGAAGCTTTTCAGCATTTTCCAAAAGCTTGCCGGCAATCATTACAGCAGTTGTTGTCCCGTCGCCAACTTCTGTCTCTTGCGTTTTAGCAATCTCAACCATCATTTTCGCGGCAGGATGCTCTATCTGCATTTCTTCAAGTATGGTCACGCCGTCGTTTGTGATGATTATATCATTTGTAGGAGAAACCAGCATTTTGTCCATGCCTTTGGGTCCTAATGTGGTTTTAACAATTTCAGAAACCATCCGCGCAGCCATGATATTGTTTCTCTGCGCGTCTTTCCCGAGAATTCTCTGGACATCTTCAGGCATCAGAACTATTGGCTTGTCTGTCATACTTACTTTTCTTCTCTGAGATATTTAAACATTATTGTAATAGAGAACAAATTGCTGCAAAGTGTGAAATTTGCTAGAGATTATTCTAATAATCTTAAAATTCTTTTAAGAAAACCTTACTTGCATCTACCCCTGAGTAAATTTGTGGTTTTTGTTTTCCTTTTTTTGCATAAGAATCATTTGATTTAGCATAATTAAATGCTTCTTTGACACTTACTTTTCCGTCATTATCAATATCTGATTTATTGTCTTCTCTCAAGGAATTAAAAAATGCCTGAGGGAAAGTATTTAATTTACTCATTTTGCCTACTTCTGACGCAGAGATTCCAATATACTCTTTTTTACCAGTTCTCTTAGCAAAATTTCCTCCATAACATTGATCAAAAATTAGGACTCCTGCCTTTGGATGAATATTGCTTAAGTATTCTTCCATCTCTTTTTCTGAAAGGTTCTCGCCTGGAAGTGCTAACTTGAAGGTTTCGTCTCCATGGCCTGTTGTATAAACAAACAATAAATCTTCAGAATCAACTTTTTTTTCAAGATGACTAAATAGTTTTTTAACTGCTTCTTTTGAGGCAATGTCATCAACAGGATAAAAAGCAGTTTTATCTCCTTTATCATCTAAAATGTATACATTTTCTCTTTGAAATCTATTTTCTAAAAGAATCTGGTATGCAAGAGACGAATTTTCTTTGTGTCTCTCTTCACTACTTCCAGAAATAATGACCCCATATTTGTCTGGTTTTCCATTTGGTTTTGAAATTTCTTTAGAAATCCTTTTCTCTAATTTTATAGGTGGCTGAACATATTCAATTTCTTTAGAAACTCTTTGTTCCAAAGTTTTACGCTGGTTTTTATCTGCTATTAATAAACTTCCAGCTATTATTAAAAATGACAATGCTCCAAAAAAACAATCTTTGAGATTCATAAAGATGATTATAACCTGGCATTTATAAAGTTTCTCTTTTTTAACTACTATCAAGTTACTATAATTTAAAGTGGCAGAAAACTTTTTTGGAAGAATTTAACAAATCTAAAAAAATTTATAAGCTAGCAGGTCTTTGAATTTGTATGGATAATATAACAGTCGCAGATATTATGACACGCAATCCTGTGACAGCCAGGCCTGATGAAAATCTTCTAAATTGTGCAAAAAAAATGGTCAGGAAAAGAGTTGGCAGTCTTGTTCTGGTGAAAAACAGGAAATTTTCAGGGCTTATAAGCCAGAGAGATATTTTATGGGCGCTTGTAAAAAAGTCAAAAAAAGATCTTTCTGAAATTAAAGTTGCAGATATTTCCCCTAAGAAAATTATAACAATAAAGCCAAAAGCAACAATTCAGGAAGCTATTAAAAAAATGAAAAAATCAAAATCCGAAAGACTTCCTGTAATTGAAAAAAAGCATCTTTTAGGGATGATAACTGCCAGGGACATTTTGAACTTTCACCCGGAATTTTATCCTGAGCTCGAAGAATTTGCGAAAATAAGAGAAGAGGAAGCTAAACTTAAGAGAATAAAAAAGATTAAAGGGAAAGAATTTGCTGGTGATGGTGTGTGTGAAAAGTGCGGAAGCAGGAGTGTCCTTTACAAAACTCATGGAATGCTCCTTTGCGAGTCCTGCAGGAATTCTATATAGTTTAGTTAAATATTTAAATAAGATTTATCTTTAATGATAAAAGAGGGAAGGTAAATAACATGTCTGAAAAAGAAACAATATTTTCAAGTAAGGTAAAATACAACGGGATTTTTTCTTTCAAGGATTTCTATAAATTTTGTTATGAATGGCTCACAGAGGAAACAAGGCTTGATCCTTTAGCTGAAGAAAAATATGAGGAAAAAATAAAAGGCGACACAAAAGAGATAATTGTTGAATGGGCGGGAGAAAGAAAACTTACAGATTATTTTAGATTTGATATGGAAGTCAAGTTTGAATTGAAAAATTTGAAAGAAGTGGAGATTTCTCAAGAAGGAGCAAAAATCAAGACTAATGATGGTTCTGTTAAGATAAGTGTGAAGGGGATTCTTGTAAGAGATTATCAGGGGAAGTTTGAAATGTCTGCGTTTAATAAATTTCTCAGGAGCATTTATGAAAAATGGGTGATTGCTTCAAGAATAGAAGAGTATGAAGGAAAGATTGCAGGCTATTGTGATGAATTCCTGGGCCAGGCAAAGGCTTATCTTGACCTTGAAGGGAAGAAATAATTAATTTTATAAAATGGATAAAAACAAACTCTGGAGGAAAGGGTTTTTGGGTTTTTTGGGATTTCTCGGTTTTCAGGCATTTAGTTCTCATAATCCCTGGCAACTATTTTTCTTTTGTTTTTTCTCATTTTTCTCTTATTTCAAATATTTAAAGAAGGAATTAAAATACCTTAGTTATCTCGGGATAATAGGTTTAATCATAGCAATACTTGGAATTGCTGGAATAATTAAGGTATAAGCTAATTATAAATAATTTCTCAATTACAACCGAAATCCTTAAATAGAAATTTAGTCTGAATTCTTTATGGTTTACATGGGAAAAAAAGATTTGTTTGTAAAAAAAACTCTATTTTTAATTTCAATGGTGCTTTTCCTGGTGATTCCTTCAGTTTCTGCAATAAATTTAGAAGTTGAAAAGATAACCAAGCAAGGAGTTTATATTCGCGAGCTTGAAAATAAATTTTTTTTTGATTTGAACATAACTAATCATGGAGCTTCAGATAATTTTCAGGTCTACAATCTTTTAGGTTTTACAATGACACCTGAAGAAGTTTCTATCTCAAAAGACAAATCAAAATTAATAACACTGGAGGTTACTTCCTTTGGACAACTTCCTGAAAAAGGATTCTATACCCTGCCTTATTACATGAAGGGGAGCGACGGAAACGAGACAGAGGAGAAGCTAACAATCAAGGTGATTAATTTAAAAGATGCTTTTTTAATCGGTTCAGAAGACATAGACCTTGAGTCAGATTCTGTTGAGATTTTTATTACAAACAGAGAGAATTTTGATTTCTCTGAAACAGGGGAGATAAATGCGAGATTTAATTCTCCTTTTTTTGATGCAGAAAAAACCTTTAATCTTGGTCCTGCGGAAACCAAAAAATTTACAATTCCCTTGAACAGGGAAGATTTCAAAGAACTGACTGCCGGATTTTACACAATGACTGCTGAGATTGAAATTAACGGAGCTCAGGCAGCAGTTGACGGCACTGTGAGTTTTATAGAGAAAAATATTGTGGCAACAACTTCTACAGAATTCGGTTTTTTGGTGAGCACAAAAATAATTGAAAAAATTAACGAAGGCAACACTATTGAAGTATCTGAAACAACTATAAGAAAAAATATTATCTCAAGGCTTTTCACCAGTCTTAGCCCAGAGCCAGATATTGTTGAGCGGGAATTCGGCTCTGTGTATTACACATGGATAAGTGAAGTGAGGCCTGGCGAAACATACAGAATTTCTGTAAGAACTAACTGGATATTTCCTTTCCTTATGATATTTTTTGTCATTGCAATCGTGGTTCTTGCAAAACAATACACAAAAACAAATCTCATCCTGAAAAAAAGAGTTTCATTTGTGAAAGCTAAAGGCGGGGAATTTGCGCTCAAAGTTTCTATTTTTGTTAATGCTAAGAGTTATGTTGAGAGAGTTAATATTGTGGACAGGCTTCCTCCTTTGGTGGATATTTATGAGAGATTTGGAGGTGACCATCCGTCAAGAATAGACAAAAAGAACAGAAGGATAGAATGGAATTTTGAAAAGCTTGAGGCAGGGGAAATTCGTGTTTTATCGTATGTGATTTATTCAAAAGTTGGTGTCTTTGGAAAGTTCGCTCTGCCAACAGCAAATGCAATTTATGAAAAAGAAGGCAAAATCCAGGAATCAGAATCAAACATGGCTTTTTTTGTAGCAGAACAACGCGGGAAAAAGGAGATTGAAGAAGAGTGAGAGTTTTAAGAAAAATATAAATGACAAACCTTAAAAATTAACTAATTCTTTCATAATTATCCCTCCGTAGCTTAGTGGTTAAAGCGCCTGGCTGTAGATAATCTAGGGCGGAGATTCCATTTCGGAAACGCGATGAAACCTGATAAGCCAGTCCGGGGAAATTTGGATTCAAGCAGAACCCGGGAGATCCCAAGTTCGAATCTTGGCGGAGGGATTTTTTCTTTTTTATACTCTAAAAAACTCCCGCCACCCGCAACAGAAATATTTAAAAATACTTTATTTCTTAGAGAAGAAACAAAAAAAGAGGCAATAAAGGACACAAAAATGGAGAAAGAATTTTTTTCAAGTCCTGATGAAGACGATTTAGATGAGTTCGATGAATCTATTGATGATTTAGAGCTTGATGAAACAGACTAAACGTCTAAAAATTTATTTTTCTTTTTTTATTATTTTAATTATTTATTTTTAAAATGATTCTGTTGTTTTTTTTGTCTAATTCAGAAGGGTTGTATGATATGTAAAATTCTAATTCTTCTGGTCTTGTCAAGGTAACTATATTTTTTAAGGTTATTATGCGTCCGCCGCCGATTGGTATCGGCTCAATTTCAAATTCCTTCAGACTCTTTCCGTTTGAGTAAATTATTATTGTGGAATTTTCAGAATCCTGCAGACCGTGGTTTTTGACAGTTATAGAAACATCGAGGTATCTTGCGTGCGTTGTTGCAGAGACGTTTTCAAAAGACAAATCAGGAATGCTTGGAAAAGAGTAAAGATAATTTATATGATTGACAAGGTCTTCCCCAATTGTCTGCCCGCATTTTATCATTGGATACATTACATTGTTTTGATTATCTGAATGGTCAAATCCTAAAGCGTGCAAAAGTTCATGGGTTCCAACAAGGGGGCCCTGGCATTGTGTTTCTCTCAGCAATAAAACTTTTCCATTAAGGATTACATTAAAATTCTCTGTTGTGACAAGATTTGTGACTCCTCCCTCGCCGGCAATGAAAGCACCTCTTTCTCCTTTGATAATAGTATTTTCACAAGTCACGCTTATTTCTTCTTCCTGCTCGTTAGCTTCATAGAAATTTAGAATAGTGAGATTTTCAATCCAGTCAAAGGCACGCATCATTTCATCTTCTTTTTGTAAGGTGCAGTCTTCAATTCTGTAAGAAATTTCTGGTTTTTGGTATCTCATATTCTCATAAAACTGCATACTTTCACCCAAGGACGCATTTAGAGTGAAGTTGTTGTTTCCAGAATTTTCAATCAAAAAACTCCTTTCATCAAGAGGAAAAAACCAATAAAAGAACAGAAGCACAAATACTAATAAAAAGAATGTAAAACCAAGAACACTTTTCCACGACATAATATGAAAAAATTAAAAGAGTTTTTAAAATGCGCGTTGTAATTGTGTCTAAAGAATTTAATCAGTAAAACGCCCGTGCCGGGAATTGAACCCGGGTCTCCAGCGCGACAGGCTAGCGTCATAGCCATTAGACCACACGAGCACTTGACAAATTAAAATAAAGTAATTTGTTTTTAAACCTTACTTTTTGGATGCTAAATTAAGATTTCATCCTAACACTAGAAAACTTAAAAAGTTTTTTTCTGTGACTACGGTATGCTGAAGAATATAATAAACTGTTTCCTTATTGCATCTGTTTTATCCTCCCCAAGCTGTGCAACCAAACAAAATATTATTGTTCTTCCAAAATTTGAATCTGCCTATTCAAAAATGGTTGATGAAACTAAGCCTTTGGGAGGTTCTTCTTATCATCTTTTCTACATAAAGAACACACATATTAACAAAGGTCTTGAGTCAATTTTCTCAAAAGAAGGGTATTCTGCGATGGAAGAAAAACGCAGGAAAGTAAATGAAAATACCCTTTTTGTAATAGAGGAACTTAACAAAAAATACAATTTGGACATTGTTGGTGTTGAAGGTTTATTTGATAAAGAAATTAGATCTAAGGAAAAATCAAAATATCCAAGCGAAATTCCAAAAAAAGAACTTGAAGGAATCCTAAAGAAGAGTAACTATTGTTTACCTATTGTTATAGAAAAGATTTTCACCAACAAAGTTTTTACAATCTCCATTTCAGACACTGCTTTAGATAAGGAAGATATAAGAACTTATAAAAAAATTGAGGAAAAGATATATGAGCTAAATAGATTGGGTATAATGATTCATGATAAAGATAAAGGCCATCTGGTCAGGAATCGCAGTATAAATATTAATTCCCTTGATAATTACCAACGTTCTATATTAGCTGGTTATCTTAAATTATATGAAAAAGTCAATAAACTTAACTATAAAGAGTCTGAAGTAGCAGTTGTCATGATTCTGGAAGAGATGAACAAAAGGCGAGGAAATGCGGCTGTTATTGTAATGGGCGGTGCTCATACAGAAGAAATTAAAAAATTCTCAAGAAAAAAGGGTATTTCCTGTTATGTTCTTGAGCCAAAAGGCTATCGCGATAAAAATCAAAATCAATAAAACATAGTTTTTGATATTATCTCAACTAAACCATTCGCAGTTTTTAAAATTTCAGGAGAAAAATTATTATACATTATTTTTATAGTAGAATAAAGAATAATAGAACCAGCAGCTATTAGTACGCCAATATACTCTTCATCTGTTGTTCTTATTAAATTATATTTCCAATTCTTTTCTTCGGTGTTATTCTCTTTCATATAAAATATAACCCCTGATTCTATTTATTTTTCACCCCAGAAATTTTCTTCTTGCCCATGTATTTCCAGAGTTTTTTTGGTATTTTGATTGAGCCGTCTTTTTGGAGGTTGTTTTCAACTATGCATGTCATCATTCTCTGGGTTGCTATTGCTGTATTGTTTATTGTGTGCACAAACTCAACTTTTCCAGCATCTTCATATCTTATGTTGCTGCGTCTTGCCTGGTAATCAAAGCAGTTGCTGCATGAACCAAGTTCGCGGTATTTTCCCTGACTTGGATACCATCCTTCCAGGTCAATTGTTTTTGTTGCTGTCTTGCTTGTTTCTCCTGCTGACAAAAGCACAACCCTGAAAGGAATTTCCAAAGCTTTGTAAATTTCAATTGAATTTTTCAACACAGAGTCAAACTCTTTCCATGAATCCTCTGGCCTGCAAAAGACAAACTGCTCGATTTTGTCAAACTGGTGAATCCTAAAAATGCCTTTAGTGTCTTTGCTGTGAGAGCCTGCCTCTTTTCTGAAGTTCGTGGAAAAGCCAACAAACCTCAAAGAAAGTTCCTTGCTTTTTATAATCTCATCTGATTTGTATGCATTAATCGCATGCTCTGCAGTGCCAATAAGATAAAGATCCTCTCCCTCAATTTTGTAAATCGCTTCTTCAAATACGTCAAAAGTTATTGCTCCTTCAAGTGCTTTTCTGTTTAGCATATAAGGAGTCTGCATAGGAATAAAATCTTTTTTTGTCAAGAAGTCAATTGCAAAATTAATCAGGGCAAGGTTTAGTTTTACCAAGTCGCTTTTCATATAATAAAATCTGGAACCAGCGACCTGTGCAGCTTTTTCTGTGTCAATCAAGCCATAACTCTCCATTATTTCTGCGTGTCCTTTTTCAAGCTTCTTTTTTGATGGTTTCTTAAAAATCTTTAATACTTTGTTTTTTCCCTCACCGCCCGCAGGAACATCTTCAGAAACAATGTTAGGAATATTTTTCCATAAAGTGAGTCTTTTATTTTCTGCCTCTTTCAGTTTCTCCTGGGTTTTTTTCAGTTTTTCAGGAATCTCTTTTGCCTCTTTAATTAATCCTGATGCCTTGTCTGTTTTTCCTTTCTTCTTTGCCTGGTTTATTTCCTGGCTCACTTTATTTCTTCTGGCTCTAAGATTATCAGCCTGTTTTTTTAGATTTCGCCATTTACTGTCTAAAGAGAGAAGTTCTTCAATTTCTCCTTCATCAAAACCCCTTTTCTTAATGCTCTTTTTATAGAAATCAGGCCTTTCTCTTAAATCCTTTATATTAATCATAAAAGAGACTAGAAAGAATTATATTTAAATTTATTGAAACATTTAAAAATAAGAAAGAATAAATTAGTTTATGGGGGTGATAGATATTCTCTTAGAGTTTGTTCAGGCTGTTAAGGAATTCCATTCATCACTCTATCCCACGCTCCAGAGCTTTGTCACGCTTTTTATCCTTGTAGTTATGATTCTTGTGTATGCAATCTTTGTCTGGAAGCTCCGTAAATTTATTTCAAAGAAAAACATATTCAACTTTGACCTTAATAAATATAATCGGTCAGAAAATTCGGTTCTTGTAAAAATAATTGCGAGCGCATTTTATCTTTTGGAATATGTTCTTATAATTCCTTTCATAGTATTTTTTTGGTTTGCTGTATTCACTTTTTTCCTGATTTTCCTTGTAAAAGAAACAATAACTGTTGATAAGATCTTCCTGATTTCTGCAGTTGCTGTAGCTTCAATAAGAATATGCTCGTATATCCCGAAGTATGGTGAAAATCTTGCTGTAGAACTTGCCAAGATTCTGCCATTCACTTTCCTTGGTATTGCTGTTTTTGAGCCAGATATGTTTATTGGTTTGGCATCAAGATTAAGTTTAAGAATAAGTCAGCTCCCGATGTTTTTTTCAGGAATGCTGGTTTACCTTGCGTTTATAGTAATTCTTGAAGTAATTCTGAGATTTTTTGAATTCGCGTTCAGCATTGCGGGGATCCATGAGCCAGAAGAACCAGAAAAAGCTGAGGTGCAATAATTACTACAAAAAGGTTTTTAAACAAACACTAAATTTTATTAAGTATAAATTATTGTAGATTAAAATGCCAAAGGTAAGAATAAAGTTAAACGGAACAGACATAGAAACAGTTAATAGTATCTGTGAATCTATAAAAGAGATTGCGGGAAAATCAGGAATAACTATTTCAGGTCCTATACCATTGCCTACAAAGAAGCTTAAAATAACAACCAGAAAATCCCCGTGCGGAGACGGAACAGCGACGTTTGATAATTTTGAGATGAGAATTCACAAAAGGCTTATTGACCTTCCTGCGAATGAAAAAGTTCTTCATCACATTATGAAAATGCAGATTCCGAAGAACGTGAATATAAAAATTGAGATGAAGGATTAGGTTTATTTCTATAAAATTTTCTCAAAAACGCCCCGACCAGGAATCGAACCTGGATGCCCATAGGGCCTCGCTCTCCAAGCGAGTGCAGTACCATTGTGCCATCGGGGCAAATGCGCGAGCCGGGATTTGAACCCGGGTCACCTCGTTGGCAACGAGATATACTAACCACTATACTACTCGCGCTTTAGAAGATAATAGAAGAAAAGAGTTTAAAAAATTAATTGGAGCAATTTTGACTATCTATCCTAGCACAACAAAAATTAAAAATTAATATTTGTAATAAACTGAATGCAAAAACATTCCAAACAGAAAAAATATCAGCCTGTTGTTCAGATTAGTGCTGGGAGGAATGCAGATACCAATTTTTTGGAATTTTCTGTTTTTGAATCTAATAAACCCACAATAGAAGAACCCTGGCAAGATTCCAGAGATGAAAAATATTTTTTGATAAGACAATCCCCTTCTGGAAGATTTATTTTAATGGTTCATGACAGGAATTCTCATCCTTCCCTTGTTCCCCAAGAACAACCGGAAATTATTGATGATTATGTTAATCCTTATTGTGCAAAAAAAAGATTGAAAAGGGAAGCACGATTATACTCTAGAAAGCTTATGGAAAAATGGGGAGCAAAATTAATAACCTCTTCTGGACTAAAGAGCCTGGACCAATTAGAAAAGATTTAAGAAAAATTCTTTATTCACTTCTATACAAATTACTTCTATAGAATATTTATGTGAATCTATATGCCCAGATATTTAAGCAATTCATAAACCAGAAATGCAGGCCATACAAGTGCTTTTAAGAATCCCAAAACTCCCATCCAGAAACCAGTGGCAGTTGAGATGTAATAAATTGCAGAGCCAATAAATCCAAGCCCGTAAACAGCTCCTCCGCCAGGGCCACAATTCATATTTTTTCTTTTTTTCATTTTTTCTTTGATTTTATGATAATATCAATCAGAGCTAATAAAACTCCGATACCTATTAAAGTATAACCAACCAGCCTACTTTCTACAAAAATTATAGCTGCCAAGACAAATATTAGTCCTAAACCTCCGAGCAGCGAAACTTTTTTACCTCTTTTTTTGCCTCTCTTTTTACCTCTTACAAAAAATACTACGATTGCAATTATTAACAATGCAATTATTGAAATTAAAATGTATATCTGTGATGGTTCCATTAAATACTCAATAATTAATGTTATTTAAGCTTTTAGAAAACATGGTCCCGGAAGGAATCGGACCTTCGCTTCCTCGGTGTAAACGAGGTGTTCTACCATTAGACTACGAGACCTCTTAATTCCTAAATTTTCAGGGCTTTTAAGTTTTATCTTCAAAAACCTTTATAAGTATTAAAAGAATAATTTCACCATGACAAAAGCACATCAGACAAAAGCAGATAGTCAAAGCATTCCTGGTATGAATCTTGATAATTATTCAGAAAAAAAATCAGTTGTTCCGGAAAGCTCAGAGAGATCTCAAAAAGAACTTGAAAAAATAAAGAAAGAACTTGAAAAACTTAAGGCATTTATCGTTAAGAAGTGTCCCTTTACAGAGTCAATAGGAATTCTGCCGCCGCAATCAACACAGATTTTTATAGAAGAAGAAATTGGGGAAAATATCCCTAAAAACGAATTGCAGAAATTACAAAAAAAAGTTCATCTTTATATTGTTGTTCCGGAAGAAAAACTTAAGGAAATTCCTAAAATAAAAAAGGAAATTATTTCTGAAATTGAAAAAACAAAACAAAACGTGTGGATTTATATCAAAACACCTGTGGATATATGGGAAGCCTGTCTGGACAGCAAGTTTGAGATGGTTTCTGCTATAGGAATGTCTTTTCCTCTTCATGACAAAAAGCTTTTATCTGCGCTAAGGGTCGCGGAAATTCATAAATCTCTCACCCTGCGGAAATTTGACAAATATGTGGTTAGCTATGTTATTGCAGGAAGTCTTGTTCGCGGCGAGGTAACCAAAGAATCTGATGTTGATGCTTTTGTGATTATAAATGACACTGATGTTAAAAGAATGCCTCGTCTGGAGCTGAAGGAAAGGCTTCGCGGAATGATTTATCAGTATATTGCCGAGGCAAATGCCCTTGCAGGAGTGAAAAAAAACATTCTTAACGTGCAGATTTATCTTTTGACTGACTTCTGGGAATCTGTAAAGGACGCCCATCCTGTGATGTTTACTTTTATTCGTGACGGTGTGCCGCTTTATGACAAAGGAACTTTTTTGCCGTGGAAAGCTCTGCTTAAAATGGGCAGATTAAAGCCAAGCCCTGAAGCAATTGATATGTTTATGTCAATGGGAGACAAGACAACAAAAAGGGCAAAATCAGCTTTCCTTGATATTCTCGTTCATGACATTTACTGGGGGGTTTTGACTCCCAGCCAGGCACTGCTTATGCTTTACGGACTTCCGCCGCCAACTCCAAAACAAACAGTTGGCAAGATGAAAAGTGTTTTCGTTGATAAGGAAAAAATGCTTGAGAAAAAGTACTTCAATATTCTTGAAAAAATTGTTGGCATTTACAAGGATTATGAGCATGAAAAAATAAAGGAAATAAAAGGTGCAGAGCTTGACAAACTTCTGAAAGACATGGATGATTATTTGAACAGGCTTAAAGAGCTTAGAAAACAAATTGAAAAAAGAACGCAGGAAAAATTAATAGAACAAATAAATAAGGATGTCTTCGGATTGCTTGAGGCTATTTTTGGGAAAAAATCCCAGGCAGTGATTGTTTCTAAATTTACAAAACTTGTTAAAGACGGAAAATTTACACAGAAACATCTCAGAATTTTGAAAGACATCATAAAAGCAAAAACAGAATTCAAAAAAGGAAAATTAAATGCACAGAAGGTTGATGAAGTAAGAAAAAATGCTGCAATCTTGACTAATGATATTATAGATTATTCCCAAAGAAGTGAATTTATGAAATTCGAAAAAAGGAGATTAAGAATTAGATACAAAAAACAAGCAAAGGGGAATAAGGAAGTAAGAGATTCTGTTGCAGAACTTTTGTTTTGTGAGGGGGCTAGTTTTCTTTTTGTCGATGGAAATGTTAAAAAAATCATAGACAAAATTGAAAACTCAAGCATGAAAGAAGTTTCAAAATATATGGAGCAGCAAAAGTCAAAAAAGAGCCTTGATGTAAATCCTAAGATTTTTGAACTTTTAAAAAAAGAACTGGGCGAGTTTGAAATTGTTTTGTAACTTCTATTTTAATTTAAAATTTTACAATGGTTAAAGTATTCAGGATAAAAAAAGCAACAAATGGAAACACAGACATTGTGAACATCACAGATGACATAAATAAAGCTGTTAAAAAATCTCAAATTGAGGAAGGTGTTGCAAATGTTTTTGTCAGAGGCTCGACAGCTGGCTTGACGACAGTTGAGTATGAGCCTGGCTTAAAAAAAGACCTTAAAGCTTTTTTTGAAAAAATCATACCAAGAAATATAAAATATTATCATGAAGAAAAATGGCATGATGACAACGGACACAGCCATATAAGGGCATCTCTTTTAAAACCAAATTTGTCTGTTCCAATAATAGACAATAAGCTGGCACTTGGAACATGGCAGCAGATAGTTTTGGTTGATTTTGACACGCGCGGAAGAGAAAGAGAAATTATTGTTAGTGTTGTGTGATTTTATCTGATTGTTAAAATTGAAGTAGAGATTCAAAATCTTAAACTCATTCTATATTTATCAACATTAAAACCCCATTTTTTATAAGTCTCTTGGGCAGGGTTGTCTAGATTAACATTGATCCTACATAGATGGATGTTCTTTGATTTAAGATATTCAATAAATCTATCTTTTAATTTCGTTGAAATTCCTTTATTTCTAAACTTTTTTGAAACAAATATCTCCCCAATATGCCCAAATCTCTCATACATATCTTCTTCAATTATTCCAGCCAGATAACCAATAATCTTAGACTCAATAATTACAACTACTATGCACCCTTTATCTATATAATCTTCAAATTCTTTTCTAATAAAATCTTCTGATTTTTTAGAAACTCCATAATCTTCATTAAATTCTTGTTTTGTAAAAATAAATAAATTTATATCTTCTTTTCTAACCAGTCTAATTTCCATAAGTTTAGAAATTATAAAAAAGTATATAAATCTTATCACAAAGTCAAAGATATGGAAGAAGAATTATCTTCTCTCTTAATAGAACACTCCTTAAATTAATATCGAATTATGGGTTTCTTCTAACTGAGAGCAAATGAATAAATATACATTCCGTTACTTTGTTTTCCTTTGGAAGTCTTTTAAAATATTTTTTTCTACAAAAGGACATTTATCTATAGGGTATTTAGAAAACTCTTTCAATATTCTTTCTCTTTTTTGAGATCCATATATTTCTCGTAAAGATTTATTTCTTATGTTATCGTAAACTTGCCCATCAAAAAATAAACAGCATTTAACATCCCCATTCGGCATAATTGTTAAGGTATTATCCCAACACACCCTGCCTTTATTGTAAATTTCATAAATAAAATCTCTAGAGGTTTCTTCAACTCTTTTTTTTGCTCCAGGGACTAGAATATGGTCTAAAATAATTGAAACATTATATTTATGAGACTTTTTTTGTAATTCTTTAAGTAACCCTTTCTTTCTTGCTTCATTCCATAATTTTTGGGTTATTTCAATTTTTTCCTCTTTTCCTGAAAACCTACCTGAAAGTCTTGGCATTACTAAACTCCAATGCCTCCCACCATATCTTGAAATAAATTCCGGAAAACTTACAAGTTGAGAAATACTTTCAGGAGTTATCAAAGTGGTCAATGAAAGTTCAATCCCTGCTTTTGCTATTTTCTCTAATCCTCTAACAGTTCTGTCAAATGCCCCTCTTCCCCTAATTTTATCATTTGACTTATATAAACCATCTAAGCCCACAGCAATTCCATCAAGAAAAGGAGCAATTTTCCTAAGTTTTTCAGAGTTTAAATCAATGGCATTAGACAAAATAACCGTCCTTAATTTTTGTTTTCTTGCAGTTTGAATAACATCTTCAATTCCCTCTTTGAGAAGTGCTTCGCCACCAGAAAGGTCAACTCCTAATCCTCCCAGTTCTCCAAATTCTCTAACAATTCTCGATAATTCTTTAGAACCCATTTCATCAGGTCTTTTAATTCCTGCATTAATATAACAATGCCTGCATCTTAAATTACATTCATAAGTTGTATGAAGAATAAGTGTTTTTACTGGATTTCTCGGAGTTTTAACAATCTCTTGAGAAAATCTTTGAGAGTCTTCTATTTTTACTAAATAACTATCTTGAACATTATAAGCAAAAACATTTCCATCTATATCTATAAATTTTACTCTTTCATTTGTATGGAGCCTTTCAAAATCTGGAAATGGGAAAGACATTTATTTAAAAAACTTCTTCAAGAGGGACTCCACAACTACATGGGGGTCTCCAGAAGTGCACTTCTCCTTTTGCCTTTATCTCAACTCCTCCTTCAACTTCAATGGCCTCCCCCAATTCAATCCCGCAACTACATGGGGGTCTCCAATAATGCACCTCTTTTGGATTATATTCAGTTCCAAGAGATTTTCCTTCTTCGGTTTTGGTTTTATATTCCATATAAAAGCACTAAAGAACAAGTTTAAATATTTTTCTGAAAAAACAGAATTTAATTATTTCTCAAAATTATTGCCTCTGAATACATACAGACAAAACTTTAAAAACCAATTTCTCAATAAATTAGTTATACTAAAGGTAAAAAAATGAAAGGCAAAGTTATTCAGTTTCGTCGCGGCAGGCATAATGTTCATGAAAGGCATTTTTTGCTGGATTTTGGAGCTAAAAACAAAAAAGAAGCAGAAAAATTCATCGGAAAATCTGTATCCTGGAAATCCCCTGCCGGAAAAATAATTACGGGAAAAATCGCAGCACCGCACGGGAACAACGGACTTGTTCGCGCGATTTTTGAGAAAGGTTTGCCAGGACAGGCAATCACAACAGACGTGGAGGTAAAAGAATAAAATGGATATTGTTCCAGAAACAATTAATAGGATAAGATTATCAGATAATGAATTAGTTTTGTTATCCAGAGTCTTAGAAAAAATTAATTGTAATAATTTAAGTGATAATGAAAAAGAATTTTATAGAATATTATCAGGCAGAATTAAAGGGAGGCTCAAACTCAAAGAAGAAATAAATTAAAATGGCGCTTAGAAAAGCTATAGCATATTCAAAGAGAAAAGTTGTTCCTTATACAAGAATTAGCAAAAAGAAAGGGAAATCTTATGTAAAAACCATTCCGCAGCAGAAGATAGTGAAATTTACAATGGGCTCAGAGAAGCTTTATAGAGAAGGAAAATTGCCTTATGTTCTTACTATGACTGCTAATGAAAATGCACAAATAAGGCATAACGCCTTTGAAGCATGCAGACAGTATATAAACAAAAAACTAGAAACTAAATTTCCTGGTCAGTATCTTTTTAGAGTGATTCCGTTTCCGCACCATATTCAGAGAGAAAACAAAATGCTGACTGGTGCAGGAGCTGACAGGATGCAATCAGGAATGCAGCTCTCTTTTGGCAAGCCCGCAGGAAAAGCGGCAATAGTTAAAAAAGGAAGCAAGATTTTTCTCATTGCTATATTAAATGAAAAAAATATGATTTTTGCAAGGAGTGTTTTAAAAAAGATAAAGTCAAAATTGCCTTGCAAAACAAAGATTTCTTATGAAGTTTTGAAAAAGAGATAATTGTTACCTCTTAAGGAAAGTAACAGATAGAAAGATTTATAAAGATTTAAGGTATGAAATTAGTATGGAAAATAAAGAAAAAACAGAAAAAGAATTAGTTGTTATTCCACATAATGGTAAAAGTTTGGAGGTAGCTGTTTTTGGTCCAAATACCTATAAAGAAAATTTAAAAGAGATTAGAAAAACAGATTCTCATCCTAGAACAAGGGAAAAAATAACATTTATACCTACGACAACTTCTGAATCTGTCTCAGCTGCTGCTTATGATTTTGGCAGCAATGGAAAAGCAGATGCCAAGAGAGATATCTTTGACCCAAGATGGTTTCAGGCAGGATACATTGTAAGAACCTCTGATGGTGTTTTTACAAATACTACAATAACTGATAAAAGCCACTTAAAACAGCTTTTAGATAATGCTGAGAAAGTTAACGGAATTTATCTTTTGAATAATAAAATTGGATTTGCACATTATGAAAGTTTTGAAAGAGGAGTTCAGGATTGTGATACTTTTGCACAAGGAGGCTTGGCGAGGGTATTAGAATATACTTCTGAAAAATATGCTCCAAAATTAAGAGAAATTGCCTCACCAAAATTTTATGAAGAAGGAGTAAGTGTTTGGGGTTTTGATGAAGTTAAAGAACCTGTTTTGAGAGTTGCCAGTCTCCAATCCAACTGGAGCATTGATAGCAACAAGTTGAATATTGGTGGCGACTGCTGGGACGACAGCTACGCCAACGGCTGTACTTTTGGAGTAAAAAAAGGAGACACACAATAAAATGACAGATAAACAAAAGATGACACCTGAGGAAATAAGAGAAAAGCAAAAGAAGCATGCTAAAATGACTCTGGAAGACAAGCTGAACCAGAAGTTTTTAGGTAGCAATCATGTTATGAAAAATCAGGCATTATACGGACAACTTGGTGTCTCAAGTGCAGAATCTGTTTATGATGAATGTATAAAAAGCCAAAAAGCCAATGAGGTAAGAAATGAAGTATACAAAGAACGAAAAGAAGAAGGGGATAGTTTTGATGTTTATGGTGAACCAGCAATAGGAAATTATGATATTTCTGTTTATATGTTAAAACAGATTGAAGAAAGTAAGAGTCTGCTTCCTCTTGGAGAGCTTGAAGGAATTGTAAAGAATATTGCAAGTGAATTTGATTTTGAAGTTCCTGAAGAATTAAAAAATTATGTCCCGGCAGAATTATATCAGAAAACTCAACTGGCAAAACTTTCTGGTAAAAATGAATATGAATTAAGTGAACAAGAAAAAGATGCTCTGGTAATTTATCAGGAATTATTAAGCAAAGCATATAATCGTGGAGCAGCTTTAAATTCTGCTAAGGAAAATTCTTTTGCTGATTTGAATAGTTTAGGGAAAAAAATATCTGAAAAATATAACCCTAAAAAAGAAAATAGTTATTGAAAATGAAAAAATTCTATCAAAAAATAAAGAATGGCTTAAGAACGGCATCAGTTACAGGTTTGGCTGCTTTGATGTTTGCTAATGAAGTTGGATGCGCTTCTGCTCAAAAATTGCAAAAATCGCAAGGACAAGGGCAAAGAATTGAAGGAGAAGTGGGTCTTGCTTATGTGCCAAAAAGAGCAGATGATTTATGGAAAGAAAACGAGGGCAAGACAGAAATAAAATTAGATTACATTCTGCCAATTAAAAAAGGAGACTTCTTTTGCGGAGTTAACCTGACAGCATACGGAGACTTTGGAAATCCTTTCTTTGATGGAGTCCATACAAACAAATTTATAGGAGAGGCTCATCTTGGTTATAGAATAAAGGGTCTTGAATTTTATATAAGCCATATGTCAGCACATCCTTTTGGAAGTGGACCAACAGTATCTCCATATGAGATTGGCATACCTTATTCTACCTTAAGTAAGACTAACATACCTTTTGTTACAAGTGAATATGATTTCAACACAGAAATAGGATTTAACTTGAAATTTTCAGGAAAGATAGGAGAATAATTCTCAAAAATAATCACTCAATTAAATCTTTAACAAGCTGAGCCATAACTTGCAAGAATTCTTCAGCTCTGTTCTGCCATTCATCAATCTCAACTCCCTTTAGGTCTTTTATCTCGCTGTGGGCAATTTTTTTATGCAGGACAAGCAAATCGCGGTACCAGACAACATATTTCATTTTCAGTTTTCCGGCATTGACAAAATTCTCCTTCAGATCTCCTGGGATATGTTCTGGAGAAGCAGGAGGAACATTTGCCGCAATTAGGGCTGCATGTGCAGAATCAACCATTGACCAGAACAATCCGTCAATTGCACCCATTTCCGCCATCTTGCTTCTTGCAATATGCTGAGGAGCTCTTTGCAGTGTGGAATATATTGCCTCTGGTGTTGGCCTGATTTTTCCGCGAATCAAAAGCGATTTTAGAGGATTAAAAAATCCTGCCAAATCAATCATCGCTTCTCCGTATCTCAGAATGTTTATTACAACAGGGTCTCCTCTTAGTAAATCTTCCCACCACGTACCCAGTTTCACAGTATTAATATGAAGGTTTGCTTTGTAGGGGTTGCTTTTTATCATTTTCTCAAGCTCTGTTCTGTACCATGCAATCAGCTCCTGGTCCCAGTTGATTGTTACATCATCGATTATAACGACAATGTCAATATCAGAACCTGTTACCTGGGTTTGCTTTGTAGTTGAGCCAAAAAGAACAACAGATTTTATAATCTTGTCAAATTTTTTATAAGCTTTTGTCGCAAAGTCCATTGCAATATCTGTTTCTTTTTTCAGCTGAAGAGTTGGATGATTTTTAACAGCAAGTTTTGATTCCTTTGACTTTTTAATTTTCTTTTTTTGTTTTTTGCCTTTTCTTTTCTTTGCCATTTCAGCCTCTTTTTTATATTCTACAAAATATATTATAGAGTATAGTTTTTAAATTTGTTTGTTATTCCATCTGTCTTCCAGACATTCTGCTGCCTTGTCCTCCTGCCTGGCCTCCGAGTTCTTTCGGAAGCCGTGCAAAACCTGCTCCGAAAGTTTCATAATGTATCTGAGGAAGCCACTGCCCTTCCATTCCTGTAAAATATCCGTGGTAAAGTCCTGGAGCCTGAGACCAGTAAGGCGGCATTTTCATTGAATAAAGCGGAGAGCCTGCTGCTTCAAGAGTCTCCTGAAAAGGCGGTGTTTTAAAGTGCTGCCACCAATGACCTGCCTCAATAATTTTTTTTGCCTCAAAACCTTTTTCACCGAGTTTAGCCATCATTTCCTTCAGGGGAACATTTCCCATTCCCATCGGAAGCTCTGTATGCTCAAACCCAAAATTATCAGAAAGGTGAATCTGCTTCAGATACGGCGCAACTTTTTCTGTCTCTTTGACAATATCTTCCTCGCTGTAGCCGTATTTTCTTAACATGTTTATATGACCAACATCCCATGTAGCACCAATCAATTTTTCTGCCTCTTTTCTCGCCTGAGATTCTGACATTCCTTCTTTTACGGCATTTTCTACAAACTTCTTCCTTGATTCTTCAACAACTCTCTTAACATCCTCTCCTGTGCTCAAACCGAATCCTGCAGGAGGATTTTCAATAACCAGGACAGGTGACTTGCCCTTGAATTTTTTATATGAGTTAAAAGCCGCATTTCCAAAAGTCTGCGCTGTTTTTTCTGTTGCAAATTTTTCTATTGGTTCATATAACTTAGGCGTATACTCTTCTCTTTTTAGTTCATTAATTAAATACCTCATCGCTTCTGCCTGGGCAAAGGGGTCAATCCCTTTTTTTTCAATCATGGATTTAAAGTTCTCGCTGAGTTCTTTCAAATGATGTTTTTGTTCGTCTGTTCCGAATTCATAAGCTTTGCTGAAAAGCCCGTTTGCCTGCTGATGAATGTCCTTAAGATAATTCTGAGCTGCCTGGAAATTGCTCCAGGCATGTCTTTGGGTTGGAGTTAAGGTTTCCCGGATTTCTTTGCTGGAAATATTCTTCTTCTGCATCTCTTGTATGCTATCCAACACATGCTGAATCTGGACCTGGTTCTTTCCAAGAATTTCCTGAGCTCTTTCCTGATTAAAGAAAACCTGGTTGAGTGAATTGTCCCATTCACTTTCATTTAGAATTTCAACTCTTTTTTCAGGCGGGAGGATTTCTTCTTCTTTCATTCCCGGATAAAACTTTTTCTCTGACTCTAATGGAGCCAACCTGCCTGTTTCTCTGTTAACAATGATAAGTTTTTTGTATTCTTCACCTTCTTTTCTTTCAGACGGCGGCAAAAACTGGCTTCCCGGGATTCCTTCTGCTGTGTGAAAATTCACAGGAATGTTTCCTTCTGGATTTAATTCTTTGCTTCGTAAAAGAACTTCTGTGACCTTTCTTTCTGCTGTTTCCCTGTCTGCTTCACTATAACCTTGCTGGCTTATTCCTGCAACATCTATAACAGGACCGTGCATAGAAATATCAACACCTGTCAGCTTTGAAAGCCTGTTAACCTCTTTAAGCTGTTGTTTTGGAATAGAGTCAAAAATCTCCGGAGAAACAGCTGAAACATCTATTGTTTTTGCTCCTGTGGAAAGCTTTAAAGAAACATCCTGCAAAATGTTTGCTGTTCTTGGGTCTGTTGTCATCCCAAGGGTCCCTGCAGCAGAATAAACATCTGATAGAGGATTTAAAGCTGAATACCCTCCCTGATAAATATCTGAAATTTTATAATCACTTGTTTTGTAACTCTTTTTCATAACTACTAAAGGCTCTCACTCTTTAAAAAATCTTCTAACTAAACTAATAACTCTTCTGAAGCTTTGGCTTGTATGTTTTGTATTTTTCCTGTTCTGCTTCAAAAAGGTCTTTTCTTCCTGCTTTTTTAGTGTCAATTCTTTCCGCGCCCCATGTTTGTTCAGGGATTGATGATTCAATTTGTAAAAGTGGTTCTGAGCGCCTGAAAAAAGCCTCTTGATCTACCTGAGGAATTATTTCAGCTGGTCTTCTTCCTGCTTTTATTAAATCTACAGGAACTGGTTCTCTGGAAATTCTCGCATATGATTCAGTATACTTTTGCTCATTATTTCCTTCAAGTCCTGGAACATACTCAGAATTTTCTTTGCCAGAATTTTCTTCTGTTACTCCTGCCTGAGCTTGCGGCAGAGTTCCTACAAAAACCGGGCGCGGCTGCGCTGACGCAATTCTCTCAAGAACAGGTATAGGAGTTTCTTCTGAAGACTGTATAAACTGTTGAAATTGTAAAGTATTTAAATTGACATCTTCTTCAAGCCCGGATTTTTCAGAATTTTCCTTGTCAGATAATTCTTCATCCTCAATTTCTTTTAATTTATCAGCTATTTCTTCCAGTATTTTATCTTTTTTATCAAAGGTTTTTTCAGTTTCCGGTTTCTTTTTTGGCATAAACAGATTAAGATAAGGATGTATATAAAATTATTCTCTGATATTCAGGTATAACTTGGCATGTTGTGGGCTTTTTTGTAGATATCAAAAAACTTAAACGCCAAATCTTTCGCTGTATCCCCTGCAAGAGGCCTTATGTGATTTTTTTCTGCATAACTTTCAGGTCTTATAACTACTGCTTCTGGTTTTTGATTAGTTTCTTTTTTTGATTCTTTTTCTTTGGCCGGCTGCTCTTCGTATTTTCCCAGCAAAGCCATAAAAGGATTTGATGTGTCTTTTTCAGTTTTGTGCTCTTCTTCCTGCTCTTTTTCTTCAAGGAAAAAATTAATTTCGTCCTGGAGTTGCTCAAGACTTTCACCTGTTGCTCCTTCAATAAGCCTGAGTGCGTCATAAAGGTCTGATTCGTCAAGAGATTCTTCAAGTTTTTTTATTTCATCTTCATTAAGAACATATGATTTAAAAGAAATTTCCGCCCTGCCGCCAAAAATATAATGAGGCTGTTGCGCTGCCCGTTGCGGAATTCCCCTAAAACGAAAACTGACAAGTGTGCACGCGTAATAGTCTTTTAACTTAAGTCTTTCAGGTCTTTCAAATTCCTTTGGCAGATTTCCTGAAAGTGCTTCTTCAGCAACGTTAATTTTCCTTTTTCCAAGCAGTGTAAGTTCAAGGATTATTGTATTAAACGCCTTAACAAGTGCTGGGTCGCGTCCATGCTCTTTCATTTCAAGTTCTTTTGCAGCTTTAAGATAAGGCTTTGCCCATCTGGAATAAAGTTTTAATGAATTGACCTGGCTTTTTAGGTATATTCTTTCAAGTTCATATCTCTTCCTGAGCTCTTTTTCAGACTGTTCAAGCCAATGATTAAATTCTAAAATTCTGGCTCTGAGAATTCTCTTAACTCTGTCATTTAAATCAACTTTGTCCACATTAGCCACTTCTTTAACAAAAAGAAATGCATCAATAAGAGTCTGGAATCCTGCCTGCCCGAGTGCCATTGCTTTTATGCTTGAGTTCCCTTTCTGAATGTCAACTTTGTCCATCCAGACTTGCTTTAGTGCAAGAACAGCTGCCTCTTTTTTCTTTGTTCTTAAATCATCATACTGGCTAAGCCTTATCCTGAATTCTTTCAAGTCATAAATAATGTTTAAAACACTTCTAAGAACAGCATTTATGTCTGCGAGAATCTTAGAACCCTGCTGCTGCATTACTGTCGCTCTTTGCCCAAGCTCGGCAAAATGACCTGAACCCGGAGAAGAAGTGAAGTTATCAATAAGTTTTTCTGTCTCAAGCCCGAAATCCCCCATCAGGTCAACAATAAAAAAATAAACCGGCTCTAAAGTTTCAAAAGAAGAATCATAAACAAGATTATGAGCTGACTCTTCCACACTATTAATTAATCCTTTCTCCTTAATCTCTGCTCTTTTTTTATAATAAGGTATGTTCTCTTCAATTAATTCTGAGACAAATTCCTGCATTTTGATTCCCTCTTAGTATTCATAATAAGATTGTGCTGTTTAAAAAATGTTTCTAAAACATTTTCGGGTATACAAGGCAAGAAGAATTTGCCACAACTAATTTTAAAAACACCAGTCTCCTAACAGAAAGATGGGATTATTCGGTTTTGGGAAAAAAAGCAAAGATGTGATTGACCTTGCCGAGAGATACAGAAAACAGAAAGAAGAAGAGGCTAAAGCAGGTCAGGAAAGCAGTTCTACATCAAAATCAAGTTCAGGTTCAAATCCTTTCTCTTTTTTTGATTTATCGCCGAATTCAAATTCAGATTCTAAAACAGAGGATTCTAAAGTAATTGACCTGTCTGAGAGTCAGGAAAAACGCAGAAAGCTTGCAAAAAGGATTACAGACATGACAGAAAAACTCGAAGACCTTTCAAACAAAATTTACCATTTGGAACAAAGGCTTGAAGTTCTGGAAAAGAAGGCTGATGTTAGGGGACTGGAATAGATAACAAAAAAGAATAAAATCTTTCTTTCGAATAATTTATTAATAGGGATTTCTTTTTTTATGAATGAAAAACTTTGAAAAAAAGGCACGTGCCTATGCTCTAAAAAATGCTTTGGCTTATGATGGGAAAGCCAGAATTGGAAGTGTAATTTCTGCGCTTTTTAATGAAGGGCTTAAGAAAGGAGATGTGAAAAAATATTCTGGAGGGATAAACAAGATTGTGGCAGAAGTGAATAAGCTTTCTTTTGACAGTCAAAAAAAGGAATTTGAGAAATTAAAAGAAATTGTAAGTGTGAGGGAAGGGCGTGAAGGGCTTCCTGAACTGCCTGGTGCGAAAAAAGGAAAAGTCATAATGAGGTTCGCGCCGTCTGCATCAGGACCACTGCACATAGGACACGCTATGACAGCGAGCATTTCTTTTTTGTTTGTAAAAGAATATGGCGGAAAATTTTATATCAGAATTGAAGACACAAATCCTGAAAACATTTACCCTGCTGCATATAAAATGATTGAAAAAGAAAGCAACTGGCTTTTTGATAAAACCGCCAAGTTTGTTATACAATCAGACAGAATTCCTGTTTATTACAAATATGCTCAGGCTCTTATTAAAAAAAACGCAGCTTATGTCTGCACCTGCCCTGCAGAAGAATTCAGGAAATTTGTTAAATCAAAGAAAAACTGCCCCTGCAGAAAATTCAGCGTAAAGGAAAATTTGGAAAGGTGGAAAAAAATGCTGGGCAAAGACAAAGAAGGTTTCAACGAAGGCGGGGCTGTTTTAAGATTTAAGTCTGGAAATAGCATGAAGGACAAAAATCCTGCAATGAGAGACTTTCCTTTAGCGAGAATCAATCTCACAAAACATCCGAGGCAGGGGAAAAAATACAGAGTCTGGCCGCTGATGAATCTTGCTGTAGCTGCTGATGATATAGAACAAAAAATGACCCATGTTATTCGCGGCAAGGATCACAGGGACAACGCATTACGGCAAAAATTAATCCACAAATCCCTCGGAAAAAAATCTCCGTGGACAGGATTTCTCGGAAGAATGAAATTTAAAGACATGGAACTATCCACGACAAAAATGAGAA
>CAZSQR010000007.1:0-24634 GCA_964609265.1 Candidatus Woesearchaeota archaeon
AGCCAAAGCTTCCGACTGACTTGCCAATGAGAATGCCTGTCCAGGATGTTTATGAAATCACAGGTATCGGAACAGTTCCTGTAGGAAAAGTTGAAACAGGTATTATGAAAGTAGGACAAAAAGTTACAGTATTGCCCGGAAGAACAGGAAAGGGAATTAATGGAGAAGTAAAAACAATTGAAATGCATCATGAGCAAATGAATGAAGCAATTGCAGGTGATAATATAGGAATTAATATCCGTGGTGTCGGAAAAAAGGACATTGCACGTGGAGATGTTATCTGCGACGCTACAAAACCAACATTTGTTGTAGAGGAATTCATCGCAACAATTACTGTTATTAACCACCAAACTGTTTTGGCAAAAGGTTATACCCCTGTATTTCACGTTCATACAGCTCAGGTTCCTTGCCAATTTGTAGAACTTATTGAACAGATTAACCCAAAAACAGGTGAGACCATAAAACAAAATCCAGAATTCTTGAAAAATGGCGACAGTGCAAAAGTGAGAATCAAGCCTCAGGGAAATCTTTGTCTTGAAACACAGAAAGACAACCCATATATGAGCAGGTTCGCAGTAAGAGACGCTGGTTCAACAGTTGCAGCAGGACTTTGCACAGAAATCGTAAAGAAGAAGAGTTAAATTTTTCTATAGAAAACCTTAAAAACAACTTTATTTTTAGATATCTGAGAAATATTGATAACGAATAGTATTAAATCACTTTCATGATATTATCACATTCACTTGCGCATTAATTTGTTATGTAAAGTGTAAGAAAAGATTATCCAAATATTTCTCTAAGAAATCATTATGATTTCAAGTAATTAAAATAATAGGAGTAAAGATGGCAAAAATAAGTCCGGTATCTATTAAGTATATGATACATGCGAACTTTCGTGTTGAAGGAGCTTTGGAAAAGTCTGATATAATCGGAGCTATTTTCGGGCAGACAGAAGGACTTCTTGGTTCAGACCTTGAGATGAGAGATCTGCAGAAAGAAGGAAAAATTGGCAGAATTGAAGTTGAATTAGAAAGAAAAGACAGAATAACTCTTGGAGAAATTAAGATACCAACAGCTCTTGACCAGTCAGAAACTACTTTAATCGCTGCTGCAGTTGAAACTATTGAAAAAATAGGTCCTTGCGACGCCCAGGTTGAGGTTGAAAGGATTGAAGATGTCCGCGGAAGCAAGAGAGATTATATTATTGAAAGGGCTAAGAAACTCATGGCAGACTTTGGGAGCAGGACTGACTCCAGAGAGATTTCAAAGAAAGTAAAAGAATCCGCAAGAGTTGCAGATGTTAAAGAATATGGAAAAGAAAAACTTACTTACGGAGACCTTTCTGAAAAAGAAATAATTGTCGTTGAAGGTCGTGCCGATGTGCTGAACCTTTTAAGAACAGGAGTAAAAAATGTAATTTCTATGAATGGAACCAAGCTGCCTGACAGCATTAAAGATTTATCTGAAGAAAAAGATATAACTCTTTTTGTCGACGGAGACAGGGGCGGTAAATTAATTATCCAGAATGTGCTTGACAATGCAAAAATAAAGTATATTTGCATTGCTCCTGATGGTAAAGAAGTCGAAGAGCTTTCAGGAAAAGAGGTCCTTCAGATATTAAGGAAAAAAATTCCAACTGACGAATTTTTAGCGAGGAACAGATATGGAAGGAGGAATGAGAAAAAATATGAAGACAAGTATGATAAAAGGGAAACAAGAACCAGAACAAAAAGTTTTGGTTCTCCCACACCCCTTAATGAAAAAATAAAGGCAAAAATAAAAGAAATTGCAGAAAAAAACAAAGGGAAAGGAAAGGCATTATTTTTAAACAATAATCTGGAAGAAATGAAAAGAATTTCTTCAAGAGCTATAACAATTACATTAAAAAAATCAAAAGACAAACCATTCATAATAATCATTGACGGGGCAGCAACCAAGACAGCAATAAATTCTGCAGAAGAATCAGGTGTCAAGGCGATTGCAGCAAGAAATTTCACAAGCACAGATACAAAGATTGAGCTGATTGGAGTTTAGAAGTTTTTAGTTTTTTGAAGGAAATAATGAATTATAATAATAACTTTTCTTTTTCTAACTTTTTTAATAAATGAGAATCTTTATCTTTCACTATTGTTTCAAAAGTCCAACCATGGTAATTAACAATCTGCAGTTTATTGTTAAAACAAGGAGAACCAATATATTCGTTGCTACTTTTTAGATTTAAAGTTTTTAGAAGGCTAGAATAGTCTTGTGGATTTTTAATTTCAATAAACCTTGGATCTACAGAAAGATTATCAGAAGAAAGATTATACTCCTCAATAGCCAAATCTTCTAATATTCCTACAATTTTTGAAGCTTTCATAGGGGCACTTTTAAACATATGAATCAGGAGAACAAGGGTTATATAAACTTTTATATGTTTTTACCTATATGTTGAGAGAGTTAACTTTTTATGCCTTTATTTTTCGGAAAAATTATGGTAGTAATACTAATATTTCAATAATTATTAAGAAATTAACTAAATGTTACTAACAGTTAGTACTACACAATGAATATTTTATGTTATCACAATAAAGTTTATAAGGGACTTTGGAGTGAATATGATTACAGGAAGACCTAGTCTTCAGTTAAAAAATAAATTATAAAAAGAAAAAAGAAAAAAATGAACATGAAAAAACTTTTGGTTTTTTTCGTGATGCTTGTAAGCGTGTTTTTTCTGGCTAGCACTGTAAGCGCTGCTGAAATTGCAAATGATGTCACAGTTGAAGTTAATGGAATTAATGTTGATGAATATAATACTTCAATAGTTGTTGGAGAAACAATATTTGTTAGAGTTGAATTTGATTCCCTGGTCAATGTGCAGGATGTTACAGTAGAGGCAGAGCTTGAAGGTAACAGAAAGGATGTAGAAGCAGAAACATCTTTATTTGATGTTGAAGAAGAAAAAAGGTATCACAAAACACTTGTTCTTGAGATTCCTTTTGATCTTAGAGACTCGCTTAGCGGAGATGTGAATCTTCACATTGAAATAAGCGGAAGTGGTTACAAAACCACAGAAGACTATACTCTAAGGTTGCAGAGAGAATCATACAGTGTAGAGATTTTGTCTGTAGAAGTTCCTCAGAAAGTTAATGCTGGAGAACTTTTCCCAGTTGATATTGTTCTGAAGAACCTTGGTTACAACGATTTAGATGATGTTTTTGTAACTGCAAGAATTTCTGCTTTGGATGTTGAAAGAACAGCTTTCTTCGGAGACCTTGTTGCTCTTAGATGTGATGACGGCATAGAAGACCCTGAAGAGAACTGGGGTGTTAACATCACAAGAAAGTGCTTTGAAGATGAAAGAGATACTGTAACAGGAAGAATTTTCCTTCAAATGCCATATGATTCTGAGCCAGGTGTGTACGCACTTGAAGTAAAGGTAGAAAATGAAGATACTGTTTCAAGTAAGGCAGTCCAGCTTGTCACAAAAAACTCTTTCCCTGAAGGAAACTTTATCACATCCGACGGAAAGCTTCTTATTGTGAACCCTACAAATGAACTTGTGGTTTACAGGCTTGTTCCTCAATCTACAGATGATGTATCTGTAAGTATTTCTGAAACTCTTGTTTCAGTTCCTGCAGGATCAAGTAAGACTGTGATAGTAAATGCTGAGTCTAACATTGCCGGGACACATACTTATTCTATAAGTATATTCGGCATGAACGGAAAGCTTGTTGAAACAGTTAGCTTTACAGAAACAGTTCAAGGAAGACCAATTACAAGCCCAATAATTGTCTTGACAATTGTTCTGGCAATAATCTTTATTGTATTGCTAGTTGTATTAGTTGTCTTGCTTGGAAAGAAACCAGAGAAAACTGAGGAATTCAGCGAAAGTTACTATTAGTTTTTATTTTTGTTTTTTATTTTTTTTATTTAACTTTCGTTTTCATAATCAAAAAATAATAAGGAGAGAAAAATGGAAAATACTAAAGTGATTTCAAAAAAGGAAAATCTTGAAGAAAATACTAGCGAATATACTAAAAATATAAATAATGATAATTTTATTGCTCGTGAAAAAGCAATAGCGGGATTAGGAGAAATAGGGAGTAGGGAGGTTGCTTTGCCTTTAATATGGGCTTTAAAGAATGATGAATATGAAAGTCATCGCGCTTTAGCTGCTTTTGAATTAGGGAAGATTAAAGACAAAAGAGCAGTTCCTTATCTTGTTGAAGCACTTTATGATGATTTCTATGAAGTTAAAAGAAATTCTGCTGAAGCTTTAGGTATGCTTGGAGGTAGAAAAGTTAAAACAGAACTAAAAGATTTTATTAGAAGAAATGTTGGGTATCAAACCCAAGTTGCTAGAAAAAGTTTACAGAAAATTGCAATGAGGGAAATAAGAGACCAAACAAAAGAGAAAGCAGTACTTCTTGGATTAATTGGTGGAATGTTTTTAGGGTCAAATAAAGTATTTTCTAGCAATTCAGCAGACCTTACAGGTGATTCTAGACAAGTGCCTATTCAGTATTATAAGGTTTGTTTTGATGTAAATAAAGACAAATGGATAATTGGCAGTGTTCCATTTGGTAAACAAAAAGATAATAGCGCTTATATTTTAGGATGGACAGATGCTCAAAATGATATTAAGTTGCTACAAGGAAATATTGCAACTAAAAAAGGAAACCTTAATCTTGGATTACAAGCTACAAAAATGTGGCTAGATGAAGGGAGTATCCCATCTGACTTTACTGTAAGTATTGACCTAGATGAAAAGTATGGTGGCCTTGGTAGTTTAATAAATCTCAAAGATTTAGAAAAAACAAAAATAGGTGCAAGAGCAAACTTAAAAGATATTACAGCTTATTTTACAACTACATTACGAGAACTTGAACCAATGTTTGGTATAAGTTATAATGGAAAGGTAACTCTAGATTTAACATATCAACCAGAAGGTGAAACATATTTTGCGAGAGTTTCAAAAGGAATCAATACTAATTTTGGAACAGTAATCCCAGAATTAAGAGCAAAGTATAATGGTGATGGGCAGTCTTATGGAATTGGAATAGGATTTATTCCAAAATAAAAATAGAATCATGTTAATTAGATAAATAAAAAATAATTCTACTCGCCCTCAACAAACGGCACAAAGATAAATCCGGGTATTTCGCTTTTTGTGATAAATTTTTCTCCCTGTTTTTGAATTACCACAATATCTTGCTGGAATCTCGGGCCTTTCGGAGCCACAAGAATTCCTTTGTCCTTTAGCTGTTTTAACAAAGGTTTGGGAATATCACGAACTGCAGCACTCATGAGAATTCTATCAAAAGGTGCTTTTTCAGGAAAGCCATTAAATCCATTTCTGGCATGGACTTCTACATTTTTACAGCCTCCCAGCTCCAGAGATTCTTTTGATTTCTTAGCTAAATCCTTGACCACTTCCAAACCAAAAATCCTGCCTTTTTTTCCAATAATTTCTGAAATCAAAGCCAGAACATATCCTGAGCCAGAACCAACCTCAAGAATCTTTTGTCCTGGCTTTAAATCAAGTTCAGAAAGCATAACCGCAATTGTGTAAGGCTGTGAAATTGTCTGCCCATTTCCAATCGGAAGAGCAGTATCTTCGTATGCCTGCCCCTTAAATTCTTCAGGAACAAAATCCTCTCTTCTCACGTTAGAAAAAGCATTTATAATTTTCTTTGAAAAACCCATAGCTTTCAGTTTCTGAAAAAGCTGTTGTTTTTCCATAGCAAACTAAAGCTGGAGGAATTTAAATATTTTAGTAAAAGCTGCTGAAGATCAATCTAAACCCTCAGACTAATAATCTTGCTTATGCCGTCATGCATGCTTATGCCGTAAAGATTTGTGGCTTTTGATATTATTTCGTCGTTGTGTGTGATAACTACATACTGGCCTTTTTGCATGTATTTGTTCAGTAGGCCTGCAAGCCGCTCTGAATTTCTCTTGTCAAGAGCTGCATCAATTTCATCAAGAAGGTAAAAATAATAAGGGCTATATTCCTGAATTGCAAAAATCAATGAGAGAGCCACAAGTGTTTGCTCACCTCCTGAAAGAGATTTTACATCAAAGTATTTTCCATGGCCTGTTTTGACTATTATCTGAACTCCTGAACCTGGTTCAAAAGGATCTTTCGGATTTTCAAGCTCTAGGAAAACATGCCCCTTGGCACTTAATTGTGAAAAATTCCTTGAGAAAAGCTCATTTAAGGTTTTAAGAGTTTTAAGGAAAGTCTTTTTTTTCTTTTTGTCAATCTCTTGAATTATTTTTAAAATTCCTTCTTTCTCTTTAGAGATTATCTCTGCTTTTTCTTTTATGGAATCGTATTCTTTTTTTATTGAATCATAAACTTCCAAAGAGCGGAGATTCACGCTTCCGATTCTGGAAAGGGTTTCCTGAACCCTAGCAAGCCTCTGAACAAGAGATTCTTTGCCTGCTTTTGTCCTAATTATCTTATCTTTAACACTTTCAAATTCAAGCATTTCAGTCTCAAAGTTCTCTGTTTCAGCATCAACTCTCGCTCTTTCTATTTTTAGCTCATTAATTTCATCCTCTATCATGCGAATTTTATGTTGCTGTTCTAAAACTTCGGATTCTTTTTTTCTTATCTGAGAATAAATAGAGTCTCTTTCTGAAATAAATTTCCTGAATTTTTGGCTGAGCAGTTCTTCCTGATGTCTTTTTTCTGCCAGTGATTTTTCATTTTCCCCTACAATTCTTTTAAGAGATTTTATCTCTTCTTTTACTTCAGCATCATCCCTAAAAGTCTGTTTCAGAGAAATTTTCAGCCTTTCAAGCTCTCTTTTCTTGAAATCAACCTCTGAACTTAAATTTTCCTTGGTTCTTAGAGAAACTTCCTGAATCTCAATTTTTAAAGTCTCATATTTCTTTTCTATATTTGAATTAGCTTCAATAGTCTTCTCAAGCCTTTCTCTTTTTTTAATTAAATTTACTAACTCTTTCTTAATTTCTTCGGATTTCTCATTAAGTTTTTTTATCTGTGATTTCTTTTCATTTATACTTTTTATTTTACTTATATCCGACTCTGTTCTGGATATCTTCTCGGTGAATTGCTCAACATCCTTAGTAAGTATCTCCTTTTTTTGATAAATTATTTTCAGTTCCCTGTCAGAATCCTCTACCTCTTTTTCAAGTTTTTTTATCTTTGGTAAAAATTCATCTTCAATTTCTTTGAAATGCTCAGGTGTTATCTTGCTTTTGCAGATAGGGCATATGTCAAGCTTTGAAACTTTTTCAAAAATTTTTTTATAATTTTCTATTTCTGACTCATTAACTGATGTAATTTTCTCAAGTTCAATCTCTCTTTTCAAAAGCCTGCCCAAAACCTCTTTCTTCTCGGCAGAAAGAGTTTTAAGCTTGTCAAGTCTTTGCTGGCTTGATTTCGTATCAAAAATTTCCAGTGAAATCGCTTCTGACTGCCTTACAAGAGAATCAGCTTCGTTGTTGTAGTTTTTAAGAGATAAATTCTTATCCAGGATTCTTTCTTTTAAAGATGAAAGGTCGGACTTAGCCATATAAAATTTTTTACGCTGTTCATCAAGTTTCTCAAGAAGCTTCTTTTTTTCCTCCACCTCCCTGGATTTCTTTTCATCTGTCAGGACTTCTCTGGTTTCTTTTTGCAATTCATTGATAGATTCTTCTGCTTCTTTAATTGATTCCTGAAGCTCTTGTTTTTGTTTTAATAAACCCGTGTGTTTGGATTCCTGATTTTCAAGCTTTACATTTATTCCTGAAAGCTCTGCCCTAAGATTAGCAATTTCCTGATTTAGTTTTTCCTGTTCAATTCCTGTGGAACTCTGGATTTGTGAATTAATTTTATCAGTTTTTGTCTTGAGATTTTTTATTTCTGTTTCGATATCTGCTAGGAATCTTTTTGTTTTTTCAAGTCCGGAATTTTTATCCTGTATATTTTTGTTAATTAATCCAGATTCTTTCTTTTTTTTATTAAGGTCATAAAAAATTATACTCGCTTTTAACCTTTGAACTTCTTCCTTCATTTTTTTATACTTCAGAGCCTGCTGCCTTTCTTTTTCAAGATTATTTAAATAAGAAGTTCTTTCCCTGAGAACTGAATTAACTGACTTAATTTTTTCTTCTGTTTTTTCCAATTCTCTTCGTGATCTTTCCTTCTTTGATTCATAAACAGATATTCCTGAAACTTCTTCAATTACTTTCCTTCTTTCTTCTGACTGCATTCTTACAAAATTTTGGATTTCGCCCTGGAGAACGATGTTAAATCCCTGGGGATCTATCCCTGCCTGAGCCAGCAATGCCAGAACTTCCTGCCTGGTCTTTGTCTCATCATTTATTTTATAGACACTTTGTCCGCTCTTTCTCACAATCCTTTTTATTGAAATTTCTTTTTTTTCAGGGGAGAAAGTTTTATCAGAATTATCAAAAACCAGTTCAACACTTGCTTCTTTTGAGGGGGCTGCTGCTTTTGTTCCCATAAAAATTAAATTTCTGGCTTTTGCAACACGCATTGATTTAACACTGAGCCGACCCAAAACAAAACATATTGCGTCTGAAATATTTGACTTGCCGCTGCCATTAGGTCCAAGAATCACATTTATTCCAAGCATAAAAGGAACCTCTGTCTTCTTCGGGAAACTTTTGAAACCTTTCATTACCAGTTTTTTAATATACATAAAAAATGAAGCATAAAGAGATTTTTAAACTTTAATAATCAACCAAACAGCTTTTTCTGTTTAGACTTATGGTCTGCTTTTTTCCATGTGCTCCAGGTTTTTCTGAATATTCCCTTATTGCTGTGATTTTTTATATTTTTTTCAAGAAATCTTTTAGTTGCAGGGTCAGAGGTGTAGCCTGAACCCATATCTTTCCCATACTTTTTCTTTAAAATAGCCATCTGTCTTTCACGCTCGCTTTTTGCCAGGACAGAAGCAGCTCCAACAACCACATGATTCCTGTCTGCCTTGTGCTCACAAACTATTTCCAGATTTGAAAGATTTTCTATTTTTAGAATAACAAAATCTCTCCATCTTGTTCTGTTTGGAGAGGGGCAGTCCAAGATTACCCTTATCTTTTCTTTTCCGTCATTTATCTTATTAATTATTTCTGCAGCAGCTAATCCTTCCAACTCATTTAGTTTTAAGCCTTCGCCATTTTTCTTATCTATCTCTTTGGGATTTAAGACAACAATTTCAAAAGCTTTTGCTTTTTTCTTGATTATTCCCTCAAGAAACTCGCGTCTTTTTTGTGTTAGTTGTTTGCTGTCTCTCACACCAACTTTTTTAAAATCATTTATTGTTTCAGAATCAGTAAGACATCCTGCTAAAACCATCGGACCAATCACAGGACCACGACCTGCGTCATCAATTCCTAAAAGAAGAGTTTTGGAAGTTTTTGACTTTGTTTCCATTAACAAAAAAAACAAGGTTCATTTTTAAAGATTTGTTAATATTCAGTGAAAGTAGAATACAAAAGAAACCTTTATAAGCAAATTTCATTAGGTTTTATTGTTAAAATTATTAAAGCGTGACAGCGGGATGGAGGAGTCTGGAGTCCTCGCTGGGCCCATAACCCAGAGATCGTGCGGTTCAAATCCCACTCCCGCTATCTTTATTTTTAGGTTCTTTTTCAGGAGTTAAGAAACTTTTATAATATCTTAAATTTCTATAAATATAATCAACAAAGCCCAGTTCGCATAATGGTATTGCACCGGATTGCTAATCCGGACCCTTCGGGGTGCGCAGGTTCGATTCCTGCACTGGGCGTTTTTTTATTAAGATGCCAGAAATTTACCAACCTGCAGAAGACTCTTATCTAATGTCAAATCATCTTGAAAAAATCCTTCCAGCCTTGACGAGGAAAAATCCAGACATCAGTTTTCTTGAAATTGGTATTGGTTCTGGAATCCAGCTTGAAACAGCTCTAAAAGCAGGGGTTAAAAAAGAAAATATTTTTGGCACAGATATTAATGAGGAAGCTATTAAACATTGTAAAAGATTAGATTTTAACCCTATAAAATCAGATTTATTTGAGGATATAAGTGGAAAATTTGATATAATTATTTTTAACCCGCCTTATCTCCCTTTTGATAAAAGAGAACCTGAAAGTTCCAGAACTGCAACAACTGGTGGAAAAAAAGGTAATAAAATAATTAAAAAATTTCTAAAACAGTCCAAAAAACATTTAAAAAAAGATGGAAAGATTTTTTTAATAACAAGTTCTTTGTCAGAGAAAATTGACTTTAATGGTCTTGGATACAAATCTAAGAAAATTATTAATAAAAAATTATTTTTTGAAATGTTAAATTTGTGGGGATTAAGGATATCTGATTAGTTCAAAATTTATTAAATTCATAAAAAGTAATTTCACCTTTTTATCTCGCTTGTTTTCTTTTTAGGAATGTAGAATTTGTCTAGAGTCTTAAGAAGTTCTTTTTTTTGCTCTGCCTTTCCCAAACCCTTCCAGTCAAGAAGAATAAAATCAACTTCCTCTTCGGTCTTATCTATTGCCTCTCTAATCATCTCTTCTGTAATTGGCGCTGCATACGACGGAATAACATATGAAATTGCAACATTGGAACTTAGCTGGATTTTATTAAAGTTAGGACAGTAATGCGGGCCCCCAATTGCAATAGCAACCTCATTGTAAGGATTTTCTACAAATCCTTCAATTGTTTCTGAAATTGTTTCTGCTATGACAAATGCAGCTCTTCTGTCTGTCCACTCATTTTCTGTTGAGCCAATTTCTATAAATATGCAGGGCTTGTCAATTAAAGGTCCGTGATGAGTCACTTCCATTGTAACCTTATAATTTTTTAAGTGATATTGTTCTGCATTTTTATTTAGTTTTCCGAACATCTGCTTTGCAAATAAAGCAGAACTTTTGCACACCTTTCCTGATTCACCTCCCAAATCTACAGAGCGCCAGTTTCCCGGAGCATGCACAGAAAGAGTTTTTTCCCTGCTTTCTGATTTATGTTTGGAGGCAAAAACAACAAAGTCATAAGAATTTATTTTCTCAGAGTCAAGATTTTCTGTATAAATTATTTCCTTATCAACCAAATAGAAATTAAAATCTCCAAACTGGCTAAGTTGGGTCGTAATGTTTATTCCTGCTTTATCTAACTTACTCGCAACTATTAAATATTTTTTGTACATGATTAGATAAAGGAAGGAGGAGCTGTTATATAAAATTTGTTATAAAAATTCTTAGTATCTCAATACAAATCTTGAACCGCATCTTGGGCACTTAGAGAGAAAGGAAAAAAATTCTTTCCATTTAGTCCTTTTCCACACATGCCCACATTTTAAACATTTCATTATTAGTTTTTAAAATAAAAGATTCTGTTTATATAAATATTTGTTTACAAAAAGTATTTTAACTGATTTTATTTAATCAATTCATGCAAGAACTATACAAATTTCCAATAGGCATTGTATTTTTAATATTAGGAATTCCTATTGGCAATCTTCTTGCGCGATGGACAGGAGAAGAACTAAAATCAGGGCAAAAATGGTTTAAGATAATTATTCTTTTTAGTTTGATTGGCTCTGTGATTAGCTTGATATTTAGAAATGATTTACTGCTCTTCACTTTTCTCTTTATGATGATAGTTACAAGCAGAAGTTTAAAAGAAAGAAAAAAGAAGCAGAAAAAGAAAATTTAGATAAAATTTGTTAAGTTGATATTTATTTCTTTTTTCTTTTTGTTTTCTTTTTTGCCATATTCCCGTGCCTCTTTTTGTGGGATAGATAAATTATTTTTATTTTTAAATATGTATTGTCTCTAAAAAAAGACTTCAGGAAACTTCTGGGATATCTTAATAAATGCTTGAATTTTAGTCTTTTTATGTTATACATAATTGGACTTGGTTTGAATGAGCAGGGGTATAGCAGCGAGGCTTATAAAACAATTTCCAGGGCAAAAAAAATTTATATTGAAAATTATACTGTTGATTTTCCGTATGAAATAAAGAAACTAGAGAATCAGTTTAAGGGGAAAAAATTCATTCAGGCTAATCGAGCTATTGTTGAAAAGAAAATGGACAAAATGCTTGATGAAGCAAAAAAAACAGATGTTGTTCTTCTTGTCTATGGCTCGCCATTAACAGCCACAACACACATAACCCTTATTCAGGAAGCTAAGAAAGAAAAAATTAAGGTCAGAGTTCTCCATAATGCTTCTATTCTCGACGCTGTTGGTGAAACAGGGATGCAGCTATATAAGTTTGGAAAAACTTCAAGCATGCCCAATTTTGAAGCAGATAGTTATATAGAGATTATTAAAAAAAATATAGGCATTAAAGCCCACAGCCTTATTTTAGTTGATATTGGAATGGAATTTAAAGATTCTCTAAAAAGACTTGAAAAGGATTCAAGAAAAAAAGGGATTAAGTTGGAGAAAATAATTGTATGTTCAAGACTTGGTAACGAAGATTCAAGAATTTATTATGGAAAAATTGAAGAGTTAAAGAATAAGAAAATCAAGGCGCCTTTTTGCATAATCCTCCCGGGAGAGCTTCATTTTACAGAAGAAGAATTTTTGAACAGCATATAAGAAAAATTAAGTAATAATTTAAAAATATAAAACTCTATCTAAAGTTTAAGATAAAATGTATGATTTTAAAAAAGTTGAGGAAGAAGTTAAGAAAGTTTGGAAGAAAAACAATTCTAAAATAAAAAAGTCAATTCAGGATAATCCAAAAAAGAGAATATTTTCTTTTTTAGAAGGACCCCCGACTGCAAATGCCCCTCCAGGATTGCACCATCTTGAAGTCAGGACATACAAAGACATAATAAACAAATTTAGATTTATGAGAGGATTTTCTGTTCCAAGAAAAGGAGGGTGGGATTGTCACGGCCTTCCTGTAGAAGTTCAAGTTGAAAAAGAACTCGGACTCGGATCAAAAAAAGATGTGATTAAATATGGAACTGACAAATTTATCAAAAAAGCAAGAGACAGTGTTTTTTCGCATATAAAAGAGTGGGAAAAATCAACGAAAGAACTCGGGTACTGGATTGATCTGGAAAACCCTTATATAACTCTTGATAACAAATATATTGAAAGTGTTTGGTGGAGCCTTAGGGAATTGTATAAAAAAGGATTTTTGTATGAAGGACACAAAGTTGTTCCTTTTTGCCCGAGATGCGGCACCCCTTTATCAAGCCATGAGGTTGCACAAGGATACAAAGATATTAAGGAAGAATCTATTTACCTTGCTTTCAAAATCAAGGGAAAAAAAGACGAATATATTTTAGCATGGACTACAACTCCTTGGACCCTACCTGGGAATGTGGCTCTTGCTGTCGGCAAGAATATTGATTATGTAAAAGTTGAGCTGGAGGATGGAAAGAAAATGATTTTAAGCGAGGACAAGGTAGATATTTTAAAAAAAGAATACAAAGTTATTGAAAAACTAAAAGGAAAAGATTTAGTTGGACTAGAATATGAACCTTTATTTAATATTCCTGAAACACAGAATAAAAATTCTCATAAAATTATTTCTGCAAACTTTGTCACAACAGAAGAAGGAACAGGGGTTGTCCATATCGCAGTTATGTATGGTGAAGATGACTACGATGTTGGAATAAAGAAAGGTCTGCCTGCTGTACATACTGTCGGCGAAGACGGAAAATTCCTAGACATTGTTCCAAAATTCAAAGAGAAGTTTGTAAAAGACTCTGAAAAAGATATAATCAAAGATTTAAAACAGAGAGATTTGCTTTTCAGAACAGAAAAAATTCTTCATAGCTATCCATTCTGCTGGAGATGCGATTCTCCTTTAATTTATTATGCAATAAATTCATGGTTCATTAAAGTAAGTGAGGTAAGGAAAAAAATGGTAGAGCTTAACAAAAAAATAAATTGGGAGCCAAAAGACATTAAAGAGGGAAGATTTGGAAAATGGCTTGAAGGTGCTAAAGACTGGGCATTATCGAGATTTAAATTCTGGGGGACCCCTCTACCAATCTGGAAGTGTGACTCTTGCAAAAAAATAGAAGTTATTGGGAGCATTGAAGAATTAAAGAAACTTTCTTCTAAAAAAATAACCGGAAAAATTGATTTGCACAAGCCATGGATTAATGAGATAAAATTAAAGTGTGAATGCGGCAGGGAAATGACAAGAGTGCCTGATGTGATAGATTGCTGGTATGACTCTGGTGCTGCAAGTTTTGCCCAGTTCCATTATCCTTTTGAAAATAAAAAAGAGTTTGGAAGAAGATTCCCTTATGATTTTATCTCAGAAGCAATTGACCAAACAAGAGGTTGGTTTTATACCCTACATGTTTTGGCAACTATTCTCTTTAACAAACCCGCATATAAGAATGTAATTTGCGCAGGCCACATAGTTGACGAAAACGGGAAAAAGATGTCAAAGTCCAAAGGAAATGTAATTATTCCTGAAGAAATTATAAGCAAGGCAGGAATTGATGCAGTAAGGCTCCAATTCTGTACAAGTGACGCAGGAAATCAGAAAAGATTTTCCTACAGATTAATGAAAGAGATAGTAATCCCTTTTCTGACCATTCTTTACAATACAAACAGATATTACCACCAGCTAGAAAAATCCAAAAAAACAGGGATGCCTATGGTCGAAGATAAATGGATTTTAAGCAGGCTTAATTCATTGATTGAAAGTGTTACAAAAGATTTGGATAATTATTTTATAAGCGACTCTTTCCTAAAAATCCAGAATTTTGTTGTGAATGATTTTTCACGCGGATATATACAGATGACACGAGATAGAGAGGACACAAAAGAGATAATTGAAGAGTGTCTGAAAAAAATTTCTTTGCTTCTCGCTCCCTTTACTCCGTATATTAGTGAATATATCTACCAAAATTTCAGCAAGCAAAGTATTCATTTTTCAGAATGGTCTAAAGCAGACAAGAAAAAAATAAATAAAAAATTAGAGGAAGAATTTGGGTATTCTCTAAAGATTATTGAGGCTGGAATGGCAGAGAGAGATAAATTAAAAATTGGGTTGAGATGGCCTTTGCCAAAGGCCGTTGTTTATTTCAAAGAAAAAAGAGATATAAAGAAGCTGGAACCAGTAATTCTAAGGCAATTAAATGTTAAAAAAATAGAGTTAAAAAAAGGAGAGGAAATCTCTGTTGAACTAGATACATCCATGAATCCTGAACTTGAAGCAGAAGGTTATGCGCGCGAAATTTCGAGAAAGGTTCAGAACTTCAGAAAAAAGCTTGGGTTTGAAAAAAAAGACAGAATCAACCTGCTAATTGTTGCAGATAAAGAGCTTGAAAAGATTCTTGAAAAAAATAAGGATTTTATAAAAGAGAGGACGGGTGCCAGAAAACTGGAAATTACCAAAAATATTTCAGACATCAAAAACAAGAATAAGGTTAAGGAAAAATTTAAAAACAAAATACCCTTTAGTATAAAAGATAAAAGAGGGGAGATAATTATTGTTACCAACAGGTAATTCCTCTAGGTTACTCTTTTATCATAACAATCTTTAAAAAGAAAGGTGAAATAATAAAAAAGAGGAAAACAGAAAAGATGATAATCAAAGAAGAATTTTTAAGCAGATTAAGGAAAATTTTTAATTTAAATTTGTATGAGGTAAAAGTATGGACTGCTCTTCTTTCCCGAGGGACAAGCACTGCAGGGGAACTAAGCAGTATATCTGACGTTCCAAGATCTAGAACATATGATATTCTTGAAAGCCTTGAAAAAAAAGGATTTATTGTAATGAAGCTCGGAAAGCCAATTAAGTTTGTTGCGCTAAAACCCGGAGAAGTCATTGAGCGTGTCAAAAAAAATCTTCTAGTTGAAGCAAAAGAAAAATCAAAAAGACTTGAAAAATTAAAAGGCGACGAAGTTCTTGGAGAATTAAATTCCCTGTTTACTAAGGGAGTTAAATTTGTTGAACCTTCTGATTTGTCCGGAAGCATAAAAGGCAGACAAAACTTATACAACCATCTCGATATGATGATAAGAGACGCTGAAAAGACGATAACAATCATAACAACAGGAGAAGGACTTAACAGAAAGTTAGAAATTTTAATGCCAAGTCTTGAGAAAGTTAAGAAAAGAGGTGTTAAGATAAGAATCGCTGCACCAATCGATAGCAACAATATAAAAGTTGCCAGAGATTTCAAAAAAGTTGCGGAAGTAAGAAATGTGGAAAAATTCAAAGCAAGATTTGTAATAATTGATTCAAATCAACTTATGTTTATGCTGCTTGATGACGAAAAATTCCATCCAAATTATGATGTTGGCGTATGGATTAACACAGAATTTTTTGCCCAGGCCCTGGAGCAACTTTTTGAATTAGCGTGGAAAGAAATGAAATCTGTGAGATGAGATAAGAATTATTAAAAAATCTAATTCTAAAATTAATTCAAATCAATCTAAAAAAACTCTAAAACAGAATTTTGATAAGACTGCGAATAGAAATTTTATGATATCTTATAATAAAAATTTCAAAAAAGAATAAAAAAAATAAAAATAAAAATAAAAATTACTGATTTAGTACAGCCAATACTACGCTAATAAGTGTTGTTATAACGACGACCCATCCTGCAATTACATTAACAATTCCTAGGTAGGGCACATTTAAAGTTCCATCTATAAGAGCCAAACCTACTGCTAATGAAACAATCACACCTGTTAACCAAGCTACAAAGTTTAGGACTCTTCCGCCTTGTTTTTTTGCCATTTTTTAACCTCCTTTATAATTTAATTTGTTTAATTTTAAACCTTAAGAAAAAAACAACATAAATTAAAAATTAAATAATTATCTTTTCTTTTTCTTCCTTGCTGTTTTTTTCTTTGTTTTTTTTCTTTTTTTCTTTTTTGCTTTAGTTTTTCCCCCGATAATTCCGGAAAGGGTCGCTCTGTATCTTATTGGGGCTTGTGCTGAAGCAAGTGCCATAGCTCTTTCTCCTGTTTTCCTGGCTCTTGTTATATTTTTTCTAATGTCTCCATCGAGCCTTTGAAGTTCCCTATTTGTTTTTTTGACAGATGAAGCAAGTGCTCTTTCAGAAATTTTTCCGAAGAAAAATCTTTTACATTCGCCGTCAAAATCATTTAAAAGTCCCTGTTTTTCTTCCTGTCTTGCTCTTATGAGTTCTCCTGCTACATTAAATTCTTTCAGAATCTTTGAGAAGAAAGATTCATTCATCTTTTTTGTTTGAACCATTTTTCACCTCCTTGTGATATTTTATTTAACAAAATGTTATTTAAATAATTTTTGGATTGCGATTTTAACTATTTTATTTCTTTTTCTATGATTACATTCTTTCAATTGTTTCTATTCCTAGTAGTTTTAATGAATTTTTTAAAACCTGTCTAAATGACTGGGCTAGAGCCAATCTAAACGATTCCTGTTCTGAGCCGATAACTTTGCAGCTGTGATAAAATTCGTTGAATAATTGTGAAAGCTGATAAGAATAATTTGCAATTATCGACGGGTTTAAACCTCTGGCAGCATTTGACACAACCTCAGGAAAGTAAGAAAGTTTTTTAACAAGTTCTATCTCTTTCTCTTCTAAATCGGGAATTTCAAATTTTTTTTGTTCCGGCGGTGCTTTTTTTAGTATTGAACCTGCTCTCGCATAGGTATACAAAAGGTAAGGTCCTGTATCTCCTTCAAATGAAGAAAACTTCTTAATATCAAAAACAATATTATTTATTCTGTTATTTTTTAAGTCGCCGTAAAATATCGCTGCAATTGCTATTTTTATTGCTCTTTCTTTCATTTCTGTTTTTGATATTTTTTCCTTCCTTTTTTTTATTTCTTTCTCAGACAGCGAACAGGTTTTTTCCAAGATATCATCCATGAAAAATACATCTCCTTTTCTTGTCGCAAGTTTCTTTCCTGACTTACTAAGATAGTGCCCATGGTAAATATGAACGCAATTTTTTGCCCAGTCATAACCCATAAGCTCAAGAATTTTGAAAAGCTGCTTGAAGTAAAGCTCCTGCTCTTTTCCAACTTCATAAATCATTTTTTCAAAGTTATATTTTTTATACCTGTCTATTGCGGCAGCCAGGTCTCTTGTCGCATAAAGAGTTGTTCCGTCGCTTTTCTCAACCAAGGCAATATTAAGCCCGTGCTCTGAGAGATCAACAATCTGGGCTTTTTTGCTCTTCTTCAAAAGATTTTTCTTATCAAGTTGAACAAGAATATCTTTTGTTTTTTTGTTATAACTTGATTCGCCCTCGATTAAATCAAATTTTATGCTGAGTTTTTTATATAAATTTTTAAATTCCTCTATGCTCAAATTCCTGAAAACTTTCCAAAGCATAAGTGATTTTTTGTCTCCTTGTTCAAGTGCCCTGAAGGCTTCTCTCGCTTCTTTTTCATATTTTTTTTTGTTTGCCTTGACATAGACTTCAAGCAAATGTTTTATTGGTTCTTTCTCAAGTTTTTTTTCAGAGCCGAATTTTTCATAACCGACAATAAGTTTTCCGAACTGAGTCCCCCAATCACCAAGATAATTGATTCTTATAGCCTTAAATCCTCTGAACTCGAGAATGTTTGCAATAGAGTTTCCTATTATAGTTGACCTTAAATGCCCTATCCCAAAAGGCTTGGCTATATTCGGAGAAGAGAATTCAACAACAATTTTTTTTCTTTTACCGGCGTTGGTTTTTCCATAATTCTTTTTCTGGTTGATTATATCCCAAACAACCATACGAGCCAGACTTTTTCTGTTTACGAAAAAATTAATGTAAGGACCGCGTGTTTGCACATCTTCAAAATCTGTTGCAGGAGGCTCTCCGATTTTTTCCCTTAATTCAATTGCGATTTGGGAAGGATTATCATTAAGTTTTTCTGAAAGAAAGAAACACGGAAAAGAATAATCTCCAAATTCAGGATTTGGCGGAACTTCTATAAGTCCTTCTATATCTTCATCACTAAGACCAACCCTTTTTTCCTTAAGAGCTTTTTTCATTAACTTAATCACAACCTCTTTCATGATTAAAGGAGGAAAAATAAGTTAATAAAGATTTTGAAAACAAGAAGTTTTTTAAGTTAAAAGCAATTTCTAGATTTAAGAGGGGGTGCCGGAGTGGTCAAACGGGCAGGACTTAAGATCCTGTGGGTTAGTCCCTTACGCAGGTTCGAATCCTGCTCCCCTCACTTTTCTATTTCTACCAACAAAAATCAAAAAAGAAAGGTTTTATAAACCATAAAACCATACAGAAAAATGTAGGGGGCGTTAACTTCGGTTAATGTAGGACATTTCGGTGTTCTTTCCTCCTACACTTATTTTCTTAAAAATTACATTTGGTAAAATTATTAATTCTTGGATTCTTGTTTGAGTTTTTACAAATTTTAATAAAATAATAACTCTCTAAAGACGACATTATTGTATTAATTCCTAAGTGACAAATTATATAAATATTTATAAACCTTAGATTTCTAAAAAAGTAATAGAAAATGTTATCATACAGAGATTTAATGGGGCTTTTTGAAATAGGAACTGTGTTGTATTCTGGAATTAATCTGGAAGCTGCGCAGAATAAAAAGTATAACATTCTCGCAGATAAATTGAAGTCAAAGGAAGTCCTTGTGCACTGGGATAAGGAAACAGACAGAGCATACACTAAAACAGGAATTCCAATAATGACCCCTCAAGACACATTAGATTTTTCTGATAAAGTCAGGGGGAATTATGAATTAATCTTGTACAGTTCGCCGAAAGGAGTTACTTCATATGAAAACTCTATATTTACATCAAAAGATGTTGAAGAGGGAATAATTAACGGTGCCCTGATTTACAGGGATGAAAAAACAGGAAAAATAACAGAATCTGTAAGAGTTATTGCTGGTGTTTTTACAGGGAATGTTGATTCTAAGAGGATTTCAAAACTTGAGAAGAAATTAACTGAAATTGAAACAAGCCAGTCTAAAAGAAAGTCGAGAGAGATTAGTAAAAGAGAGACAGAAGAGCCAGGGTCAAGATATTTTGAAGAACTGCATAAATACAAAGAGGGAAAGGAAAGTATTGATGAAGGAGAGGCTGAATGGGAAGAGATTCCATACGGGGATGAGATTGAATGGGGGGAAGGAATTCCAAATGTAGTAACAGACAGCAAAACAAAGAATAACTGGGATGCTTTTTATAATGCAAATCTTGGTTTAACCCTTGGGGCAGTGATTGATAATTACACAAAATCTGTAAACATAGGAGGAGAGAATTCAGAGAAGGCTGCCAGAGGAGGTCTGGAATTGGGTGCTTTTCTCAGAGGCTCTAACTCAGAGACAGAGCTTGATTTAAGATTCTTGAATGATGATGAAGATTATATAAATAAAACAAAAGAAGGAGAGTTAAGTTTTGTATATACCCCTCGCGTTATTAATTTTGAGGGAGCTAGTATAAGCCCTGCATTAGGTGCTGGCTTAGAGGGTCGTATTTCTTTTGATAATAAAACTTTTTCAAATGAATTGATGAATCTAAGAACACATACTCAGGGAGAATTTAGTGAAATTATTAAGTGGCTTGGTTTAGGCGGAAAAATTAATGCAGGAGATTTCTCAATAGAAGCTTTATACAAATTTTTGGAAGGAAATATGTCTTTAAAAGTCAATTCAGAAACATTTGAAGGAACAGACCTTATATCTAAGTATGATGATGTAATAAGAACATTAGTCAGTGGAAATGCACTAAAGGTAGGATTAGGATATGACAAGGGTGTCATATCTTTAAGAGGAACTTATGAAACCGGAAACAAGATTTATTCTCTTCTGAATAATAATGCTTTAACCATAGATAATAATCTAAATGTTGAATATGATAGACTAAAGATTGGAGGAGAATTATTCATTCCTACTACTAATTTCACTATTGGGGGTGGATTTACTGCAGAAAAAAACCATCATGCTCCTTTCGAAAAAAAGGATTTGACAGGAGCTGAGGATAAGTTTAACAGAACTGGTGAAGTAAGAATAGGTTACCAGTTTTAACAATAAAATAAAAATGAACATGCAAAAAATGAATAAAAAAATTTTGATTTTGCCGGCAATGTTCTTGGCAGTGTTAGTCTTAGTAGCATCAGGTGTCTTGGCAGCAACTACAACAACAATAACACCTGGAACAGCAATTGCAGGGGAAACAGATTTATTCTGCCATATCTATGTGGATGGCCAGGAAGTAAGTGTAAATGATATTTCCCCATATACCATTGCATGGAAAAGTGATGCTATTGGAGCAACTTGGGATTATCTTGGTGTGCAGGAATTGGATTCATCTTATCTCTCTGAATATATGAATCATGAACTTATCTGTGCAGTAGGTCATACTTATACACAGGGAGGGTATGTAATATTTATACAGGATTTCCCGAACAGCAATTCTGTTCCTGTTGAGCCTGACTACACACCAACTGCTCATTTAACTGTGCCTTCACAGGCTTATGTAAATGAAAATGTCCAGTTACAGTGTTCGGCATCTGGCGGAAATGAGCCTTTGACAATTGAAATAGATGCAGAAGGCAATGGAAATTTCCAGGATTTAACCAGCACAGGTGTTTTGCATCATGTTTATATAGAAATAGGAAACTATAATCCTGAATGCAGGGTTACTGATTTTGATGGTGATGTTGCCACAGATGATGCTAATATAGAGACAATTGAAGGAGAAATTGAAAACCACGCGCCTGTCATAACTTCAACCCCTGTAACAGAAGTTAACGAGACAGAATTTTACACTTATGATGTTGAGGCTTCTGACCCTGACGGCGATACATTAACTTACTCACTTATTCAAAGACCAAGCTGGCTTTCAATAAATCCAAATACAGGATTGATTTCAGGAATAGCACCAATTGTGAGTGCAGATATCGGATTCAGTGTTGCGGTTAGAGTTTCAGATGGAGAAAATTTTGATACACAGACCTTTACAATTACAGTTAGAAATATTGATTCTCCGGAAAATAGACCTCCAATAATAACTTCAGGTCCGGTCACACAAGTTGATGAACAGGAATTTTATACCTACGACGTTAGGGCTTCTGACCCTGACGGAGATTCTTTGAGATATTCTCTAGTGATTGCTCCTGGCTGGATGTCAATTAACTCTCAAACAAGTTTAATTTACGGGACAGCGCCAGAAGTTTATGGAGATACTAATTTTGAAGTTGCTGTCAGAGTTTCAGATGGCAGAGGCGGAACTGACTCGCAATTTTATATTTTAACAGTTAGAGATGTCGCAGGACCAGAAGAAAATCTTCCCCCAGTTATAACCTCTGTACCAGTAACAGAAGTTAACGAAAGTCAGGATTATCTTTATCAAGTAACTGCTTTCGATCCTGAAGGAGATTCCTTAACATACTCTTTCATACAAGGACCAATTTGGCTTTCAATTGACTCTCAGACAGGCTTAATTTCAGGGACAGCGCCGGAAGTTGATGAAGACTCTAACTTTGATGTTATGATCAGAGTTTCAGATGGAGGGGGGGCATTTGCAACACAATCTTACACATTGACAGTAAAAGACGTCACAGGATCAGAAGAAAAGGAACACAAGGGATTGGCAAGAGGCGGAGGAATAGGAATAAGAGAAATCCCTAAGGACGAATTTTACCAATTATTGTACTTTAACCAGTTTGGAAAAATTTTTGGAGTTGCAATAGAAGGCACTCAGCCAGAAGAAAAGCCAAAAATGATTGAAGAGTTATTAATCTGGCTGATTCTCTTGATATTATCAATGTTAGTTCTTATCACAACAGTTCATTTGATAAGAAAAATAAAAAAAGAAAAGTAGAAAAGAGAAAACTACAAAAATAATTAAGTAAGAGATTTTTATTTCTTAATTAACATAAAATAATCAGGTTTTTTAAGATAACTTCTTTAGCATCTAAATGGACAGAGCAAAAAAAGAAAAGAGAAAAGATATAATGCTTCTTGTTTTTCTTGTATTAGCCTTTTTTGTGATAAACTATCGTTTTCTTGACAATGTTATTGAAAATTTCTTGTTTGATTATGAAACTGCTGTTGTCGAGAGGGTCATTGATGGAGATACAATTGTTATTGATTCAGGAGAAAGTGTCCGGCTTCTTGGGATTAATGCTCCTGAACGTGGTGAACATTATTCTGATGAAGCAAAAAAATTTCTGGAAGGCATGGTAGTCAATAAGACGGTCAGGCTCGAATATTCTGGGACAAAGTATGATAAGTATGGAAGGCTGCTTGCATATTTGTATATAGGAAAGGAAGATGTAAACATTGAACTTGTAAGGAATGGACTTGCTAATGTTTATATACTAGATGACAAAAAAAATGAGGGGGCTCTGAGAAAAGCTTGGGAAAAGTGTGTTGAAAAAGATGTTGGAATCTGTGAAAAGTCAGTTGATAAATGTGCAAACTGCATTGAATTAAAGAAATTAGATTACACAGACCAAGAAATTATCTTTTATAACAGGTGCCCTTTTAGCTGTGATATTAGTGATTGGGAGATTAGGGATGAAGGAAGAAAAAATTATTTTTTTCAGGATTTCCAACTAGAGCCAAAAATGAAGGTTAGTATAATTGTGAGTAATGGAACTGACACAGACTCAACCTTATACTGGAGCGGCGAAAGTTATGTCTGGACTCGCGCAGGGGATACTTTATTTTTAAGGGATAAAAAAGGAAAGTTAGCTTTGTGGGAGAACTATTAAAAAAGAATTTCAGGCTAAACTTACCGTCGCAAAAACTTTATAAATCAAGATTAACCTATTTTACTGTAGACTAGGTTGGCGGGTTAGCCCCCCGCTTTTTGCAAATGGGCTTTATGGCAGACTGCAAGGAAGGGCGTGATGGATGAGTCAAAAAGTCTTTGTCTGGACGTTGACGTTTTGTCCGCTTCGATCTTGCAGGTGCGAAACGGGTCAGGCCTTGATCGGAGCAGCCCTAAACATCTGTTAAGGTGCTTGGCGGGTCGCAAAACCGAGGAAGGATGAAGGTAGCTTTTTGATGATTCTTAAGCAAACTTCCGAGTCTACACTTCGGAAGATGATAACCAACGAACAATTCAGTTCATTAATAATTGGAACTCTTGCAGGAATAGTAGCAGGTGTAATTTTATTATTTTCAGAAGGGAAAAGTGTTAAAGAAGTCCAAAAAATTGCAATTAAATCCTTACTGTTTATTTTACTTTTTATGACACTTTTCTTTTTGATTGCTGTTATAGTAAATCATTTATTATTTAGTTTATTAAATTAGAATCAAACCCAAAATTAATAAACTCTTTCTGCTTTTTTGTGTCATGAAAAAAGAGGCGAACAAGAAAGGACAATTCTACCTTATTGCAGGGATAGTAATTGCTGTTTTAATTATAGGGGTTGCTGCTATTTCAACCTACATAATAAAAGAATCTGATGTTAGGATTCAAGATTTAAGAGAAGATATTCAGATTGAAAGTTTTTATGTTATGGATTATGGACTGGTTAATGAACTAGGACAGTCTTCTTTTGATGAGCTTCTAATAGATTTCACCGAAACATACAGAGATTATTTTAAAGGAGAAAAAAGCCATTATTTTATTTTTGGAGACCAAAATAGTATGACTGTCTCAGGATACCAGACAGAAGAACGGTCTGTTTATTTAAATGATGAATTAGTAACTGACTTGGTCGGGGAGTTTACAAAAAACATTGATCCTGAAGGAGAGGAAGAAGTAATCCTTAAGATTGA
>CAZSQR010000008.1:0-20319 GCA_964609265.1 Candidatus Woesearchaeota archaeon
CGGTCTCAACTCGTGGTGCCAGAAGAAAAGAAATCTGCATAGAATCTTTTTTTATGTCCATTCTTAAAGGATGGTCGTTTGCAAATTTTAGTGTTGTTTTGTCTGATAGCTTGGATGCCTTTATGAATTTTTGAAGATACTCAAGGCTGTATCTTGACTTGCATTCCTCTGCCTGAATTTTTGCCTCGTCGCCGGAAAACTCAGACATTGCACTGTTTAATCCGTGAGCTTCAATAATAAACTTTCCCTCTTTGATTATAAAAGAGCAGGCATCTGAAACAACAAGACAGTCTTCAACTGAATCAATAAAATCCTGGGAGCCTAATTCAACAATACTGCTAAATTCCAACGCAGGCATCTCTTTTTCTTCTGTTTCTATGTCTATAAGACTCAGATTGAAATTCCTTTTTATTCTGTCCTGAATCTGTATGCTTAAAGTATTTTCTTTTTTCTCCATAACCAGAGAACTTCCAGGTCCGCTTCTTTTTAAAATCCTTTTCAGATTTTCGAGGTTTATGCCTAAAACCTCCTGACCTGCTTCAAAAGTGGAAAAAGAGTTTTTTGGAAGCACAAAACTTACCATAGAGACATTTGCAGGGTCCATTGCAGTTATGCTCAAACCATCGTCGTTGATTTTTATCCTTACTTCTGTCACAAGCTCTGAAATAATTTCTATAACTCTTGACAAAAGTCCTGGATTTTCAAGTTTTATCATCATTTTATAAATAAGGGGGTAAATTCTTTGTTATCTCTCTCTTTTACAATCCTCTTTCTTTTAAAGTATTGTTATTCTCTAATTTCTATTTTAAAACATAAAATTTACTTAGGGTAATTATATAAATCTTTGTTCATAAATTCAATAATGAACCAAAAAGAAGAGAAAAAAACAGAGCCAAGTGCCAAGGAAAAAAGAGTAAGAAGTTTAACCACATTATATTATTCGCGAAAAGATGTTCAGAAAGCTATTTTTGATTTTTCAGAAAACAGAGAGGTCGTCCCAAGCTATATGATGGAGAGTTTTGGAAAACGGCCAGACAGTCTGCAGTATCCTGGAGATGTTTTTGGATCTGTCAAAAAAGGAGCGACCTCCTTTCATTGCTCTGAAGAATTATGGAAAGACCCTTTGCAGCTTTCAACAGGGATGAACGAGAATCAAATGACTAATCTGCGAATTGGTTGGGACCTGCTTCTTGACATAGACAGCAAATATCTTGATTATAGTAAAATATTTGCAGAGATTATAATAAAAATTCTGAGGTTTTACGGCGTGAAAAATGTAGGTTTAAAATTTTCAGGCAGCAAAGGATTTCATATTATTGTTCCGTGGAAATCTTTTCCAAAAGAAGTAAATAATGTAAAAACTTCTGATATGTTTCCAGAATGGCCGCGCATAATTACCAAGTTCATAACAGATTCTTCAAAAAATGAGCTAATAAAAAAAGTAACAAACTTAACAGCAAAAACAGGATCAAACAAATATGTAAAAGATTTTAAGGCTCCGAAAGAGGTAATGCCTGATTTAATTCTTGTTTCACCAAGGCACTTATTCCGTGCTCCTTATTCCCTGCACGAAAAAACAGCTCTGGCAAGTGTTGTCCTTTCTTCAGAAGAGCTTGAGAATTTTCAGCCAAAAGATGCAGACCCTTTGAAAGTAATTATTAAAAATTTCATGCCTGATTCTGTTGAAGGTGAGGCAGCAGAACTTTTGCGTGAAGCTCTTGACTGGCACAAAAACCAGCATCCTGAAGAAAAAATGACCCAAACTGCAAAAAGATCCAGAGATTTCAAACCTATAAAAATTTTAAATCTTTCAGAGGAGTTCCTCCCTCCTTCAATAAAAAAAATTCTGCAGGGAATGAATGATGGAAGAAAAAGGGCCTTGTTTATTTTATTAAATTTTTTCAGGTCAATCGGGATAGAAAGAGATAAACTTGAAAAAAGAATTTATGAATGGAATGAAAGAAATAAAGTTCCTCTGAAAAAAGGCTACATAAAAACTCAGATTATCTGGAGCTACAGAAACAAGAGAGTGCCTCCTCCGAATTATGACAAAGATTATTATAAGGGAATAGGCATAATACCAACAGAAGAAGAATTGAGATACAAAAATCCTGTGAATTATATAATAAAAAAAACTTTTCAAAAAAACAGCCGAGACAGAAAAACTGGAAAAAGAAGGCGACAAAGGAAATCCTGAGCTAGAAAAACTGGTTTTAATTTATTTAAATAAATAGATACTCCTTCTTGAAAATATTTAAAAACAAGTATTGTCTTTACATATCATGAAAAAAAGAGGATTATTGGGAGTATTTTTAATTTTTTTAATTTTTGCAAGCCTGTCTTTTCTGCATGCACAAACAATTACAAACGAGACAGAAAAAGTTGACCAGGCATACCAATGCCTTTCAGATTTAATAGAGGAGAAAATTTGTGAAAGTCTTTCAACAGAAGAAAAAATTTTCTCTTTACTGGCACTAGATGAGTGTGAGACAGAAGTAACTGAAGATTCAAGCGGGGAAGAGTGCTGGCCTGCAGGAAATTGTCAGTTAAAGATGACAGCACAAGCAGTTCTTGCACTTGATAATGTGAATCAAAATACTGATTCTGCGCAGACCTGGCTTCTTTCACAAAATAGAACCCCTCCTGAATTGGTATGGTATCTCCAAATTGAAAGTTCTGAAGCAACAACATGTTCAATAAGTTATAGGCAGCAAAAATATGATTCAATAAACATAGGAGAAGATAAGAAAATAAGCAGTGGGGCAGGTCCTTGTCTTTCTCTCTCGGAAAATGGTTTCTGGCTCCAGGTTTCTCCTACATGTTATGATGAAGAGATAAAAATATCCTGCAACCAGGATTTCAGAACAAATCTTTTATTTCAGAGACAGGGTTCTGGCATAATCCATGTTCTAGGAGGTGAGTCTTCATCTGAAGGAGGAGAAACAACTGAAAAAGTAGAGTCCTTCTGCTTAGCAGAAAATAATATCTGCAATTATGAAGGAAGCCTTTGGGCAGCTCTTGTTCTTAACTCTCTCGGCAAGGATGTTTCTGCTTATCTTCCTTATCTTATAACTCTTGCAGAAGATGAAAATAATCAAAGACTCTTGCCTTCTGCATTTTTATATCATATTACCGCTAATCCAGAGTATCGTGCTTCTTTGCTTTCAAAACAAATAAATAACCAGTGGTGGTCTGCTTCAGGGGATAAGTATTATGATACCTCTGTTGCACTTTTTCCTCTTCAGGGAGAAACTCCTACAGAAAAGACAAATGCCAAAAAATGGCTTCTTGATAACCAAGATGACAGCGGTTGCTGGGGCAGCAATAATTTGAGAAACACTGCTTTTATCTTGGCTTCTGTCTGGCCTAAGGATTTTGGAGGAGGTGGTGGTGGAGGAATTGTTCCTCAGGGCTGTGAAGCTGTGGGATATTACTGCGTAAGCAGTGCTTCTGTATGTTCTGGCGAAGGAGGTGAGGTTCTTGAAGAATTTTCATGCCCTGGTATTTCTGTTTGCTGTAGTAAGGAATATGAAGCATTAACCTGTAGCGAACTTGAGGGGTATATTTGCGTCTCTCCTAAGATATGTCCATCAGGAAATATAATCTCAGGTGTTTCTGGACTTCTCAGCGGAGAGGTTTGTTGTGCTTTAGCTTGTCAGTTAGCACCTAGTGAAGGGCCGGAAGAGGAACCAGAAGATGGAACAACGCCGGAGCCAGGAACAAAAAGAAGCTATACCTGGATATGGATTTTGTTAATTTTAATTGTATTGGTTATTTTAGGCATAATCTACAGAGATAAACTAAAAAAGTTGCTTCTTAAAATAAAATCTAAATTTAAGAAAAAAGGGCCTGGACCAGGACACAGACCTGGGCGCCCACCATATCATCCGCCATATTTTCCACATCATCCTCAAAGACATTTACCAAAAAGAACACCTGAGAGAAGAGTAATGCCAGCTCAACGCCGCACAACATCAAGACCAAGACCAAAATCAAATAAAGAGCTTGACGAGGTTCTTAAAAAATTGAAAGAGATGGGTAAATAAACACGGCTCTAAAAAACATTAAAATTTATTAACCTGTTTTTTCTTTAATGGTTATGAAAAAGAGTAAGAATATCTCATTGACGATTTTATCTTTTCTAATTTTAACTGCAGTGGTTATAATGTATTCGCCTTATACAAAGGTTACTGGTTTTGTTATCATTGAACAAAAATCAGAATTTGACCAGGGAGAAACTTTTATTTCGGTTGTTTCAGGAAATTTCATAGACAGAATTACCCAGGAAAATATTTTGTTTTTCCATGACCATGTCCAGATTCCTATGATTTATGAAGTGGAGAAAATCAACGAAGACTTCTATATTTACGCTCTTCTTAAAGATAAGCAGCCTGGAAATTATTCTATTATTATTCGCGATGTTAGGTATATGAAGGGATCGCAGATTACAGACGAGGATATTGTGGAGGATTTTAAAATTAATGAAAACATAGCTTATTTTTATGTTAATCCTGGGTTTGTGGTTACATCTGAGGATTTTTCTCTTGAGGTTCAAAACCTTCAGGAAGAAAAAATAACTATAACGCTGGACTCTCCTGAAGAATTTACCGCGCCAGAAAACTCTTTTGAACTTTCTTCAGGCCAGATTAAAGAAATAAACTTTCAGATAAATACAAATCAGAAAGTCCTGAAAAAGATTAATCTTAGTTCTGAAAATACCTTATATAGTGTGCCTGTTTTTCTTGATCTTGCCGAGTCCGAGGAGCCTGAATCTGAAGAATCAAATCTAAGCTTTAATTTTGAGCCACAAAAAATAAATGTTTCAATGTCTACAAATTCTGATTCAAAGAGAATAGTTTACATTCTTAGCACCGGCGGTAATGTCGGGAACATTTCACTTTCTGTTTCTTCGGGAATTGAAGAATATGTAACAGTTTCTCCTTTAGAGATAAATAGTATCAGTAAAGATTCTGCTGAAAAAATTGAAATTTCCATAGAGTCAGGTGACGAGGAAAAAAATATATCAGGATTGATAAAAGCAAAAGCAGAATCTGAGACAGATGAAATTTTTACAACAGAACTTTCTGTTTTTCTTGAGTTTTTAGCAGATTTTGTTCCTGAAGAAGTTCCTGAAGAGGAAATTATTGTGACAACCTGTGCTCAGCTTGGCGGGATAATTTGCGGAGAAGGAGAAATATGCATGGGAGAAACAAAATCAGTTAAAGACGGTGTTTGCTGTCTCGCTCCTCCTATCTGCGGGGAACCAAAAAAAACAGCAAAGGGAAAAATCATAGGATGGAGCATAATTATCCTTGTCCTTCTTTTTTTGTTCTGGTTTTTTAAGAAATACAAAAGAGTCAGACCGAAAGTTGATCTACTAAGAGTTGCGGCAGGAAGAAGAAGGAGATAAGAAAAAAGTTATTTCTTTGATTTTGCTTTTGTAGTTTTAGTCTTCTTTTTTTTCCTTTTCTTTTTCCTTTTTTTGTCGTTTAAATTGCTTTCAAGTTCCTTAATCCTTTTAATTAATTTTTGATGCTCTATCTGCATTACCCTGGCTATTTCATCATACCCGTGAAGCCTTCTTACTAATTCATTCAAAATGTCATTGAAACTGTTGTTTGAAAGTGCAAGTATTTCCGGAGAAAGAATCTCAATATGTGCGGGCATGTATTTGAACATTAAAATCGCAAGTCCGAGGATTTCCTCAATCTCAATCTCAATTTCTGCAAAAGTTGTATAAAAATCTTTCTGTCCTTTTATTAGTGCCGGCTCTTTTATTTTCTTGGAAATAACCTCAACGCCTTTTTCCTTTTCCATCTCTTCTGCGAGTTTTTTTAAGGTCTCAACAAGATGCTCAGGAGGTCTGCCTACGATATCCAAGATTAGTATTGCATTTACTTTTCCTTCACCTGTCCTGTTCAAATCACGTGAATTCATTTTTGTACTTTTTCCTCTTCATTAAAAATAAAAACGCGAGCAAAACAGAGAAAGCTATAAAGCTATAAACTGCATAATTTTTGCTCTCTTTCTCAGAATCGATTCCAGTTTTTATATTTTGCGGGTTTAAAATTATTGGTTTTATTTCTTCTTTGCTCTGGCTTTCAGGACTTTCTGTGGTTTTTCCTGTTACCTCTATAACCTTTTGTGTGTCTTCTTCCTCCTTTTCTTCATCTTCAGATTCTTCTTCATGAGTTTCTTCATCTTCATCCTCCTCTTCAGGGATTTCTTCTTCTTTTTCCCCACATTTATTCTTTTCTCCTTTCGTAGCTTCTGAAAATTCCCAAGAGTCACATAACTGCCATGTTTCAACACTCCACTCGGAATCTTTCATGGTTTCTGTTCTATCAATTTCCTCCCCCTCTTCATCATAAAGGATTACAAAATCTCCTCCGTTATTTAGAATAGCATTAGTCAATTCAATAACATAAAAACCTTCTTTTTTTATTATGTTTTCATTCGGGATGGTATATCTTTTTGTAGAGGTTTTTAATCCATCCCATATTTCCCATCCCGATATATTGATATCTTCACTTTCATCATTGTATAATTCAATCCATTCTTTCCCTTCTCCACCGTTTATAGGATTCATCTCGACCTCATTAATTCTGATTGCTGAAACAGAAGAAATAAGGATTACAAAAATTAAAACTGATAATAGTCTTCTCATAAAAAAATTAAGAAATCATTAATTTTAAGTTTTGTTGTGTTTTTTCCCATATTTTTCTGTAAAATCCATATATTCAACTTTCCCCCTCTTTTTCCCTTTTTTTGCGATAAGGATTTTTGAGAATATTTTATTGTCAATCAGCCAGTGGCACATTCCTTTTTCAACTTGGTCAAGGTATCCATTTCCTTTTACTTCCAGGCCAATTACCTCACAATTCCCCTTTTGATCCCTTTTAAAACATATAAAATCAGGGAATCCTGTTCCTATGCTAAGGGCTTTTAGAAAAGGATTATATTTTCTTTTTGCAGGAATAAGCTTTCCTGTTTTTCCTTCTTTATCATAATCAACAGTATTCATCCACTTACCCACAATCCATCTCATCTTTTCAAGTTCAGCGCGGACTTTTGCCTCAAATCTTCTTCCGGCAGCACGATTTCTTTTTCCCCTCAGAGAATTCTCTTTCATAACTGATAAAATCATAAGAGCTATAAAAATATGGCGATTATCTAAATTATTGCTGAAAAATAGTTTATTTCCTTTTTATGTTCTTTATTCACCTTTTCCATTTTATCCCCCAAAAGTAAAACCAGATAGATAATAACTCAATAAACTAATGATACCTCCAATAACTAATTCTAAAATTATACCTCTCTTACTTTTTGTCAAAATATATGAAGAAATAATCAAACCTATAAAAGCAAAAATTGCAAAGATGGAAAATGTATTATTGTTGTAAAACATTGTAATAAATACAAATAAAACAAGACCTCTAGAAATATAACCTCCATATTTATTAATAAAAATTCCTGCTAAAAATAAAAGAATTCCTCCAATAATCAGTCTATCAGCAAAAGGTCTAAAAGGTTGAATAAAAGCTCGTCCCACAACCAAGATATAAAATACCCAACTTCCTAAAGCTAAAAAATCTCTAGCAATCTCTTTTTTCCAATCTTCTTTTTTCATCACAAGTCCCTCGCCTGAAGCGTTCTCCGTCCGTTAGCTTTTGCACGTTTTATCGCATCCTGCAAAATCTCCTCAACTTTTCTCTCCAACGCTGTGCCAACTTCGTCTGCAACACTTGAAACCGCGTTTTCCTTGTCAAGTTCTTTAACTGTTTTTCTTATATTTGATCTGACAATTATTGACATTTTATTTAACCTGCTCTAATAATTTAACAATTTTCTCCTTTCCAACAGCCAAAATCAAACCTGCTAATCTTGGTCCTTTTTCCTTTCCAATAATTGCCTGATAAGCTGCCCTGAAAAATTCTGTATTTTTAATCCCTGTTTTATTGCAGATATCATAAAACTCATTGAATAATTCTTCTTCTGTAAAATTTTTTAACTTCAAGCTTTTTCTTAATTCAATTAATGCTTTTTTCTCTTTTCCCTTAAAAAGATATTTTATTTTTTTCTGCACTTCAAATTTAAAATCATCCTGTGCATATTTCCCGAGCCAGTTCCTAACTTTTTCAGCTCTTTTCTTGTCTTTTTCGTTAATTTTTTTCCCTGTTTGGATAAGAGTAATAAGATGCCTGAAGCTTGTTTTATCTGATTTTTTTCCCAAATTTTTAATTTGCGAGAGTTCATAAATTCTTTTCTCCTGCTCACTCGCGGTTTTGCTGTAATATTTGTTTTCCAATTCATCATACTCGTCGTAAATTTTAATCACATCTGCGTCAAAACTTATTTGAAATCCTTTGTTCGGTCGCGTGCTTACAAAAATATGTCTTAAAACTTCTGGTTCATAAATTTCTTCAACTTCGTCGAGGGTTAGCACATTTCCTTTTGAACTTGAGAATTCTTTTCCGCCTTTGATTCTCACCCATTCATAAAAAGTGTAGATTGGAACTTCATAATCAAAGATTTTTACAATCTCTTTTCCTGTCATATAACTCCCGCCGTAAACACTATGGTCTATTCCGCCCGGCTCAAAATCAACTTTCTCATAAGTCCAGCGTGCAGGCCAGTCAACTCTCCATTTCAATTTTACTATCCCGGTTTTTCTGTAATCAATTTTATTCTTGAATCCGCATTTACACCCATATTCAATAAAGTATCCGTCAACATTTTTTATTTTTGTTGAATCTCTTTTGCATTTCTCACAATAAACTTCCACAGGAAGCCAGTCTTTTTCCAAAGGTTCTTTTCTGTATCTATTCAAAATAATTTTTATTTTGTCAACATTCTCCAACGCTTTTTTTATTAACTTAGAATACTTGCATTTCTTATTCATTACAATCTGTCTTATGAATTCTGGTTTGATTCCAACTTTTCTCAATGAATTTTCAAACAGCTTTTCATTGTCCTCTGCATAACTTCCTTTTCCAGAAACAGAAGGCACATCACCTAATGACATACCAATATATTTTTCATAATTTTTAGGAACATGTGAAGGTATTTTTCTTAATCTGTCAAAATCGTCCCAGGAATAAATAAAACGAACTTTTTTTCCTTTATCTTTTAATGCTCTAACAACCAAATCAGTTGTAATAACCTCCCGGAAATTCCCGATATGAACTATACCTGACGGGCTTATGCCGGCAGCACAGACATATTCCTTTCTCTTTCCCCTCTCTTTTATTATTTTTTCAGCAATTGCATCTGCCCAAAAGAATTTTTCAACCATTTTGAATTAAATATGCAAAATCTTGAAGCTTTTTAAATCTTGGAATTTTTCAGGCTTAATCTGGACATTTTTTATCTGTGAATGTCTGGGTCCTTTTTTTGCTATCTCTATCATTTTGTTTACATCATTGGCATTACCCTCGAGAAAAATCTCTATACGACTGTCTTCAAGGTTTCGCACAAAGCCCTTTACATTATATCTCTCAGAATTTTCCTTGATAAATGACCTGTAAAAAACACCCTGTACAATCCCTTCAATATAAAGCCTGACCGATTTCTTCATAAAAACTAAAAAGAAAGAGGTATTTATTAAGTTTTATACAACTTTAAAACAGAATTCTAAATCTTTGTTAATTAAAAACCTCTAAAATCCAGCTCATTATTTACAATTGTTATAATCTGGCTTGCAAAATATGTTTTCGATCCGACAGAGACTGTTCTAAAGATTTTTTTCAACCTTTTCAATTCTTTTTTTGGAAGCCCTTTTTGGTCGCCTATAATAAAAGCACTTTGTTCAGGAATTTTCACCTCCCTGATGTTTCTCCCTTTTTTATCTAAAACGAAAATTTCTTTTCTTTGTTCAACAAGTTCTTCAATCACTTTAAGGAAACTCTTTTTTTCAACAAAACATCCAGGTAAAACTTCTGTTTTTTTCCCTTTTTTATATTTGTATAAAATTTTTTTGATTAAATTGCCTAAATCTTTTTTGCTTAGGCTTGCTTCTGGATTTACCTGCATTTCTATGTGTTTTGGAGGGTCAGGAGCTCCGTAAAAAATAAGGTGAAGCCTGACATCATCTCTTAATTTATGAGACAGAAAAAAAGCATTGATAATTGTGTGCATAACAATGTCCATTCTGCCAGCTTTCATTAAATTATTCACGTCAAAATTTCCAGATGTTCTTGCTGTTCCTGAAAAATATACAAATGTTCTCATTTTCTTTTTTTGTTTTCACTTTTTATCTTTTTGCCAAGTGATTCCAGAGGCTGAAAAACAAATTCTGGTCTGGCAAAAATCCTGCCTTCTGATGTAACTTTATAAATTCCAATAAATCTGTCCCTCTCAAAGACACAGAATCTTTTCTCCTTAATATTCTCTTTCATATCCTTTAAATAATCGTAAAAAATAGGACTACCATGAAGGATTTTGTTAACATATTCTTTTTTTATCTGGATAGCAGGGTGAAGCTCTGAAATAATCCCGCCGGGGATTATGATTTCTCTCAAAGCAGATTCATTTTTTTCAGGGTCTTTCTGGAATGCCTTAACAATTCTCTCAAATTCATAAAGGTTCATGCTTGGGTATTTTTTATTATTCTCGCTGAATATTCCTGCCTTTGTTCTTCTTAGTTCAAGCATGTGCGCTCCGATTCCCAGTTCAGTTCCCAAATCATGAATAAGTTTTCTTATATATGTGCCTCCCTGGCAAGCGACTTTAAATAAAACATCCTGTGATTTTTTTTCAAGAATTTCAAATTTCCTGATTTCCCTCTCACGCTCCTGTCTTTTTACACGGGATTTTACAGGCGGTGTTTGTGATATCACACCTCTAAATTTTCTTTTTATTGTATCTTTAATATCTTCTAAAGAAACATCTTTATGCAGCCTCATTATTCCGATATACTCTTTGTCTTCCCCAAGAAAAAATCCTGTAAGCTTGCATGCCCTGTTAAGTGCCACAGGCAAAACACCTGTAACTTTGGGGTCAAGAGTCCCAAAATGGCTTGTTTTCCTCAACCCAAGAGTTTTTCTTACAAAATTAGAGACATCAAAGCTTGTAGGTCCTGAAGCTTTGTCTATGTTTATAATTCCAAATTCCAAGAGTTCTTTAACAGACTTGCTTTTTTTTATTTTCTCAATATTAATTTTCATTAACTATAAAATATTAAATCCTTTAAAATTCTATTGAATATTAGAAAAAAAAACAGAGTAGCTGTGTCGTTTTAATTAAAAAAATTCATCAGAAAAACAAGAATTTGTTAAGATTAGATATAAATTATTTTTGAAGTGCCATTCTTCTTTGATGTTTTGGTTCTTTTGTTTTCATCTTTGCCATCTGTTTTGATTTTCTGGAAGCTTCTTTTTCTAATTTTTTGCCTGCTTCAACTACCGCAGATTTCTTTTCTTTTTCTTCAGTTTTTTCTTCTTTAGTCTTCTCTTCTTTTTTTTCTTCTGGCTTTTCATCAGGTTTTTTGACTTTTCCTTTTTTTATTTCAGTTGCTTTTTGTTCTCTTTTATCTTCTCTTGCTTTTTTAAACCTAAACTTTTCAGGCAGCTCAGAGAGTTCTGCTCTTACAATTTCTCCTTCCCTAAATGCTCTTACTTTTATTTTCACAGGCGGCTTTCTTATTCCTCTTTCCCAGATAAATTCATTGATATAAGTGTCAAGTTTAATTTTGTTCAGGTCACGGTCACGAACTTTCATGTGTCTTGCCAAAAACTCTTTTATTGATTTTATTGCTTTGTTTGCTCTTTTGTACCTTGGAACTTTTGCCCATTTCTTTCTAAGAGGGATTACATATTCCCTCTCTTCTTTTTTTACATCAGGACTTTTTGTTTTTGATTTTATTTTAGCCATTTTCTGAGTTTTATTTTATTTATCCAAAGTGTGATTTTTTCTGTCTTCTTGGTTTAATGTGAAGTTTTGTTCTTCTCCATGAGCGTCTGTGTCTTGTTATTGAGGAAGGATGAACTCTTTTTCCAACTCCATACTTTCTTAATACAGCCCAAACAGGAGCCCATTTTGTCTGTCTTGCTTTCTTTGCAAGTTTTGCTTTTTTCTCAGGATTTTTTATACCCATTTTACAGATTTATTATCTTGACAATTGGATTTAATTCAGGATTTTTTAATAATTCTTCAGTTTGTTTATCAATAATCTTCCGTATTCTTTTATCTAATCCCCCCTTTGATATAACCTTAACCTCTTCTTTGTTAATTCCTTCTCCCTGATATAAACTACTATTGACAATCCCCGGACATTCAAGATAGCTTTTAATTGTATATGTCTCTGTCATTTTATTCCCTCCAAGAATTTTTTTCCTTTATCAGTTAACCGCCTTCCTGGCTTTTTGCTTTTCACACCTTTTATTCCTTTAATAATTTCAGTAAAGCCAGCTGCATCTGATTGCTGCAAAATTGTTCTTATTATTTTTCCGCTTGCTTTTTTGAATTTCTCAGGTTTTGTTCCTCTTTTCTTTTTGGAACCATAACGTGTTCTTAGCCTGCTAACACCGAGAATTCCTTTTCTATAAATTTGCCTTAGGATGCTCGCAGATCTTTTATACCAGAAATCAGAATCATCAACAGGTCTTGCCTTTCCAGGACCTGATTTAATAAAAGCAGCCCATTCTGGCTCTTTAAATTCAGGAATTTTTTTCAAAGCCTTAGCTAATTTTAGATTATATTCTTGCGTAGGCAATTCATATACAGGATTTTTTTCAGTTTTTTCCATTTCAAATATTGTTAAATCTCATCCGGCGCGTTTTGCAACGCTAGAACAGCTAATGCTGTTAACCTAAGAAAAGTTGAAAAGAGAAGTTTATAAACTATTTGGTTTTATTAACCAAAATTTAAAGAAGCAAGATCTTTTCTATCTTTATTTTTTATTTCTTTTCTATATTCTTCTTCCTCTTTCAAATATGCTTTATCTATTGATGCTATAATTGAATCATAATTTAATTGAGTTCCTTCAAAGAACCTCCCTTGCAAATGATAAGGCATTAACCTAATAATAATTTCCTTTCCGTGTTCTCTATTTCCACGAGCAATTTCTTCTAAAGTCCCTCTTGGAAGTAATAAATAATCTTCAGTATTTTTTTTATTTAATCCATATTCACTTGGATCTTCCGGATTTCTTCTTACATCTAATTCATTATCCTCATAGACAATTGACCATTCTTGATATGGTTTCATATTTTTTAAATACAAGAACTATTTATATTAATTATTGCAATAGAATAATATTATCTCTGCGCCTTTCGCCATTTTTTCAGAAAAATTGTGAAGCCAATAATTTTTGCAGTGTAGTTCTTCCCAAGTTTGTTCAGAATTTCTTCAGAATATCTTTTCATATTCTCTTTTTTATGCCCTGCATTTTTCAAGACAGAAACTTTAATATCTTCATATTTTTTGAAATGGTCTCTCAAAGTTTCAATAAAATTTTCTGTTACTCCTTTTTTTCCTAGTTGTACCTGTCCTTGTGTCATTTTATTTTATTCTTTAATTTAAGAATATCCCTCTTTTTTATTGTGATCAAATTCCAAAATTTTACTCCGAAAGTTCCAATATTCATCCCCCTTTTTTTATAAACATCTATTCCATCAAACCAGTGAACCTTAACATCACTTTTATTGTCTCTCCAATCCTGGCTGTATCTTGCGCAATAAACTGCAGCCTCTTTTATATCAAGCATAGATATAGGGTTTTTATTATTTTTCAGAATAACACAAAAAGGGCTTCCGGCCGCTTTAGTGTGTATTATAATATTCCCTTTTCCTTTAAACTTCTTTATAAGTTCATCGTTGCTTTCAGCATCTTTTCCCAATAATATTTTTGCTCCAGATTTGAGAATGATTTTCCTAAATTTCATTCTTATTCAAGCAAAATAATGTTTTTATAATTTGTTAATTACTTAGAAACTTTTATTAATGAATTTTCCTTTTTTACCAAATGTATTCGCACCATCATTTTTTTCATTTCCTGAGAAACAGAGAACTTAATGAATTATATGCGAGTATTGCAATAAGGGCTTTTGCCCTCGCACTGACAGGAGTTTTTATCCCTATTTATCTTTATCAGCTAGGGTATTCTTTTTCGACCATTTTCCTTTTTTATGGAATTCTAGGATTAGTAACAGCAGTTTTTTCTTTGGTTTCTGCGAAAATCTTTTCAAAAATAGGACTTAAACATTGTATGCTCATAAGTATCCCTTTCTTGATAATTCTTTTTGTACTTCTTTATACTCTGGGGACTTTTAAGTGGCCTATGATTCTTTTGTCTTTAACCTATGGAATTCATGTAGCTTTTTTCTGGGTTCCTTATCACATAGACTTCGCGAGATCCAGCGACAAGAAACAGAGAGGAATGCAGGTCGGATTTTCAAAAATCATTGCAACTGTTTTTGCAGCGATGGGCCCGTTGGTTGGGGGGCTGATCCTAGCGTTTTTTGGATTTCATATTCTTTTTATCGTGGTGATTATTTTTCTTATTAGTTCAATTATCCCTTTATTTCTCACCAAAGAAATCCACCAGCAATTCCATTTTTCTTTAAAAGAATTTTTCCATGGGCAGAGATTAAAAGAAGTTTTTGGATTTATAGGTTACGGAGCAGAGATACGACTCGGATATGTTGTATGGCCTTTGTTCATATTTCTTTTTATCCTCGAAGAAAAGTATGTCTCTTTAGGGATAGTTTCCTCACTCGCTCTTTTTTCAGGAGTTATCTTTACATTTATAGCAGGAAAACTTTCAGGTATGCAAAAAAGAAAGAATATTCTGAAAATAGGAGCAGGTACAAATGCGGTTATCTGGGTGATAAAGTCTTTCATAGTAACCCCTGTTCAGGTAATTATTACAGAGATCTTTTACGGAGCAGCCCAGGCAACAATGCATGTTCCTTTTGATGCTCTTTGTTATGATAAAGCGAAAAAAAGAAATGTCACAGGAATGATTCTTCAGAGAGAATTTTATGTTAGTTTAGGGGCTTTTTTGATGTTTATGATTCTGATAATCTTTACAGACTCTTTAATAGAAATCTTCAGATACGGTGGTCCTCTTTCTAGTTTAATGAGATTTCTCTTTTAGCCATTTATTTACAATCTTCAGAGATTTTTTCTGATTTTGGAATTTAAGCATTTTTAGGGCTTTTCCAAAGCCTATCCATTTGTAGCCAGAATGCTCAATTTCATCAAGCTTAACTTTTTCTTTTTTGACTTCAGCAGAGTATAACATAAATGTTTGACCTTTTATTCCTCGCCGATCTGGAAATGCTTTATGATAATCGTATTTACCAGAATAATAAAATTTTTTTATCTTAATCGGTTCAAGCCCTGTTTCTTCTTTAAGCTCTCGTTTAACTGCTTTCTTTTTTTCCTCAGAAAATTTTATTGCTCCTTTTGAAAATTCCCATCCTTTCCAGTGCAGTTTTCTCCTTAGTAAAAGATACTCAATTCCTTTTTTTGTTTTTGCGTAAGCTACAATGAAAACAGCTTTCCTGTATTTTTCTTTTTGCATTTTATTTCCACATCTTCAGTGCTTCTTCTAATTCAAAATGCGTCTTTGCATATTTTTCCAAAGAAATTTTTTTTAGTGTTGCGTCGACAGCCTGTCTCATTGCTTTTGCGCCTGAGAATGTGCCTGAAGGATGTCCGTGGATTCCCCCGCCAGCCTGAATAACCAAATCTTTTCCAAGATTTTTTACTAAAAAAGGAACATGCCCAGGATGCAGTCCTCCTGACGAAACAGCTAAAACAGGTTTTATTTTTTCCCATTTTTGTTTTAATCTGTTATGTGTGGCTTTGACATCTTTTTGTTCAATTTCTTCAGATAATTCTTTAATATCTTTTATTTTTCCTTCAAGTTTTCCGATTCCTGTGCCGATGTGAATTTGGTCAACTCCAATCAGTCTGGCGAAGTCAGCAAGAACCATCATGTTTATTCCGTGTTCAGGATTTCTGTCTAAAGCAGCGTGCATCGCCCTGTGCGCGTGAATTGCCATTTTAAAATTCGCTTCTCGGAGGGTTTGTAATGCAGCCCAGCCAGCAGTGAGAATATCAATCATAATATATTTCCCTCCCATTTCCTCAACAAGTTGCGCTCTTTTTAACATCTCTTTTGTTTCTGCAGTAACATTAACCAAATAAGCTTTTTTCTCTCCTTTTTCCTTTTCTGCTTTATCAGCCATCTCTAAAGTTTTTGCGAGCCGTTTTTCAAAGAGGTTAAATTTTTGTGATGCCAGATTTTCGTCATCTTTTACAATATCGCAGCCGCCGAGCCAGGACTGATAAGCACTCTCTGCATGATGTTTTGTATTTAATCCTAACTTGGGTTTTATTATTGTTCCGACTAAGGGGCGTGATTTTATTTTCATTATTTTTCTTATTCCTGAAATTCCATATTTTGGACCTGCAAAACTTTTCAGAATTGACTTGGGAAATGAAACGTCCTGCAGCCGGATAGTTTTAACAGCTTTCATACCAAAAATATTTCCTGCAATACTTGAAAGAATATTTGGAACATTATCATATTCAAATAATTCCTGGGGATAAGCTATTTTTATAAGATTGCCTTTAATTGAAAAGACCTTTGCCCTTAATTTTTCAACGTAATCTTTTCCAGTGACTTTTGTCCATGTTCCAACACTGGATTCAAGAGCAACTGTATTCGCTGCTTTTTTCATAGAAATTTTATTAGGAGAAATCTTAAATAAACAAACCAAATCATTTCTGGGCTTATAACCTAATTGTATAAATTTCAGTTCTTCCCCTCTTTTTTTCATTTTTCTTTTTTACTTCCTTTTCACAATAATTCCTTTTTTAGTGTCTTCAATAACAAAACCAAATTTATTAATCTTTTCCCGGATTTTGTCCGCCTCCGCAAAATTTCTTTCCCTTCTAAGCACTTCCCTTTCTTTTACAAGTTTTTTAATTTCTTTTGGAATTTTAATTTTTTCTTCTTTGTCTAAATCAAGACAGAGAATTTCATCAAACTTCAGAACAAGTTTATATTTTTCAGGGTCATTAAGCCTGTTGTCTCTTAGAATGTCCCACATGTATGAAACCGCTTTAGGGAAATTTAAATCATCATTCAAAAACTCAAGAAATTGCTTCCAGGCAAGTTCAATGTTTTTCTTGTTTGTTTTTTTTCCTTTATCCAGTTTTGAAATTATTTCTTTTAGTCTTTTCAGGGAATTTCTTGCATAATCCAGTGCCTGGAAACTAAACTCCAACGGCTTTCTGTAGTGCGCGGACAAATAAAAGTACTTCAAGTCAAGAGGGTTATATCCTTTTTTTTCAATTTCTGATAAAGTGTAAAGTCCTCCTGTGGATTTTGATACTTTCTCTCCTTTGTTTGTTAGGAATGCTCCGTGGAGCCAGTATTTAACAAACTGCTTTCCTGTTGCAGATTCACTTTGAGCTATTTCATTTGTGTGATGAACCTGGATATGGTCTTCACCGCCTGTGTGTATGTCAAAACTTTTCCCTAGATATTTCATTGACATTGCACTGCATTCAATGTGCCAGCCAGGAAATCCCAGGCCCCATAGAGATTTCCATTCCTGCTGCCTGATGCCTGGCTTTTCTGAAAATTTCCAAAGAGCAAAATCTGTCTTGTTCTTTTTTTCACCAAGAGAAATTCTTTTTCCTGCCTGAATCCCTTTAACATTAAGACTGGCAAGTTTCCCATAATCCTTTAGTTTTGAAGTATCAAAATAAATTCCGTCACTTGTTTTGTAAGTGTAGCCTTTTTCCTCAAGCTTTTTTATCAGATTAATCTGCTCCTTTATATGCTCGCTCGCTTTAGGCCAGATGTCTGGCTCAGAAACATTAATTTTTTTCAAGTCCTGTTTTAAGATTTTAAAATAATAATCTGCAATCCCTTTGGCTGTTTTTCCTTCTTTCTTCGCAGCTTTTTCAATTTTATCTTCGCCAGTGTCAGCGTCAGAAGTAAGATGTCCAACATCAGTCACATTGATAATGTGCTTAACTTTATAACCCTGAGATTTCAAAACTTTTTTTAGTATATCTGGGAAAATATAGCTTCTGAGATTTCCAATATGTTGATACCAGTAAACAGTCGGGCCGCAGGTGTAAATTCCGACTTTCTTATTTTTCAGCGGCTTGAAAATCTCTTTCTTCCTCTTTAAAGTATTGTAAAGTCTTAAGGGCATAAATAAATTAAGAAAGATTTGTTTAAAAATTTAAGTTATCTACCAGAATTACTTTATCGTTAAAAAAAGGTTTGGAGCTGCTCTTGTTACTTCGTCTCTTTTAATAACCAGTTCATACTCAAGTATGCATAAAGGAGCTGTGCCAGGGATATTGAATGTGACTAATCTTGCGTCTAATATGGCTCCTGAAGCAAGGTTTTCAACAGTTCCACTTTTTCCCATTACCCAGTTTGTGGCATCTTCTTCACTAACACCAGGACAGTTGCTTGCATCTATTGCTCTGGTTTCAAATGCATATGTTGCCTGTTCTGCTCCGACATTTCTGATAGAAAATGCAAACCCTCCTCCAGAGTCTCCCTGCCTTAACTCGATTCTTCTTGAAGTTGGGAATATTGCGACCTCTCTTCCTTCTTCTGCAAAAAGTTTTTGTATCTCGCTTTGAACCTCTGAATCAATAGCATCAATCGCACCGGTTCCTACACTAAAAACCTGCCTCACAAAGAAAATACCGAGAACCAACATAGTCACAGCAAGAACAATAGTAACCATTGTCCCCATAGACATCTCCATTGCTCCTTGCTTCGGTTTTATAAAATTGATATTCATTCTGAAATTAAAAGATTTAATTCTCCTTTAGCTATCATTGTAATAATCATGATAATATAAACTACAAAAAGAATTCCGCCTATAACAATTCCAATAATATTTAATCTGCGCGATTTTTTGGCTTCTCCCTTTTTTATACCTTTTAGCTGAACCAGTCCTATAATTCCTAATATAATTCCTCCAAATCCGCCTTCAGAAAGAAAAGCAAAAACTATGCTCAAAATTCCAAAGATTTTTCCTATCAAAAGTTTCTCTGAAGTCTTCCCGGTTTTTTCAGCCATTTTCCTCTTTTACTTATGTATCCAAATCATTTCTATTTTATAAATGTTTTTGAAAATGGGACCGCGGGGAGTCGAACCCCGGACACCATGAGCTTCAGTCATGTGCTCTCCCGCTGAGCTACGGTCCCTTCAGGGAATACAACAATGCTGATTTTAAAAGACTTTCTAAGAAAAAAATTAATAAAAATAAATGAAAAAATGTAAGTCAGGAATAGGCCGGATTCTGTCTTTCCCTGTATTCAGACGGAAAGCGTTAACATTCCACTATGCGTCTCTAGGACTTGCACCAGTTGGGATGCTCGTTCCACCGTAACTTAATACGCTCGTCTCTATACCAGCAAGAACTTTTACAAGTTCCAGCCATTCTGGTTTTTAACCCAGAATGGAGCCGTACCTCACAGCACCCAGGATTTCCCTGGCAACTTTGTTCTGATAAAATAATTTACCAGAGGTGTCCGGACCTTCCTCAGAATTCAATATCGTTTTTCCCGATGTTTGGCAAGTTAATGCCTGAATTCCGAAGTTAACTACCTGACTTACAAAAATAATAAAAACATTCAGCTTAAAAACCTTGTGATTTTGGGATTATTATGGGCAAAGGCAGTAAAAATTTCTCAAAGTTCTTAAGAAAACTAGAGAGGAAAAAAATTATTTCAAGAAAGCCTCACCCAAAAATTTTCTTTTTGCTGGCAGGAATTTCCCTTGTTCTGGGATTTATTGTAAAAAACCTTGATTTAGTGAAAAGATTTTCTTCTGCCCTTTTCTTTCTTGCAGCTTTTAGCTTTGTCTTTGGTATATTGCACCTGATTGTTGTAACATTTCTAAAGAATAAATAAAATAAAAAATAAAAAATAAAAAAGAATTTCTAGTTTGTCGCTACTTCTTACTAAAACCTTCTTCTGTTTCCGCCGAAATCTCTTCGTGGCGGTCTTTCTTCCATTGGTCTTGCTTCGTTAACTTTCAGCTTTCTTCCTTCAACATCTTTGTCATTCATTTCCTTTATTGCTTTCTTTGCATCTTCATCTTTCGTGAAACTAACAAAACCAAATCCTTTTGACCTGCCTGAAAACTTGTCTGAAATAACTGTTGCTTCCTCAATATCGCCGTAAGACGAGAAAAGCTCCTTCAGTTTTTCAGAATCAATGCTAAAAGGCAGATTCCCAACATATAACTTCATATTCTAATTTCCTCCTTACACTCCATATCAGAACTAGTCAAAACAATGTCTGCCTAATCCCTATAAAATAAGGT
>CAZSQR010000009.1:0-16278 GCA_964609265.1 Candidatus Woesearchaeota archaeon
AAACAAAAAAAGAATTTTAATTCTTGGTCGCCATTATAATTATTGTTAAGTTAATCAAGCCCTCATTCCAATTTTTCTCAAAAGCCTCTCAAGGATTTTTTCCCTGTCTTTGTTAGAATCATAAGACACGTTAAGAATTTTAGCAGCGATTTCTTTGTATGCTCTGGCAGCTTTGCTTTTTGGGTATATATGGACTACAGGGTTTTTGATGCTTATTGATTTTCTTACATAATCGTCTTCTGGAATCATTCCAAGAATAGGTATTTCAAGCATTTCTTTTACAACTTCAGGAGAGAGCTCTATAGTGTCTTTTTTCACCCGCGTCACAATAATTCCCTTAACTGGCTTTTTCAGCTGCTCTGCAATTTTTACTGCTTTTAAGGCATCTGTGATTGCAGGCATTTCAGGATTTGTGACAATGATTAGTTCATCTGCAGTTTCAATAGCGCACGAAGCCTCGTTCCCGAGACCAGCAGCACAATCAACAATGACATGCTTTGAAATTTTTTTAAAACGATTTTTGAAATTTTTCAGTTTTTCTGGTTTGGTTCTTTTTAATTCTTTTACTGATATGGAAGACGGCATAATTTTAATCCCGGACTCGTGTTCATATACAGCTTCAAAAGGCTCTGCTTTACCTCTTAAAACATGATTCAGGTTTATAGGAACCTCTGGAGCATTTAAGTGAATGCCCACGTTCGGCGTTGATAAGTTTCCGTCAATAACTAACACATCTTTTCCAAAGTATTTCATAGCAACTGCAAGGTTTATTGCTGTTGTTGTTTTTCCAACCCCTCCTTTTCCAGATGCAATAACAATTATTTTTGTCATTTTTGGTATTTCTCTCTGTTTTTAATACAGATAATCTAACTCTCTGCTTTAAATTTTTAACGATTAATCTAAACTTCGGCGTGTTTTTCTGAATTCCCGAACTCTATGATTAGAAGTTTTTCTTCTAAGCTTTTTTTGATAAAAGAAATTGCTTAGTTATACTTATAAACTTTTCTAGATTTTCAGCGTAGATTTTCAGCTCTTCAAGATTCACGTTTATTTCCTCTCCTTTATAAAACAACCTTAAAGTTACATTTTTTCTGAATTCCCCTATCCTTTCTTTTCGCAATTCTTCTACTTTTCTGAACATCTCATACATTTCAATCACTTTAAGAACGTCTTTGTTCTTTTTGAAAATCTTTTTCATAGTTTCTATTTTTCCGACAGGGTTTTCAGGTATTTTCGAAATCTTTTTTTTCTTTTTTGCAGTTTTTAGAATTTCATTAATGCTGGTTTCAATCATCTTTCGCCATCTGAGAAGAAGATTGAGAATAACGTCGCAGGTTTTTGTATACTTAAGGCTAACATAAAGAAGATGGTCTGCACTTATTTTTTCCTGAATTATCTCTTCCATAAAATAAAATTTCCCCTTTTTTCTCCTAGCATGACCTACAACTGGACTTTTTCTGTAGTTTTTTTGTAACTCTTCATAAGTTAGAAGTATATTTTAATAAGATAACTGACTTTTTATATTTTTCTCAATTTTGTGTTTTTATGCTTTTGTATATTAAAAGTTTTTATTGAAATTTTCTTTTGTTTTTCTCAAAATATTTTTTGCAAGTATCAGGAATTCCTTTGCTTTTTCAGCTGTCAGTGTTTTTGGTTTCAGGCTGTTTGAGAGAATCACAACTTTGTCATCTTTTATGAATTCAAAAGGGCTTTCTTTGTGTTTTTCTACAAAATCAAACAATTCAAAAATTAGTTTTATTTCTTCATTTGTTATTTTATACCTAGGAGCGCATTTTTCGGTAAATGTCCTGAAGTTTGATTTTGGGTCTTTGTAAAGGCTTATTCTTTTGTAAATATACTCACGCTGGAGAATTGAAGTAATACAGGCTGTTATCGCGTCTTTTATTTCCTGAATAATCTTGATAAGAAGTCTTTTGTCTTTAATTAATGGGAAAGTTATGTAAACCAGATGGTCAGCAGAATATATGATTTTTTCAGCTGCAGCCAGGTTTTCAAGGAATTTTTCCATATTTACTTTAGGCAGATTGAATTAAAATAATTGTTGGTGCTGGGAGGATAGAATAAAAATAATTTCAGAATCTTACTTAAGAATTACTGCTTAATTTCAAAATCGCCTCTGCCAGGTCTCCTTTTGATTCTTCAAGAGCTTTCTTTGCCTCTTTCTCACTGACATTTGCTTTTTCCATTATTGTCTTGATATCTTTTTGTGTTATCTCTGGTTCTGCGCTTTCTTCTTTTAATTCTCCTGAGACCTGGAAGTTTTCCTGGCCTTGCATTGAAATTTTTGTTACAGAAGGGTTTTCAACGACGATTTTTCCGCCGTCATTTTTCTCAATTGTAACGCGGGAAGCAGAAATCTCTTCCTGTTCCATGCCAAGCTGCTTAATCATCGCCTGCATTTTTTTTGGGTTTAACCCGCCTAATCCTGGAAACATCTTACTTTTTTGCTGATTTGATTATAAACTTATCTATTAAAAAGTTAGTAAATAAACTCCAATAAAATTCTAAAAGCCATCACCGCAATTATAAATGCGATTACGTGGACTGGCTTTAGTGTTATTTTGCTTTTGTATTCTTCACTGAATCTCATTAAGCCGCCGAATCCTGCCGGCATTTGTATTCTTTGGTCTGCCATTATCTTATAGTCAGTAAAATTCAAAGAGTTTTTAAAAGTTATTGTGCTACTGATATTTATGAAGCATTACGATATACAAAAAACAGAAGAGAAAATAAGAAAGTTCTGGGAAAAGCAGAAAATCTACAAATTTGACTTTAAAAAAAAAGGGAAATGTTATAGCATAGATACTCCTCCGCCGACTGTTTCAGGAGATATGCATATGGGGCATGCCTTTTCTTATTCTCAGCAGGATTTTATAGCAAGATACCGAAGAATGAAAGAAGGAGTTTTTTATCCGTTTGGAACAGATGATAATGGTTTGCCTACTGAAAAACTTGTAGAGAAATTGAATAATGTGAAAAGCAAGGAAATGTCAAGAAAAGATTTTATTGACTTGTGCTTAAGGACTCTTATAAAAATCACTCCTGAATTTGTTCAGGACTGGAAAAATCTTGGAATAAGCTCTGATTATGATATATCTTATTCTACAATAGACAAGAACTCCCAGAAAATATCCCAGAAATCTTTTATTGAGCTGTTTAAGGCAGGAAGAATTTATAAAAAAGGGTTTCCGACAATCTGGTGTCCTGAGTGCCAGACAGCAATTGCCCAGGCAGAATTGGAAGATAAAGAGCTCCCAAGCCAGTTTTCTACAATTAAATTTGAATGTGAAGGTGAGGTTTTGCCTATTGCGACAACAAGGCCTGAATTAATTCCTGCATGTGTTGCGATTTTTGTTAATCCTGATGATAGAAAACATAATCTTTTGACTGGAAAAAAAGCAAAGGTTCCTTTATTTGATTATGAAGTTCCAATAATAGCAGATAAATCTGCAGACATTGAAAAAGGGACAGGGATTATGATGGTTTGCTCTTACGGAGACAAATTTGATGTTGATGCAATAAACCGGTATAAGCTTGAGCCAAAAATCATCTTTAATTATGACGGAACTTTAAAGATTGAGAAGTATAAGGGGATGAAGATTAAGGAAGCTAGGAAAAAAATTCTTGAGGATTTGAAGAAAGAAGGGTTGGTGTTGGATTCAAAGTCTATTTCTCATATTGTTAATGTCCACGATAGGTGCGGAACAGAAATTGAATTTCTTCCTACAGACCAGTGGTTTATAAAAATACTTAATAAGAAAAAAGAGCTTTTAGCACAAGGAAAAAAAATTAAGTGGTATCCAAAACACATGTGTAAGCGTTATGAAAATTGGGTTCGGGGTTTGGAGTGGGATTGGAGTATTTCCCGGGATAGGCACTTTGGAATCCCTATTCCTGTTTGGGAATGTGTTGATTGCGGGCAGATAATTCTCCCTGAAATTAAAGAGCTTCCGGTTGATCCTTTAGAGACAAAAAAGAAATGCCCTAAATGCGAAAAATTTGCAGAGCCAGAAACCCGGGTTTTGGATACCTGGGCAACATCCTCTTTAACCCCTCAAATTACTTCTTCTTTAATAGGAAATAAGATAAAAATTCCTTATTCACTGCGTCCGCAGGGGCATGATATAATAAGGACATGGGCATTTTATACCATAGTAAAATCTTATTTTTCTGAAAAGAAAATTCCCTGGAATGATATAATGGTTTCAGGATTTGTTACTCTCGGCGGGCAGAAAATGTCAAAATCCAAAGGAATTGTTATTAATCCAAAAGAAATTATGAAAAAATATGGTGCAGATGCAATGAGGTTTTGGGCTGCGGGTTCAAGGCTTGGAGAAGATATGGATTATCAGGAAAAAGAATTAATTGCCGGAAAGAGATTTATTAATAAGCTTTTTAATGCATCTAAATTTGTTTTTGCGGCAGTTGGAAAAAATAAGCCGAAGAAACCGAAGAAACTTGAACCTTTAGATGAATTGTTCTTGAAAGTATTAAATAATTATATATTTACAGTTACTTCCCATTTTGAAGAATATGAATATTCAAGAGCTAAATTTAATGTAGATAAATTTTTCTGGAAGGACTTTTGTGATAACTATTTAGAGATTGTTAAAAAAAGAATTTATCAGGGAAAAGGAAATAAAAAATTATCCGCGCAATACACTTTGTATAATTCTTTCCTCGCAATTTTGAAAATGATTGCTCCAATTATGCCTTTTATCACTGAAGAAATTTATCAAGAATATTTCAAAAAATTTGAAAGAAAGAAAAGTGTACATCTAACTTCTTGGCCAGAACATACGAGAACAAAAAAAGATAAAGGAGATTGGGATATCATTATTAAAAATCTCTCATTGGATAGACAGGCAAAAACTGAAAAACAAATTCAATTAAGTCTCACAAGTGGGGCGGTAACCTTACCCACAGGAGAATACCAAATTATTAAAAATTATGAAGAAGATTTTCTAAATGTTTCGGGGGGAGCTTATATTAGAGCAGGAAAAGAATTTAAAGTAGAGTTTCCGAGTGCAGGCACAGAGCCTATTTTAGATAAAAAGAAAAAGAAAACAAAATGGCAGAAATGACAAAGCAGGAAATGGCAGAAATTATTGAAGAGCTTGAGGAGAAGAGAGCCAGAGCTACAGAGCTTATAACAGTTTATATTCCTGCAGGACAGAATCTTTACACAGTTATTGACCAGCTTGAGGCAGAAAAATCGACTGCAAAGAACATTAAGTCACCTTCAACAAGAAAAAATGTTGGCAGTGCTTTGGACAAGATAACCAGGGGGCTTAGAGAGTATAAAAAAACACCTGAAAAAGGGCTGGCAGTTTTTTGCGGCAATGTGTCAAAAGTTGAGGGACAGCAAGACCTGCAATTCTGGGCGGTTGAGCCTCTAGTACCTTTAAACACAAGAATGTACCGGTGCGACAAGGAATTTATTCTTGACCCTTTGAAAGAGATGCTGGAAGTTGCAGAAGTTTTTGGCTTGCTTGTTATGGATAGAAAAGAAGCAACTATTGGTCTTCTTAAAGGAAAAAGTATAGAAGCTCTCCAGAAAATGACCTCAGGCGTCCCTTCAAAAGTCAGAGCTGGCGGGCAGAGTAGCCAAAGATTTCATAGAATTACTGAGGGGTTGACTAAGGAATTTTACAAGAGAATTGCTGACGAAATGAAAAAAATTTTTTTTGGTATGCCAAAACTTAAAGGGATTATTGTTGGCGGGCCAATACCCACAAAAGATGAATTTTTGGAAGGAGATTATCTTACAACACAGCTTCGTGAAAAGGTTATAGGGAAGATTGATGTTGGGGACAGTTCTGAATCAGGGCTCCGCGAACTTGTGGTAAAATCCCAGAATCTTTTGGCTAATCATGAAAGAACTCTTGAAAAAAAAGAAATTGAAAAATTCTTACAGAACCTGGGGGCAAATCCTGAAAAAACTCTTCTGGGAGAAAAAGATGTAAAAAAAGCCTTGGAGGTCGGTGCTGTTGATACTTTATTTTTATCAGAAAAACTCGGAAAATTGAAAATAAAAGAGCTGACAAGATTAGCTAACAATATAGGGTCTGAAGTAAAAGTAATATCAATTGAAATTACAGAAGGAGAACAATTTAACAATATGGGCGGGATTGGAGCAATACTGAGATTTGTGATTTAAGATTTAAAGTTTAAATCCTTCTAGTATGATGAAAGAGATTTGAATAAAATGAAAAGAAAGATAAACTGGGAAAAAGAAGATTTGAAAAAACTTGAGGCAATTTTTTTTATCTCCGGGAGATTTTTGGATATGAAGGAATTAGTTTCTCTTTCTGATTTAAATCCCTTAAAAATCCGCGAATTGATTGAAAAATTAAAAAAGAAATACGAGGCTTCTGATTCTGTAATCCAAATTGTTCAGAAAAAAGGAGAGGGGGGAGAAATGTGGAAAATGGATATACTCCAGGAATACATTTATCTTGTTAACAGACTTGCTTCTGGAAGCAGTGAGTTTTCAGTAGCAGAAAAGGAGACTCTTGCAATAATCGCATATAAACAGCTGATTAAGCAGTCAGTGGTTGTTAAAATCCGCGGTAATAAAGCATATGACCATATAAAGAAATTCGCAGAACTTGGATTGGTTAAAAAGAAAAAAATTGGTCGTACATGGGAGCTGAGCCTAAGCGATGAATTTTACAATTATTTCAACATATCTGAGGAGAAGGTAATGGAAAAATGAATTGGCTATCTGTAATCTATTTAATATACATGTTTATAGCAATTTACTTTTTTTCTTTATTCTTATTTATTTATCTTATTAACAGAAAAAAATTTTTTGTCTACAAAAAACCCCAAAGAAATTTCTCTCTTTCTGTAATCATCCCTGCCCATAACGAAGAAAAAGGAATAGAAGAGACAATTTTTTCAGTGTTAAAATCTGATTATAAAAATTTGAAAGAAATTCTGGTCATTAATGACGGCTCTACTGATAACACAAAAAGAATTGTGCAGGAAATCGCGAAAAAATATCCAAAAGTTAAGCTTATAAACAAAAAAAATACAGGAAAAGCAGATTCTATAAATTATGTATTAAAAAAAGTAGAGACTGATTTGGTAGCAATTATAGATGCTGATTCTTATATTCGCAAAAATGCTTTAAGAAATATGGTGGGTTATTTTGATAGTCCTGAAATAGGTTCTGTTACCGGGAGAATTTTGGTTAAGAATAATAAAAAACTTCTCGAAAGATTACAGGCAATAGAATATGCAATGATAATTTTCACAAGAAAGCTTCTTGAATTTGTTGAGGGCATATGGGTTACTCCTGGAGCTTTGAGTGTTTACAGAACAGGGGTATTAAAACAGGTCGGCGGGTTTGACCCTAAAAATATGACAGAGGACGTTGAAATAACATGGAGACTTATCAAAGCAGGTTACAGGATAAGAGTTGCTGTAAATGCAATAACTTACACTTCTGTTCCTGACACAAAAAAGGACTGGTGGAGACAGAGAATAAGATGGGATATAGGCGGAGTACAAACACTTCTTTCATACAGAAAACAGATATTTGAAAAAAGTCCGTTGGGGTATTTTATAATTCCTTTGTTTGCGACTTCAATGTTTTTAGGGCTTTTGGGCTTGAGCATATTTCTCTATTTGTGGATAAAAAGATTAATTTTAATGCACAGCTATACTTCTTACAGTGTTGCATCAAACATATCTCTCCTAACATCTAACAATCTATACGTTAATGTTACAACATTAAATTTCTTTGGAGCAATCGTTCTGATACTGGGATTATCTCTGACTTTATTCGGGTTAAATAAAATAAATCCGGGGGTTAGGAAAAACTTTATTAACCTTACAGCTTATTTTTTTGCATATTTAACTATACATCCTGTCATATTAGCGGTTTCAATGTATAAAATAATAAGAAAAGATATAAAATGGTAAAGCCAAAGCATGCGTTTGTGTTTGCTCTAATTTTTTCAATAGCTGTGTTTTCAATAGGGATTTTTATCGGTTTTTCCATAGAAAACGTCAGAAATAATTTTGCCTACCAAACCTATGTTAAATCTGAAACTAATCTGCTGGATGCAAGATTGCAGAATTACTTATTGTCTAATTTTCCGATTGAAAATTGCGATTTATCAATCCAAAAGAATATTGAATTCGGGGATAGAATTTACAAGGAAGCTGAGATGTTAGAGGAGTACGAAGAGGCAAATAAAATTTCTCAGGCAATTTTACTAGAACATAAAAAATTTGATTTGTTAAGAGCTTTGTTCTGGCTTAATAGTATTAAAATCAAAGAGAAGTGCAATTCTTCTATTGTTAATGTGGTTTATTTTTATGAGCTTAATGATATAAGTTTGGACAAAAGAGCAAAACAGAATGTGTTTTCTAATCTGCTTTATAAAATAAAGCAGGAATACGGGAGCAATATAATGCTCATACCTATTGCAGGAGATAACAACCTCACAAGTGTGGAGATGTTAATTCAGAATTATGATATAACCGAGCTTCCTACAGTTCTTGTCAATGAGAAAATAAAAATTTCAGAACCTGTTGGATTCGAAGAATTTAAAGAGATTATTAACAAGGAATTATCCAAAATAACAAATTAGATGAAGGGCTTTTAGTAGGAAATAAATCTATACCTTTTTCAATACAAATCTTAAAAAACACCTTTACATTTTATTCTTTATGGAATGCTTTATTTGCGGCGTGTCAGGGAAAAAAGCAAGGCTTTTTGAGGCTATTTCTTTTAAAGAAAAAGGAATTATAAAAATTTGTGAATCCTGTTCAAGAAGGGAAAATATATCAATTATCAGGAGACCAACAACATTCCAGCTCAAAGAATCTGAAAAATCTTCACAGCCTTCGAAAATTTATGATATGCTTGCGGCTGCCAGAAAAAATCAAGATGGTCTTAAAAAAATTGAGGCAAGAGAATTCCAAAAAAAGCAAGAAGATATTAACCTGAAAAAAATAGCTGATGAAAATTATGAAAAGTTTATACCTCTGGAAAAAAAACCGCGACCTGACCTTATTGATAATTTTCATTGGGTTATTATGAGGGCAAGAAGGCTGAAAAAGCTCACTCAGGAGCAGCTTGCCCGCGAGCTTTCTGAATCAGAAGTTGCAATAAAAATGGCAGAGCAGGGAATTTTGCCAGAAGATGATTACAGGCTTGTGAATAAGCTTGAAAGTTTCCTTGGGATAAATCTGAGAAAAGACACTGAAAAAAAACCTGATGAAATTATAGGGTCTGGGGGTGAGAAAATATATTCTAAGATTCCTGAAAAAACACCTGCAAGAGTAATAAAATTTGATCCTGTCATGGCAAAAAATATCACAATCGCTGATCTTAAAAGAATAAAAGAAGAGGCAAGTAGTAGGATAGAGCAAGGCAATTTTGAAGAAGCCGAGGATTTTAATGAAGATGATGTTGGTGAAGAGAAAGAAAGCGAAAAATGAGAGATTAAGAAGTTAGTTCTTGATTTTATTAAATTTTCTTTACTATGAAAATTTATAAATACTCTCTTCATTTATTATAAGAGAATAAGGATGATAAAAAAGAGAGATTTAAAGGATAAGAAAGGTGTATCGGCTATTGTGGCTACACTAATAATTGTTCTGTTAGTTATAGTATCAGCAGGAATTATATGGGTTGTGATAAGAAACATAGTCCAAGGCGGAGCTGAACAAGTTGAGTTTGGGCAAAAATGCCTTGAAGTTAATATAAATATTCAGAGTGTTATTGAAGACTCTGAAGGGGGTTATTCTGTTCGTCTTAGAAGAGATTCTGGCGGGAGAGAGATAGGAGGAATTAAAATTGTTCTACTTAATGAAACAGATTCAAGCAGTGTCCAAAACGGTTTTGAAGGATTAAATCAACTTACTACAAAAACAGAAACATTTTCTGGACCAGCTAATGCAAATAAATTAGAATATACATCTTATTTTATTGACAATTCTGGAAATGAACAAGTCTGTTCACAGACAGGTACATATACAATAAAAAAATCTAGTGCTACAGGGTCAGAAGAACCTCCAGAAGAGCCTTATTGTGGTGACGGAGATGTTGATACTGGAGAAGAATGTGACGATGGAAACACTGAAGATGGAGATGGATGCTCTTCTGAGTGTTTGATTGAAGAAGGTTGTCAGGACATTACAATTTATTGTTATAGAGAATCTGATTGGTATGTTTCTAGTAAGGATGCAGGAGATAATAAATGTGAGGAGAATCAACAAGATACTCATTGGTGTAGTAAATCTGAAATTCAGAACAATAATCCTGTAGCAGGAAGCGGTGACTGGGGGGATATAGGTCCTTTGACTTGTGGAACTCGGGTCCTTATTTATACCCCAGATGAAGATGGTTGCGGCGGAGGAATAAAGTGTTCAGTACCCAAGAGCCCTGTTTATGAATCCGATTGTAGCTGGGATGAGGTTTGTGAAAATTACTACTGCGGAGCCGAAGGAATATTATGCTGTCCTGATTAACTTAACAGAGAATCCAAACACAATCTTTTTAAACTATCTTCGAGAATTCATATTATGGAAATAAAAGTCTTGAAAAGTTCAAAGGATGAGGTTGAGATGCAGGTTGAAAATCTTACTATTGCAGAACTCCTGAGAGTTTATCTTAACAAGGATCCGGCAGTGACTTTTGCGGCTTGGAAGCGGGAACATCCTTCTGAAAAGCCAATAATAAAAATAAATGTAAAGGGAAAGACAATAAAAAAAGCTGTGAATGATGCTGTGGCTTCTGTTATAAAAGACCTTGAAAAAATTGAAAAAGATTTTTTGAAGATGAAGTAGAATTAGATTCTCTTAAATAGGCGTGCGGGAAATCACAATAATTCTTATTAACTTAATCTTACTTTTTTAATTATGCCTGATAAATTTGAAAAACATTCAAATTACAGAAAAATAGAAAAAATCTCTGCAGGAAGTTATGACCTGAACAAGTGGCTTTATGGGGGCTATGAGTCAGGAATTATAACAATGATTGCAGGACCACCAGCAAGCGGGAAGACTAATTTTGTCTTATTGGCTGCATGTAGTATAGCAAAAAAAGGAAGAAAAGTTATTTTTATAGACACAGAAGGCGGTTTCAGCGTTGAAAGAGTGAAGCAGGTTGTTGGAAGCGAAAACTTTGAAGAAATCTTAAAAAATATTTTTATTTTGAATCCAACCTGTTTTGAGGAGCAGAAAAAATTTTTTATGAATTTGCTTAAAAGAGTTAGAAAAGAAAATATCAGCTTAATTATTGTTGACGGGATGGCTATGCTTTACAGGCTTGAGCTTGGTGATGCGCAAAAATCAAAAGACGACAGTAAAGTCAAAGAAGTGAACAGGGAAGTTGCAAAGCAGATGAGAATTCTTTCTGAAATTTCAAGAAACCAGAATATTCCAGTTTTAATCACAAATCAGGTTTATCATGAATTTCTTTCTGAGGAAGAGTGGAAAAAAGGAGTTAAACCTGAGGCAAATATTGTTGGTGGAGATTTGTTCAAGTACTGGAGCAAAACAATCATTGAGTTGAAAAATGACCGTGGAAAAAGAAGAGCAGTTCTCCTTAAACACAGAAGCATGCCAAAAAAAGGGCTAAATTTTGAAATAGTAAATAAAGGAATATTTCGCAAGGGCTGGTTATAATGGAAGAAAACAGAAATTCAGAAACTCTGCAGTAATTCCTAAATAATATAAACTTTTATTTCTTTAGTTTCTTGTGGCATTCAAAAAAGATATAAGGTTTGAAGTTATAAAAAAAATTGCTGAAATTAATTTTAAGTATAAAAATCTTGACAAAATTGGCAAGGTTTCAGAATTAAATACAAACTCGCCACCGAGCGTTTTCATCGGCTCAAAGCTGAAATATCCCTTGGTGAATGTGGGGATTCTCAGCCCGCTGGAAAAAGATGAAAATGCATGGGTTTATGATTCTCCTGATTACTGGGCAAACCATAATTTTAGAATTAGAGATGTTCTTGGACTTAGGGAGAATCTTCTTAATTCCCGGTTTCAGACAAATGTCAAAAATGTTAGAAGGGACGGAAAAAACAATCAGAAATTTGTCCAGATTGCACAAGAACTTGCAATAGCTTCAAAGCCTGTTGATGTTGAAATAGAATTGCAAAAAAAGATAGGTCCTGGTCTGAGGAAAGACAGGATTTTGCTGCCACAAGGTATGAGGGCCCCATTAAAAAAAGCAAAAATTACAAGTAATGTAAAAGTTCACAGAAAGCTGGATAAGGTTATGAATGACGATATAAAAGCAGCTGAAGGAATTAATGAATTGTATAAAAGCAGATTTAATGAATACACCTTAAGTAAAATCCTCAGTGTTGGAGTTCTTGGATTGAAAAAAGACAAGAAACTTGTTCCTACACGGTGGTCTATAACAGCTATAGATGATATGATTGGAAAAAAACTCTTGGAAAAAGTTCGCAGCTACAAATGGACTGAAAATCACGGGTTATTTTTTGGAGAATTTATGGGAAATGCTTACCTGATAATGTTTTTTCCAAATGTATGGAGCTATGAGTTATTTGAGCTTTATCTTCCCGGTAGCTCGTGGAATCCTGGAAACGAAATTAAAGCTGCAACAGACTTTGAGTCTTTTTCAGGAAGAAAAACATATGCTTCAAACACTTCTGGAGGATATTATGCTTCAAGGCTTCCTGTGCTTGAATATCTTGAAAAAATAAAAAGACAAGCCTCGGTTCTTGCAATCAGAATTGAGCTTCCGAGCTATTGGGCATCTCTTGGAGTGTGGGTTGTCCGTGAATCAGTAAGAAAAGCACTAAAAAATAAAAAATTTGAATTTCCTGAGATTAATGAGATGACAGAAAGTGCGAAGAAGATTGGAATGATTAAGTTTGGATTTGACCCTGATAAAGTTTTGAAAAAAAGCAAACTTTTTGAGCAGATGAAGACACAGACTAATTTGGGTAAGTGGGTTTAGGGAATTTTAATTACCCTGACTTTCTTCTTCCCGCTTTTTCCTGTAAGCTTCAATCCTTTTTTTATTCGTCGGGCATTCGGGATTGAAGCAGAAAATCCACGGACGTCTGCCTTTTTTTATCAGCATGAGTTTCTGGAAACCGCAATACTCACAGATTTCGTCTGATTTTTTAATTAGTCCATTAGGGGGCAGGCTGTAAGTGTTCTTGCATTCAGGGTAAGAATTACATGAAACAAAATATCTTCTTGTTTTTTTGGAATAAGAAATCCTTAATTTTCCTTTCCTGCAAACAGGACAGAAAGTTTCAAGTTTGCTTTCTTCTCTCTGTTGTTTTATAAAAATCTGATTTGCCTGAGAAATTTCTTCTCCGATTTTTTCCTGCTTTTTTGTGAATTGCTTTATGATTTTTCTTATTGTCTTTTTCGCTTTGTTAATTATCTTTTCTTTTTTCTCTGTGTGACCTTTTTTTGAAGCAGAAATGGCCTCCATCTCCTTTTCAAAATCTTTAGTTAGTGATTCGTCAATAATTATTGGAGAGTGTTTTTCAAGAGTGTCTATCAGTGAAATTCCCAAAGGGGTTGCTTTTATGCTTTGCCCCTGAATATAACCTCTTTGATAAAGTGTTTCAAGAATCGCAGCACGGGTTGCCTTTGTTCCGAGATTCTTTTTTTCAAGAAGCGAGACAAGCGACGCAGGGGTGTATCTTTTTGGTGGTTGGGTTTCTTTTTCCTCTATCTTTAAATCAGAAACTTTAACAGCTCTGTTTAAATCAGGAATCTCCTTTTCTTTTATTTTAACAGGATAAATCTGCATCCATGATTTTTCTTTTATTGACAAGCCTTTTTTTGTAAAAGTCAGGTCCTCAATTTCAGCTTTGATTTTTTTATTCTCAACAACTGCATCGCTCATGAATAGGCTGAGAAAACGCCTTACTATAAGATCATAAATCCTTTTCTCATTTCCGGGTAAAGCCTGTATGTCCGTGCCTTTATTTTCTCCTGTTGGGTAAATCGCAGGGTGTGCGGGGTCTGTTTTTTTTCCTTCAACAGGTTTTTCCCGTGTTATAAGATTCCCAACATTGTATTTTTTTGCGAGTTTCTGGAGAGTCTCTTTGTAATTTATTGAGGAAGGGAGTTTTTGACTTGAGGTTCTTGGGTAAGATATAAGACCAGCAAGATAAAGATTCTGAGCTATTGCAAGTGTCTTTCCAGGGTTTATTCCAAAAAGCCTGTAAGATTCTGTCTGCAATGCTGTGAGATTGAAAGGAGGATTTGGCGGGAGAATCTTCTGAAATTTTTTGGTTTCTGCCTTGCCTGTTTTTCCGACAAGATTCTCAAACTTTTTTAATTCCTCTTTCCTGAAAATATCTTTGTTATGAATCAGTTCAATCTTAGGATTTTCTAAAGTAATAAATACCTGCCAATAGGGTTTTTGTTTGAATGCCTGAATTTCTTTTTCTTTCTTGACAATTATTTTTAGCGTTGGTCCCTGAACTCTTCCTATAGACATTACTTTGAATTTTCCGATGGATTTTAAGGAGTCCATTAGAGCCCTGGAAAGGTTGATTCCATAGAACCAGTCTAAAAAATGCCTGGTTTCGCCTGCAATTGCCTGCCCCCAGTTAATGCTTGTTTTTTTATTTTCATAGGACTGGTTGAGTTCTTTTTCTGTAAGTGATGAGAATTTCATTCTTCCTGCATCAGGCTGTGCCGCAATAAATCTCACCACATTTAACCCAATAACCTCTCCTTCAATATCGTAATCTGTGGCAACGGTCAGAACTCCTGCGTTCTTTACAAGTTTTGATAGAGCATTATAATATTTCTTGCTGAAGTCGTTTTTTCTTACATAAAAATTTGGAATCCAAACAAGGTCAAAAACAGGAATTTTTGAGCCAGAGTTTTTCTGTGCCAGTGTGAATAAATGACCTACCGCACATGCAACAATAATCTTTTCCCCTTTTCTGTCAACTTCATAATATGGAACTCTATTGATAGACTTTTTTGTTGATTTTCCCAGGGCAGAGGCAATTTTCCACGCAGCCTGCGGCTTTTCTGTAATAACAAGTTCATAACCGCTTTTTTTCAGCTTTATTTTTGGTATCTTGAACTCTTTAAATTTTAGATTGTTATCTTTCTTCCTTTTTCCTGACGCAGTTTTTTTTCTAGACTTTTTTCTTTCAGTTGTTTGTCCAATTTTTTTACCTTTTTTTTCAATTTTTATCAAAGAACTGATGTCTAGGGACTTGTATGGTTTAGATATAGCATACTTAATATCTTCTGGATTTACAGGAAAAAAACTTTCTGCAAGTTTTTCTTCCCGTGACTTTTGCTGTTTTTTGGGCATTTTAATCTTAAAGATTATTCAAGGACTCTTTATATTTTTAATGATGTTTATAGTTTAAGTATTTTTTAAAAAAAGAACTAAAAACAGCCCTCTCTCTAAATTAGGTAATCCAAAAACTCAAAAATTTTAAATTTATGAACTCTCCAAATTCTGTTACCATTTTAGAATTAAAAATAACAACATTTAAAAACACCTATTGAATATATCTTTTGTAACATGAGTGTTTTAGCATATTTAAGGCTAAACCCCTTATAGGAACATATAATTAAAAAACCTTGAGAAAATTCACTAAAATTCAAAAATTAAAATGAAAGACAACTTTGACATCTTTTTTCGGAGAAAACCTGCTTTGATGCTGGTCTCTTTGAAAAAGAATACGCGAATGAGGTATGGTAGTATATTGGCTAAGGAAGTTGACTGCACTTACAGCCATGCAGTAAAAATTCTGCAGACTCTTGAAGTGTTGAAGCTGGTTAGTTTTGAAAAAAAGGGGCGTATAAAAATAATAAAACTGACCAAGAAAGGAAGAGAAGTCGCAGACGCTATTGAAAATATTCAGGGACTTATAAAATAATTCTAAACTACTGCCCCGAAGTGTTTTTGTTTTGATTAGTTGGGGATGTCTAACCGGATTTTTAGAGTTGAGGGATGTTACTTTTCTTAAGAGATGACAGATTAGAAACCTTTATAAATCTCAGATTTCTGAGGAAATTATGGAGATAATAATTGACATAAAGTCAAGAGGAATTGAATCAGCTAGAACTGTTTGTGCTCCCCTTGATAAGGAGCTTAGTGCTTTAACAGAAAAAGGTTATGGAATTATTTCTTTGCCGCAAAATTCAAAATTAAGAATTCAGGAAGGATATAGTTCTGACATCTCACAAACAGGAAATTGGATAAGTGAAGGAGTTCTTTACTTCCAAAAAGGAAAGCCTAATAAGATAGTGAGGAAT
>CAZSQR010000010.1:0-14496 GCA_964609265.1 Candidatus Woesearchaeota archaeon
AAAAGGCTCTATGACCAGCTTAAAAAAGTGTTTGAGGAAAATAAAGGCATTATTGATATTCTTAATTCCATTTCAGATATCAGGGAAATTCAGGGAAAAGTGAGCAATCTTAGCAGGTTTATTTCAGATTTGGAAAAGAAAAAATATTTTTTGGATGAAAAAATAAAAAGCATTAAAGAACAAAATAAGAAAATAAATGAAGAAATTGAGGAAATCAAAAAAAGCAAAGAATATTCTGAATGGTTAAAAGAAAAAGGGCAGATTGAACCTCTAAGGAGAGAAGTGGAAAGGGAAATTTTTTCTTTAAAAAATATGATTGATTTCAGACATCTTGGGAATACCTTTCACGTTGACGAAAAAAAGATGCATATCGTTAAATTACACAAAGAAAACTTCCCAGAGCATTTTGAAAAAGACCAATACAGCAGGATTCTGGCTTTGATTAACGAAACAAGCCACAAAAATAAGCAGGAAATCTCAGAAAAAATAGACCAGATAAGAAAAGAAAAAGAAAAGATTACTGAAATGGAAAACTCAATCAAACGGGACCCTTTAAAAGAAAAATTTTCAGGAATTGAAAAAAACAGCATGGAAATTAAAAGCCTTGAAAACGAAAAAGAAAAGATACAGAAAAGTTATGAAAAAACAGAAGAGAAAAGGAAGAAATTTCTTGAAAAAATAGGTGAAAAATAATGTCAGATTTTCCCTTTCTTCAGGCAATTCTGAACAGCATCAAGAGGAAGACAAGCACACCGAATTTTTAAAGGAGTTATCTCAACATCTAAAAGTTTCAGGAAATCTTCCTTTTTTAAATTGCAGACATCCTGGACTTTCATCCCTTTAATCATTTCTGTAAGTTTTGAGGCGAAAACAATACAAATCAGGCATCCTGTGCTAAAAAAACTCGCGTCTTTGACAATTCCTTTTTCAACCCGCAGATAAATAAACATATTGTCGCCGCAGATAGTATTTGCTTCAGAATGTTTATGTGTAGGATTTTTCAGCTTCCCGAAGTTTTTTGGATTTTTCCACAGCTTCAGGATTTTGTCGTTGTATAGTCCTTTATTTTTCATTTTAATGCTTTTTTTGTTGCTTCAAGAGGAAGAAGAGCGCATTTCATCCTTGACAGATGTATCTTTGTCTTAAGTAATTTTTTTATGTCGTCTTGCCCTAATTTTTTCACGTCTTCAATTTCCATCCCTTTTAATTTATCAGTTAGAAGAGACGCAGAAACTACACTTAAAACGCACCCGCTTCCGCTGAATTTGGCATCTGTTATTTCCCCGTCCTTAACAATAATCTGAACAGTTATTTCATCTCCGCAGATAGAATTATGTTCTGTGAGTTCATGAGTCGGACTTTTAATTGTCCCAAAGTTTTTTGGATTTTTCCATAATTCAATAATGTGCTTTTTGTATGTACTATCATGTCTTATAGTTTCCATTTTATCCTAATTTAGCCTCAATTTCCTTTAAAACATTAACCAGCTTATCTATTTCCTCGAATGTATTAAATACTGAAAAACTTATTCTTGATACTCCCTGAGGAAGTCCAAGCTTTTTCATCAGAGGCATTGCGCAACAGTGTCCTGCACGTATTGCAATTCCTTTTTCATTCAGCAAAGCAGAAACATCATGCGGATGGATTTTTCCAAGACCAAAAGATATTATTCCTGCATTTTTGTTTGCAACAGGGCTGTAAATTTTAATCTGAGGAACTTCTTTTAATTTTTCAAGAGCGTAATTTGTCAGCTGCATTTCCCATTCAGCAATGTTTTCCAATCCAATTTTTCCTAGATACCTGATTGCTTCTCCAAGCCCGACAGCCCCAGCTATGTTTTGCGTTCCAGCTTCAAATTTTTCAGGAATATCTGCCCATTCTGCACTTCCCAATTCAACTTTTTTTATCATCCCTCCCCCAAAAGTAAAAGGAGGCATTTTTTCAAGAAACTCTTCTTTTCCGTAAAGAACACCTATTCCTGTCGGCCCGAATATTTTGTGCGACGAAAACGCCAAGAAATCACACTCCAAATGCTTAACATCGATTTTTATACTTGAAGTAGCTTGCGCAGCATCAATAATTGTAATCGCACCTTTTTCTTTTCCCAAATTAATCAACTCCTTAACATTATTTATTGTCCCTGTAACATTTGAAACATGAGTAAAAGACAGGATTGCTGTCTTGTTTGTAATCTTTTGCTCAGCGTCTTCCATATCAAGAGTAAAATCTTCTTTAATCCTGATTATCTTCAGCTTCATTTTGTTCCTTTTTGCAAGCTGCTGCCAGGGAATCAGATTTGAGTGGTGTTCCATTTCTGTCAGGACGATTTCATCTTTTTCATTAGGGATAATTGAAGAAAGTGAATAAGACAAAAGATTAAGAGATTCAGTGGTATTTTTTGTGAATATAATTTCATTTGGAAAAGCATTAACAAATTCAGCAACAGTCTTTCTTGCATTGTCATAGTCTTCTATGGCTTTTTCAGAAAGAGTATAAAGCCCTCTTCCGGTATTTGCATTATCTTTTTCATAAAAATCTGTCACAGCTTTTATTACTTGTCTGGGCTTCTGGGATGTCGCAGCATTATCTAGATAAATTAAACCTTTATTATTCTTAAAAATAGGAAAATCCTGCCTTATTTTTTTTGCAGTTTTATTGTTTATTATCATTTTTTATTTTCCTTTTTTCAATTTTATTAAGCTTGACCAGAATTTCCTCTACATCTTTGTCACTAAAGCCGTAATCATTTTTTATTTCTTTAAGACTATGCCTTCCTGCATGCGGACAGCCAATACACATTAACCCATATTCCATTAATATCTCAGCAGCTTTTGGCGAAGTTTCTAAAATGTCTTTTATAGGCGTATCTTTTTCAATAAAGTTTATATTCATAGTATCACACCAGATGAAATAGTTTATATAAGTTTGTTTCAAATTTTGAAATATCTATTTTACTACTAATTTTAATTATTAAAGATTATTGTGATGGATCTTAGATAAAAGACAGAACCACAGCAGCCAGAACAAAGGCAATAATAAACATTAAAGCTCTTTTTCTTGAGACATGCAGTGTTCTCTTAGACAGGAATTTTGTTGCTCTGAACATCAGGTCAGTGTTAAACATCCAAAACAGCCCTATTACTGAAAAAGATACATATGTAAAAACTGATGGAAGAGCACTTCCGCCTAAAACAAGCCCGCCTAAAACAATCTCTGAAACTCCTCCTAAATTTGCACCAATCAGGTATGGGATTACTTTTTTCAGTTTGGTAATTCTTGTAACAACCAAAGGAATCAGAAAAGTAATTGTAATGCTTGTAGACATCAAAAGAGCAGTAATCCCAAGTCCTAACAAAAAAGATTTCCATTTTTTATCTAAAAATTTGTTTATTTTTGTCCTTAGATACACCTCCCCCCAAATATTTATCATGAATCTCGGAAGATATTTCAGGCTTCCAATCAGAAAAATCACACCTAAAACAATTTTTAGATTGTCAGGCATAGAAGAAATTAGGTTAATTACAGGCAAAACAACCATATCTATGAGATCATATTTAAAATGAAAGTCAAAAACAGCAAAATACCCTCCTATTTTACTAAAAAATCCGGTAAAAAATTCAAGCAAGAACATTATAATAGCTATTGGAATAGCATAAACCATATTAGCCAGCCCTATTTCAAATCCGTGTCTGAAATCCCTTTTCTTTGCGTGAATTAAGAAAGAAGCAAATAAAGCAGTTATTGAAGTCCCGATTCTTGTTCCAATTATCATGTATATTAAAAAAATCGGACCGATGATTCCAGCCAGATGGAAAGCAATAAGAGTTGCAGCAGCTGCTCCGGATGACTGAGTTATCAGGGTTGCGAGCCAGCCAAACCCAAAAGCATTTATCTCACTTATTCCGTTTTTGGTTAAATGAAAAATTCCTTCCCCTAGAGACACAGAAGAAACCTTGATTAAAGTCAGGGAAAAAACAAACATGTACAAGGAAAATATAAACCCAAGCACGTTCACAGCTTTATTTTTTTTTAGTTTTCTTGACAAGGGAGTTTGTAAATCTTCTTCCTGCGAACTTTTCCCAAATCCTCTTTTTTTAGGCATAAAAAAGATTATAATTGAGTATTATTAAATTTGTCTGTTTAGTTAAAAATATAAAATAAGTTTTACTTAGAATTGCATGCCCGGGTTGGACAACGGTGGTCCGCGTGGCTCGAACCCACGTTTCCGAAAGGATATCCAGGTTCAACTCCTGGTCCGGGCGTCGAACATTTCCCCACAAGATTTAAATAAATACGCAATCAATTTTTATTATGATTCCTCTTGAGACAATTGGCTTTGATATTCTTAATGAAAAAGATAAAAGAGATTTTCAAAAGCTTTTTTCTGAATATTCCAAAAAAATCCAGCGCAGGCTGAAGAACATTGAATCAATCAGAATACATCTGAAGGAACATAATTACAAAGGGGAAAAAAGCGACAAAAACAAAAAATTCAGCATTCATGTTTTGGTCATTTATTCAGGAAAAATAATTGAGGCAGACGCATTTGACTGGGATTTCAGAAGAGCGCTTCATAAAGTTTTCAGCAAAATAGAACAGGCGGCAGAGCACTCTTTCCACACAAGCAATCAGAATAGATCAAAAATCCATAAAATTTAAATAACCTCTTTACAAAGTCTCAACATGGAAAAAGACATCGGAAAAATCCCAAAAAACGAAATGTCTGACATTGTAATCAGAATTGATGATTTCGGAGGAAGACCTGGCTTAACCATAAGGGAATTTGTAACAGGCGAAAGATATACAGGTTTTACAAAATCAGGCGTGAAAATTCCTGCAGCAGAATTCAAAAAATTTAAGGAATTTATTGATTCTATAAATGAAGATGATTTAAAGCAGGAATCTCAGGAGTCAGGCAGCGAGCAGGAAAAGAAAAAAGACCAAAAAACCCTGACTGAGAAAGACAAAAAAAACAAAAAGAAAAACAAAGAAGAGATGCCTGATTACTAAAAGCGTATTCAGTTTTTTATCTTTCTTCTTTAACTTCTTCTGCTAATTTATTTAATTCGCTTATTTTTTCTTTAAAACCTGTTGAGCCAAAGCCTTTTTCTCCTCTCTGGGTTTGTGCAAGGGATTTAACTTCTTTAACCGATACTCTTGTTACAGGAATTATAACTAACTGAGCTATTCTCATCCCTTTCTCTATTTCTGCAGTGTCCTCTCCAAGATTGACCAAAACAACAGAAACTTCTCCTGTGTAAGCAGAATCAAAAGTTCCTGCAGCTGTGTGAACATTCATCTTGCTCACAATTCCAGCCCTGTCCCTTATGAGACCAACATGCCCCTCTGGAATTCTGACAGCAATTCCTGTTTTCACAGTCTTTTGCTCCATTGGGAAAATTTCAGCATCCTCATCAGCTTTCAAATCAAGACCAACATCTGTATCAAACATATATCCAGGAAGGAAAGCGTCTTTTGAAATTTTTTTAACTTCCAAAAAAAATCCTGATTTTTCTTTGTCTCTTTTTTTCCCCACTTTTTTATCTTGTTTTTTTGCCATTTTTAAGATACCAGAAAAAATAATGATTCACACCAATAAAAAATTAATCTTATATAAATGTTACCTTAAGACTAGTGTATTCACAAACATCTTGATTGTCAAAATTTTTTTAACCCGCCAATGAAAACAAGAAAACTAAAGACTTAAAAACAACAGAAACTTAAGATACAAGTTGAGGGAGGCGGAACAATCAGTTAAGTAAGGTCTTCGGATTTTGCTTGCTGGCTTCGGACGCCTCTTCCCGACTCTTTTATTCTGGAGATAATTAATCTGGTTATTTTAGTCTCGGAATTTTCTAAATCTTTAATTGTTTTAATTCTTAACAGAGTATTTATCAATTTATCTTTAATCAGAAAAGTTTAAATACGCTGAAATTTTGTAGAAATTGTCTAACTTCGGTTAGACACCGAGAGTCGTGGGCTTCGGTTCGTGGCTCTCACTTTTTTTGTTAAATTCAGATTCTATTAATTAACTTTTCTAACAAGGCAATCAAAAACCTTTTTAACCTATCTCTTTCTTTTTCTGTTATGAACCAAAAAACAAACATCAGAAAGATTAGGCAGCCGATAGTAACGGTTTGCGGGCATGTTGACCACGGAAAAACAAGTATACTTGATAAACTTAGGCAGAGCTTTGTTCAGGAAGGTGAAGCAGGCGGGATTACGCAAAAAATTTCTTTTACATTATATCCTGCAGAAAAGCTGAGAGCTGCATGCCCTTTGATTGAAAAGAATAAAATAAAACTTGATATTCCCGGATTTTTATTCATTGACACTCCAGGTCACGCAGCATTCACAAATCTAAGAAAGCGCGGCGGAAGCCTTGCAGACTTGGCAATACTTGTAATTGATATTAACGAAGGCATAAAACCGCAAACAGCAGAAGTTATCCAAATCCTGAAACACAATAAAACACCATTCATAATAGCATTAAATAAAATAGACAACATTTCCGGGTGGAAGACAAACCCTGACAAAGAAATAAGAAACAGCATAGAATTTCAGTCTGAAAACGTAAAAAATTATTTTAATGAAAAATATCTCACTTTAATTGGCTCGCTGCAAAACCACGGGTTTGACGCAGACCTCTACCAAAAAATATCTGACTTCACAAAAAAAATAGCTTTAGTTCCATGTTCAGCGAAAACAGGCGAAGGGCTTCCTGAATTAATTATGGTTTTGTGCGGCTTAAGTCAAAAATATTTGGCTGGCAGGCTGACACTTGCAAAAGAAGCCAAAGGAGTTGTCCTGGAAATAAAAAAAGAAAAAGACAGCTCTTATCTTGAATCAATTCTTTATGACGGAGAACTTTCAAAGCATGACCAGATAGCTGTAGCGAAACTTGAAGGAAAGGCTTTGGTAACAAGAATAAGAGTCCTTGAAGAAATAAAGCCATTATCAGACAAATTCGCACCAAAGGAGAAAATTACAGCTTCTACAGGCCTGAGGATGCAGATTATTGAAAAAGCAGATATACTCCCTGGAATGCCTTTTGTTATTTTCAGAAAAAATAAAGAAGAGATTGAAAAAATTTTTAGAAAGCAGATTACAGAAAGCATTAAAACAGACAGGCAGGGAGTAATTACAAAAGCTGACTCGCTTGGAAGCCTTGAAGCACTTCTCGCAATGCTTCGTGACGAGAGAATTCCGGTTGTAAAGGCAGGGATTGGCTCAATAAACAAAACAGACATAGCAAGTGCAAAGGCAAACCTAAAAATCAACGAACTTGATGCAGTGATTATCGGCTTTAATATTGGGGTTGACGAAGAAGCAGAAAAGCTTTCCAAACAGACCAAAGGAATAAAAATCCTGACAGAAAAAGTTATTTACAAAATTATAGAAGATTTAAAAGAGTTCAGGCAGGAAAGAAAGAAAGAGATTGAAAAAAGAAGGCTCATGGAATTAACACCTCTTGCAAAAGCCAAAATTCTTCACCAGCATGTTTTCAGGAATACAAATCCTGCTATCTTCGGGGTAAAAATTGAGACAGGAAAAATTATACCAGGAATGAACCTTATAGATGAAAATAATGAAAAAGTCGGAAGCATAAAAAATATGCAGTCAGAAAACAAGTCTGTAAATGAAGCGGCAGAAGGGATGGAACTTGCAATCTCTGTTCCCAGGATAAATTTTGAAAGAAGGATGAAAAACACCAACTTTCTTTACTCAAACATCACAGAAGCACAGTTCCGTAACTTTAAGAAAAACAAAGACCTGCTTTCTTCAAGAGAAATTTCTCTGTTGCAGGAAATTGCAGAAATAAAAAGAAAGGATAAAGCAGATTGGGGTGGATAAGTTTTAAAAACTAAATTTACTTAAACAAATCATGAAAAAAGAGGGACTGATAATAATATTGAGCCTTATTTTAATGCCCCTTGTAGTGGCAAGTAGTTGTGACCTGGATGTTTCCATAATAAATCAGGACCCTTATCCTGCAATCCCAGGAGATTACGTTAAAGTTGTTTTTCAGATTGACGGAGTTGAAAATCCTGAATGTGGAATAGTGACTTTTGAATTAAAAGAAAATTACCCTTTTTCTCTTGACCCTGGTGTAACAAACAGAATAACAATAAATGCCGGAACTTATTCAAGAAGTTACAGTTCATTTTATTTGGCAACATATAATCTAAGAGTAAATGGAGACGCACTTGAAGGAAATAATCCTATTGAAGTTGTATATTCAAGCACAAACAGCGGAGAATTACTAAATGAATTTGATATTTACATTGAAGACACCAGGGCAGATTTTGAGGTCCATATAGAAGATTACGATTACAGCACAAAAATCCTGACTTTTGAAATTTTGAACACAGCAGAGGTTGATATTGAAGCTTTGACAATTGAAATACCTAAGCAGGAAAACATAATCATTAAAGGTGCAAATAAAAAAGTTATCGGAGATCTTGATTCAAACGAGTACACAACAGCAGACTTTGAGGCTGTTCCAAATGACGGAGAAATTGAATTAAAAATAATTTACACTGATTCAATAAATGTCAGGAGAGAGCTGACAAAAAAAGTTATATTTGACTCCTCTTATTTTACAGGAAGAAACGGAAACAAAAGAAGTGTTCCGTGGTTCTGGATAATTTTAGTTCTTGGGGTTGCTGGCTGGTTCTTCTGGAAAAGACACAAGAAGCACAAGGAAGGAAAGAAACGGCTGGATCATCATATAGTTCATCAAGAAGGGCGTAAACCTCATCAAGGGAAGCATTAAGGTCAATTAAAAAATCATCCTAAACCTGTTACTACTTCTAAAAGACTAAGTAGAAAAGCTTAAATAATAGTTCATCTTGGAATTTATGAGGAAAATAAAATGACCACAAAACGAAGCGACTTTGTTGCTGAAGTTTACTGTAAAAACCGACCATATACTGCTAAAGAAGTCTGGGATTACATAGAGGGTACTCGTCAAATAAAATTCGCTGATCCGCAAGAGATAAAAACACTAATTAAGAAATCTATAGGAAAACTTAAGTCATCAGTAATAAAATATGGGATTAGACTACATAAACCACTTCAATTCGAAACTTCCCCAGCAGGAAAAGACCTAGCAAAATTAATCTTAAGCCACTGCAACAAAACCATAGGATTAATTGTTGATGAAAAGAAACCCTTTGAGGGATTTCTGATAATAAAATAATCTTTGTATTTAAATAATTTATTAATCTCATGACAGAACAAATAGAGTCGGCAGAATACTTTTTAAGAAGGATAACCGAGGCTACGATAAGAAGATACCCTCGTTATTGTGAAGAAGTAATAGCTAGAGTAAGAGAAGCATACAAGAAAGCAAGATTAAACCCCTCTATAGAGACATTTGATAGAATAAGTAAGATAGAAAAGAAACTGCTTAAAGATATTTAGGTAACTAAAGTCCGGGAGCCATAATTGTAATCCATTTACCCTACTCATACCTCAATGCTTCAACAGGATTTATTCTCATTGCATTGATTGCAGGAGCAATTCCTGAGATAGCACCTGTTAAAACTGCAAAAATAATGCAGCCAGCAAATAATGAAACAGGGAAACCAGGCTGCAGAAACCCGTATCCAATGTTATCCAAAATTAATGCACCAGAATAGCTGATTAACCAGCCAACAGCACAACCAATAATTCCTGCGATAAATCCTAAAAAACTTGACTCAAACAAAAAGATTCCCAGGATATATGAATTTCTCGCACCGACTGATTTCATAATCCCTATCTCCTTTATTCTTTCCAGAACAGAAGTAATCATTGTATTCGCTGTATTAACCGCAGAAACCAAAACAGAAATCAATGCAATTAAAATAATAAAACCAATGACCATGTCCAGGACAACTGTATATGTTTCCATCATATCTGCAAACGACTGCACAAAAAAATCCTCTTTGCCTTCTTCCAAGCCTCTTTCTTTTCTCAAATTTTTTTCAATGTTTTCAACAACCCTGTCTATATCTTCAATATCAACTCTCGCAACAATCCAGTTATAAGAAATATTCTCTCCATACAAATCCCTCATAAAATCATTAGTCACATAAATTTGTGCATCATCCTGAGGGCTTCCAATCTCCTCATAAAATCCAATAATCTTCACTTTTTCTTCTTGGATTTCAATTCTTTCCCCAACTGAATATCCTTTTGGAAAAATCTTATTGTCAGACAAATAATTATAACCTAAAACAGCACTTGAATCACCATCATTCAGGTCCCTCCCTTTTTCAATGCCAATGTTAAAAGTGTCCATAATCAGGGGTTTTTTAGGGTCATAACCAAAGATTAAAGTATAGATTCTCTTTTTCCCCTGAACAACTTCTGCAGATTTAAAATAAACACCAGATGCTTCATAAACACCAGAAGTGGCTTCAATAGCCTCTAATTCATCTTCTGTAAATGCAAAAGTGTCATCCATCCCAGATAAGCTTGTTCCTTTTGACTGGATAATTACTTTATCTACCGAGCCTCCTGAAATGTATTCATCAATATAACTATACAATCCCAATCCAAAACTAACAAAGATAAAGATAGTGGTAATTCCGACAAAAATAGAAATTATTGTAAACGCACTCCGTCTTTTCCTGTTTTTCAGATTATTCAGAGAATATTTCACTGACTCTTTTGAAATCATCCTCTTAATGCCTCCACCGGATTTTGTTTAGCAGCCTGCATTGCCGGAGTAATCCCTGCAATTGCCCCGATTAAAAAACTTCCAATCAAAGTGAAAAATATCAGGATATAATCAATCTGAAAACCAATACCAGAACCAAGCCAGTTGTTAATTGCCAAAGTTCCAATATAACCAATTAAAATACCAAAAAAAGCCCCAAAAATCCCCCCTACCAGCCCTAAAAACCCTGATTCAATGAAAAACTGGGAAAAAATCTGGGAATTCCTTGCTCCAACTGATTTCATAATTCCAATTTCCTTTGTTCGTTCCAGAACAGAGGTTGTCATTGTATTAACAATTCCAATTGAACCAACAAGAATAGAAATTGAAGCAATAATTATGATAAATGCCTGAATTGCCCCTAAGACAGAATTAACAGTTTCCAAAGTCGCTTCAGGAGTTGTCACGCTAAAATCTTCCTCGCCAGCATCAACATTTCTGCGCTGCCGCATTAATTTTTCAATTTCTTCTTCAGCCCTGTCCATCAAATCCTTGCTTTTTATCTTTGCTTCAATCATATCAACACTATCCCCGTCATTCCCCATTAATTCATTCAGTTCATCTTCATAAATAAAAACAGTCCAGTCATAAAGAAGGCTTCCTTTTTTTTTCAAGATTCCAGCAACTTCAAATTTCTCATCATTAATCAAAACCGTTCTCCCGGGAACAATATCCTTTCCAAAGCTATTTGTTTTTCCGTCATAAAAATTATATCCTAAAACAACTTTCCCAGAATCCCCGCTTTCCAGCAATCTGCCATACTCAATTTCAACATCGTCAAGAATTTCATAAACCTCTCTTTCATAACCCTCAGGAACAGAAATTGCAGAGCCAATTTCAAGTATACCATTATATTCAAATTTTCCTGTTTTTATATTTCTGCCAACAGCAAATTCCACAGAACTAATTCTTTTAATTGCCTCAGCATCTTCGGTTGTTAAGGGTTTTGTAACAAATGAACCTGGCGGACCGTATTGCAACCCTCCTGCCTGAATTGTAATAACCTCTGTATTTCCTGCACCAAATTGGGAAGTGACGGCAACTTTCATTGCGTTCCCCAATGTTATCAGGGACACAACAGCCAGAATTCCAATAAAAATTCCCAATAAAGTCAACCAACTACGAACACCTTTTTTTCTGAGATTTCGGAATGCAAATCGAAAATAATTCATTTAATCCCCCTTCCATTTTCCAACCTTTTTCATGCTTTTGCTTTTTCTTGTTGTAATTTTCTCAATTTTTCCGTCTTTCAACCAGTAAATAATATCAGCATATTCTTTTGCAAGCTCTGGAGAATGAGTTACCATCACAATTGTTTTTCCTTCCTGATTCAGCCTTTTCAAGACATCCATAACTCTTTCACCGGTATGAGTGTCCAGATTTCCTGTTGGCTCGTCTGCTAAAATAACCGGCGGGTCATTTGCAAGAGCCCGTGCAATTGCAACCCTTTGTTGTTCACCTCCTGAAACCTGATTTGGGTAATGCTCTGCCCTGTCAAGCAGGTCAACTTTCTTCAGCAATTCCATAACCCTTTCTTCTTTTTCATATTCATCAATATCCTGCAAACTCATTGGCAGCATGATATTTTCCTTAACAGTCAGCGTCGGAATTAAATTAAATTGCTGAAAAATAAATCCAACATGTTTCCCCCTTAATTGGGCCAAATCAGACTCATTCATTTCAGAAATATTCTCTCCATCAAGAAAAATATGCCCATGTGTCGGGACATCCAAGCTTCCTACTAGATTCATTGCAGTTGATTTCCCAGAGCCAGAAGGACCCATCACAGCAACAAAACTTCCTTTCTCAACATTAATATTAATTCCATCAACAGCTTTCACAACATTCTCTCCCAGATAATAATACTTAGAGACGTTCTTCAAAATAATAATTTTTTCACCTTTCTTTTTCATATAATAAATAAAAAAATATATTATTTAAATACTTTGAAACACATCACAATCTTTAAAAATGTATTATCCAATAAAATAGAATGCCTTTTAAGATTAACATAGCGGAAAAAACAGGGAAGACATATAAGCTTGAGATTGAAAGCGAGGATCTTCCTGGAAAAAAACTCCATGATAAAATTCCTGGAAAAGATCTTCTTTCTGACCTTGAAGGCTACGAATTTGAAATAGCAGGTGCCAGCGACAAAGCAGGATTCACAGCCCACAAAGAGGTTCCAGGTATCGGCTTAAAAAAAATATTTCTTACTTACGGAAAAGCCATGAAAAAAAGACCAAGACGCGAGGGAAAAAAGAAAACCTCAAACCCCACGCCAAAAGGACTTCGCTTAAGAAAAACAGTCAGAGGAAATACAATTTCTTCAGATATAACCCAGATTAATCTGAAAGTTTTAAAAGAAGGAAATAAAAAACTCTCTGAAATTTTCTCTGACCAGAACAAGCCCAGGGAAAAGAAAGAAGAAAAAATAGAAACTAAGACACAGCAAACTCCTGCATCATAATATTTCTAAAATTACTTAAATCAATAATCTTAAAAACTAATTTTTCAATCTAATTTTATGATTAAAGAACTACCAGAACTAAATGTTGGTGTTGTCGGGCATATTGACCATGGAAAAACAACTCTGCTTGGGAACATCACCGGAAAATTCACAGACACTCACTCAGAAGAGCTAAAAAGAGGAATAACAATTAAGTTGGGTTACGCAGACGCGATTATTTACAAAGATGGAAACAGTTATAACACTCAGGGGAAAGGCAAGCCACTAAGATATGTAAGTTTTATTGACACGCCGGGACATGAAATGCTTATGGCTACAATGCTTTCAGGGGCTGCGATTATTGATGCCGCTATCATAATTATTGCTGCGAACGAAGGCATAAAACCGCAGACAAGAGAGCACTTCATGGCATTGCAGGCAAAAGGAATTAAGAATATAATAGTGGTTCAGAATAAAATTGACCTTGTAACAAAAGAGCAGGCTTTGGAGAACTACAAGGAAATAAAGAAGTTTCTGAAAAACACAATTGCTGAAAAAGCTCAGATAATACCTGTTTCTGCACAGCAGGGAATCGGCATAGAAAAAATTCTGGAGGAGATTTCAAAAATAGAAATCCCTGAAAAAGATATAAGCTCTGATCCTATCTTCCTTGTTGCAAGAAGCTTTGATGTAAATAGGCCGGGGGCAACTCCTGAAAATCTTAAAGGAGGTGTTCTTGGAGGCGTCTTAAAAAAAGGGATTTTAAAAGTCGGCGACGAAATTGAGATAAAGCCAGGAATGAACATAAAAAAACCTCACGGAAAAATTGAATATAAGACTCTCAATGCAAAAATTCTTTCACTTTACAAGGGAAAAAAATCTGTGTCCGAAGTCAGGCCCGGAGCGAGCATTTCAATTGAAACCTCCCTGGACCCATCACTTACAAAAGCAGATTCATTAAGAGGATGCATCGTTTCACACAAAAGAAAACTTCCTGAGATAACATACAAAATCAAAATCAAAATAAATCTTTTACACGAAATCTTTGGATTAAAAGGACACAAAGCTGTTGAACCAATAAAAACAAAAGAGCTCCTGATGTTAAGCATCAATACAAATACAAGCGTAGGGAGTGTTGAAAAACTTGGCAAAGATAAAAGCGAAATTGAACTTGCTCTTAACATACCTGTCATTGCACTAAAAGAAGATAATGTCGGCATTGCAAGAAACATTGAAGGACACTGGCGATTAATCGGATTCGGAAAAGTTTTATAAATACTCTTTTCTAAATAAAATTATGAAAAAAGAGTTTTTAGCCCTGACAATTATTCTCCTGACA
>CAZSQR010000011.1:0-11159 GCA_964609265.1 Candidatus Woesearchaeota archaeon
TTCCTCAACCTTAATCAAATCAGTCACACCATCTCCCTCGTGAAGTTTAACAATTCTAACTCCCTGAGCAGCTCTTCCCATTACTCTTATATTCTTTAAAGAAGTCCTGATGACCATTCCCTTTGCAGTTGTTATTATTATGCTATCCTCTTTATTAACAGAAACAGTTGTAACAACATCCCCTGTCTTTTCAGAAACTTTCAAATTAATAACCCCTTTCCCTGCTCTTGCTATTTTCCTGTAATCCCTGACAGATGTCCTTTTTCCATAACCATTTTTTGTTATTGTTAAAATTTCTTCTGTATTTAAAATCTCCAGACTGACAACCTCATCATTCTTATCTAATTTAATTCCAGTAACTCCATAACTAGCCCGTCCCATTTCACGAATAGCATCTGCATTGAATCTGATTGCTTTTCCTTTTCTCGTGGCTAAAAGAACTTCCTGCCCTGCTTTGACAACTTCAACTCCAATAAGGAAATCAGAATTATCAGCAGGAAGATTTATTGCTTTTATCCCAGAAGCGCGCGGTTTTGAAAAATGCTTCAATGAAATCCTCTTAACTTGCCCTTTCTTAGTAGCCATAAACAAATTATCTTCAAAAGATTTTACAGAAATAACACTTGTTACATTTTCTTCTTTCAGGCTCAAAAGATTTGCGAGGGATTTTCCTTTGCTGTATCTTTCTGCTTCAGGAATATCATAAGCCTTAAGCCAAAGCACTCTGCCACGTGAAGTAAAGAACATCAGATAATCATAAGTTGAGCATGTGATAAGCTGTCGAACAAAATCTCCTGTTGCAAGATTGCTGCCAATCACACCCTTACCGCCGCGACGCTGCTCTTTGTAAGATTTTGTATCCATTCTTTTGCAATAACCCCTCTTTGTGATTGTAATAACCACTTCCTTCTTTTGCACAAGATCTTTTTCAGAAATCTCAGAAATTCTTTTTAACACATGTGTCTTCCTGGAATCCCCGTAATTTTTCTTCAGCTCTGAAATTTCTTTAACAATAACTTTTAGAACCTCAGACATAGAGCCAAGAATTTTCTGAAGTCCTGAAATTTTTTCCTTAAGTTCTTTTTCTTCTTTTTTCAGTTTGTCTTGCTCCAAAGAAGTAAGCTGCTGAAGCTTTGTATCCAGAACTGCCTGCGCCTGCCTCTTAGTAAGTTTAAATTTGTTAATAAGCCCCTCAAGAGCTTCTTTTGCATTCTTTGATTTCTTGATAAATTTGATAATAGAATCAATATCTTTCAGAGCAGCCAGCAAACCAATAACAATCTCAAGCCTGTCCTCTGCAACCTTCAACTCAAACTTTGTTCTGTTTGTTATTACTTTCTTTCTGTATTCAACATACTCTTTAAGAATGTCTTTTAATTTCAGGACCTTTGGCTGTCCTTTAACAAGAGCAAGGAAGTTGGCATTAAAAGTGTCCTGAAGTCTTGTGTATTTATATAAAGAATTAATAACAAAATTTGAGCTTACACCTTTTCTTAGCTCTAAAACAACTCTTGTCTTGCCTTTTGAAGATTCATCCCTCATGTCAGAAACACCTCTGATTTTTTTATTCTGAACCATTTGTGCTATCTGGGAAACAAGGACTGATTTATTAACCATGTAAGGAATTTCTGTTATAACAATCACTTCTTTTCCTCTGATTTTCTCAGTGGTTGTCCTGCCTCTCATAACAAGCCTACCGTGTCCGGTTTCATAAATCTCTTTCATATCCCCTGAAACATAGCCCCCTGTTGGAAAGTCAGGACCTGTGATTATCTGCACCAGCTCTTCAGTTGAGATGTTTGAATTTTTTATGTAAGCAGTTATTGCATCACAAACCTCTGTAAGATTATGCGGTGGAATATTTGTTGCCATCCCCACTGCAATTCCAGAAGCACCGTTTAAAATCAAAGCAGGCAGCTTTCCCGGCAAAAGCTCTGGCTCTTTAAGGGAGTTGTCAAAATTGGGAACAAATTTTACAGTATCTCTTTCAATGTCTTTAAGCAGTTCGACAGAAATTGGTGCAAGTTTTGCTTCAGTGTAACGCTGTGCTGCAGGAGGGTCTCCGTCAATGCTCCCAAAATTTCCCTGTCCAAAAACCAGAGGGTATCTCATAGAAAAATCCTGGGCAAGTCTTACAAGAGAATCATAAACAGCAGTATCTCCGTGAGGATGAAACTTACCAAGAACATCACCAACAATTCTCGCGCTTTTTCTTGTCGGCTTGTTTGGCTGCAATCCTAAAAGATGCATTGCATACAAAATTCTCCTGTGAACAGGCTTCAAACCATCCTCAACAGCAGGCAAAGCCCTGGAAACAATAACCGACATGGAATAGTCAAGATAAGATTTTTTCATCTCTCCTGAAATTTCTGTATTAAAAACATTATCATCAGTGAAGTTTTCTGGCTTTTTTGGTGTCATTTTTTAGAATTCTCTTTTGTTTTATTTAAATAATAATCTGCAGAGTCCTTGATTATCTTTTCATTCACATCCTCTAATTCTATTAGGCCTAAAGACAAGAGGTACATATCTGCAACCTCTCTCTTAAAGACTTCTAACTTATCACTATTTCCTTTTAATTTGGATAGCTTCTCAATATGCCTTTCAATTTGTTTTAATAAATGATTAAAAATTTCTTCGTCTGTTTTTAGACCATATCCTTCTCTGTAATTTTTTTGAATTTCTAATATAATTTTTCTGATTTCTTCATTTACCATCTTCACGCAACCTCCTCTCCCCTTTCATCCAAATACTTCATAAATTCGTCCTCGCTTAATTCTAATTTACCAATTTCTTTCCCTTTCCATCCGCACTTTTTACATTCCCATCCCCTAGAGCCTTTTCCTTCTTTTCCTCCCAAAATAATACCAACTTCTCTGCTTCCGCATTTCGGGCAAACCTTAATTCTAAAAGTTTTTCCCTGCTCTTTTCCTTTTACTCCTCTTGCTTTTTCCCAATCTTTCTTGCTGTCAAATCCTTCTTTAATCCATTCTGGCGTTGAAAGTCCTGATTTTTTAGCCATTTTATAAATCAAAATTATGTCTTTTATTTAATTCTTCTATTTTTCCTTTTATTGATTCTTCAAGATTAATATTCTTCAAATTAGCTATTCTTGAAATAAAAAATAAAACATCTGACAATTCATATCCTAATTCTTTTTTATTAATTTCCTGATTTCTAATATTAGGTTTGTTTAATTCCCTTGAGACTTCTCCTAATTCCTCAATAAGATGAAGAACTGTATTATTAATATCGTGCTTACATCCAAGTTTTTCATCTATCTTATCAATAATTTCATCTGCCTTTTTTTGTAAATCTTTTATCTCCATCTTAAATATCCAATATGGCCTCCTTTGCATTCTCAGCGATAAATTCTTTTCTTCCCTGGACATCACTACCCATAAGCATTGAAAAGGTGCTGTCTGCTTCAACAGCATCCTCAATAAATATTTTTTTGATTTTTCTTGTCTTTGGATTCATCGTTGTTTCCCAAAGTTGCTGCGGAGACATCTCCCCAAGACCCTTGAATCTTGTAACACTCGCTGAGCCTGAACCAATCTTCTCAGAAAGTTTCTTAAGTTCTTCGTTGGAATAAGTGTAATAATCCTTTTGCCCTTTTCTTATCCTGTATAGAGGAGGCAAAGCAACATAAACATTTCCGTTCTCTATAAGTTCTGGCATATACCTGAAAAAGAAAGTTAAAAGCAAGGTTTTGATATGCTCTCCGTCGACATCTGCATCTGTCATTATTATTACCTTTTTATATCTTAATTTCTTTATATCAAAGTGTTCGCCGACGCCTGTGCCAATTACCGTGATTATATTTACTATCTCCTCGCTTGAGAGAGATTTAACAGGATTGGATTTCTCAACATTCAGAATCTTTCCTTTCAGAGGAAGTATTGCCTGAATTTCTTTACTTCTTGCCATTTTTGCAGAACCTCCTGCAGACTCTCCTTCAACAATGTAAAGCTCTGTATCTTCCGCTCTTTTTTTAGAACAATCTGCAAGTTTTCCAGGCAGACCAGAAAGTGAAAAAGCATTTTTTCTTCTGACAAGATCTTTGGCTTTTTTTGCCGCAAGCCTTGCCTTAGCAGACTCAAGAGCTTTTTGTGCTACTTTTTTTGCAACAGCAGGATTTTCCTCGAAAAACTCGCTTAATGCCCTGCTCACAATTGAGTCAACAAAGCCTTTTATTTCAGAGTTGCCCAGCTTTGTTTTTGTCTGTCCTTCAAACTGAGGCTCTGGCATTTTCAAACTTAATATTGCTGTGAGTCCTTCACGGACATCTTCCCCTGAAAGAGACTCACTTTTCTTACCATTATTTTTCAAAAGCCCTTTCTTTCTTGCATAATCGTTAATTACCCGCGTTAAAGCTGTCTTTAATCCAGAGACATGAGTTCCTCCTTCAACTGTATTGATGGTATTCACAAATCCAAATATATTTTCCCGATAGCCCTGGTTGTACTGAATTGCGACATCAAGAATTATATCCCCTGCTTCTTTCTTGAAATAAATCGGCTCTCTGTGAAGGACTTCTTTTGACTTGTTAATCTGCTTAACAAATTCAATTAATCCTCCAGAAGAAAAAAATACCTCTTTCTTTCCTTTTTTCTCATCAATAAGAATTATCTTCAAACCAGGATTAAGAAAAGTTATTTCCCTGAATCTTGTTTCTAAAACCTTATAGTCAAATTCAACTGTTGAAAAAATTTCAGGGTCTGGCCAGAATGTTATTTTTGTTCCGCTCTCGCTGGCACTGACTTTCCCGGAAACCTTAAGCTTTGTCAAAGGCTTTCCTCTCGAATATTCCTGTCTGTAAATTCTTCCGTCTCTCTTAATCTCAACTATCATTTTCCTTGATAAAGCATTAACAACGCTTATTCCAACTCCATGAAGTCCTCCGGAAATTTTGTAAGATTTTTTGTCAAATTTTCCGCCGGCGTGCAGTTTTGTCAGGGCAACTTCAACAGCAGGTACTTTCAGAGTAGGATGCGCATCAACAGGAACTCCTCTCCCGTCATCATTAATTGTTGCAGAACCGTCCTTGCCAAGGGTAACCTCTATTTTCTTGCAATATCCCATAAGGGCCTCATCAACAGAATTATCAACAGCTTCATAAACTAAGTGATGCAAGCCGTCTTTTCCTGTTCCTCCGATATACATTGCAGGCCTTCTTCTGACTCCCTCAAGACCTTCAAGAACCTGAATTTGTTTTCCGGTATACTCTGATTTTTTAGTCATTTTATTTTTAATTCCTTATTTTATTTCCTGTTTTTAGGCTTTCTGGCGTTAGATAGCCTTGGCTAATTTTTAGTTGTTTTTTTAAGTTTTAATTCAGAAAATCTATTCAATCTTTTTTGATTTTCTACATAAAAAAGCCATTTTTCCTTTATAAAGCTTTCTCCCAAAAAAATGATTTTATCGTCGATAAAATTGGAAAATTATAAAAAAATTATGAAGAAACAAATTTGGGTTTTATTTTTAGATTTTTTATTTCCCAACTTTTTTCTTTTTAGAAATCCACCGAACTCTTCGTCTTTTCATTCCCATATTTTTCCTGCATTTTGAAGAACATAAATGATTTATTTTTCCATCATTCATTACAAGAGTAACTCCCCTGGGGAATTCATAATCTTTACCACAATAAACACATTTAGGCATTTTTTCTCCTTTTAGATGGATTTAAGATAACATGATATATTTTTGAATTATTATCATCATATTCTCCTGTTATTTCATAACCTCTGTTCATAATATGGCCCCTAAGGAATTTTGCATTTTCTTTAGGCATTGTGATTTCTAATATTTCTCCCGTCTTAAGATCATCTAATCCCTCATCCAGACTTCTAATAACTTTTCCATTCATTTTAAGTGTAAGTTCCTTTAGTTACTTTTGATTTAATTCTTCTGGCTTCAATTTCTGTTTCTCTTAACATTAAGTAATCTCCTATTCTTACAGGGCCTCTGACATTTCTTCTCATTGTCCTGCCTTTATCCCTTCCTTCCGTGACTAAGCAATTAACCTGGGTAACCTCGCCGCGAAAACCTGTCCTTCCGAGAATTTCCTGAACAAGCGCGGGGACTGCTTCAGCTGTAGAAATTCTTTCATTGCCTCTTTTCTGCCTTCGTTTTTTTTCCATTTTTAATTAAAGAGATAATTTATTTTGAAGGAGGAATGTCTTTTTCTTTTTTGGTTTTACTTGAAAGCGCGTCAAGAGATTTAATATCCTGCTCAGCTTCTCCTGTTTGAATCACTGCAACAGAAGACGCAGATACCGGGATTCCGACGGCAATACCAAGTTTTTGCTTGCTGTCAGCTTCTTTGCAAGGAATATTTTTTTCTTTGCACAAGAGAGGAATGTGCTGAACAATTTCCTTTGGTTCAACATCAACTGCATAAACCACAAGTTTTGCAGTGCCTCTTTCAATAGCTTTTGTAACTTCGTTTGTTCCTTTTTCTACTTTTCCTGTTCTTCTTGCTTTTTCAATTATTGTATATATATCTGTCATTTTCTCTTTGATTTTATTAGTTAGGCTGTCTAGAACGACTTTCTCCTCCCGAAAATTCGTTCATCGGATAAATACAAAGGTAAAAGTTTGTTTAAAAATGTTTTGATGATAAACTCCCACTTTTTCTAAATTACTTCCAATTAACATCAACTTCATCCGTCCTCTGCCTGGGCTTAATATCAATTTTGTTCACATTTTTTTCATAAATTTTTTTCTTGAACATTATTTCCCCAAGGAAAGCAATCATAGCCCCGTTGTCGACAAGCAAGGATTTGTCTGGGCAGAAAAATTTCGCACCACGTTCTTTGCACATAATTTTGCACATTTCCTGAAGCCGGGAATTACAGGCAACACCCCCGCCCAAGAGCAATTCTTTTTTTCCTGTATGAGCCAGAGCTCTTTCAGCAGTTTCAACCAGCATTGCAAAAACAGTTTCCTGCATTGAATAAGCCAAATCCTGAATCTTATATTTTCCTGATTCAGTTTTTTGTTTCAGATTTGTTAAAATTCCTGACAAGGCGATATCCATTCCCTTAACAGTATACGGAAGCTCTGTATAATCATGAGATTTTTTTGCAAGCTTTTCTACTTTAGGTCCGCCTGGAAATCCAATCCCTGCATACCTGGCAAAATTATCAATAAAATTTCCAACTCCTAAATCAAGTGTTTCGCCAAAAATCCTGAACTTCCCGGAAGCATAAGCAATTATCTGTGTGTTAGCTCCTGAAGCATAAAGCATAACAGGACCCTTTGCCCCTGTAATTCTGCCGATTTCAAGATGAGCAATACAATGATTTACAGGAACAAGTGGTTTTCTTAATCGCTTTGCTAATTCCTTCGCAAACTTCATTCCTTCCAAAAGACAAGGTGCTAACCCAGGTCCCTGAGAAACAGAAATAGCGTCAATTTCCCCTTCATTTATTCCAGAAACCTTGAGTGCCTGAGAATAAACTTTTTTCTTAGATTCACGATGGTGCTTTGCAGCCTCTATTGGAATAATGCCCCCCTTTTCTGTGACATAAGAACTTTTAACATTTGCCAAAATCTTTCCATCCCGCACAACCCCGACTCCAAAAGTATGTGCTGTGCTTTCAATTCCTAAAATTACCATTTTCCAATTTTTTGAGCATAAGATTTAATTTCTTTAGAAGAAAGATAATTTCTTTTAAACCATCTAGGAATCTTTCTTAGTGAAGTTTCTGCAGAATATCTCTCATGAGCATATCCTTTTTTAACCACAAGTTTATCAGTAGCTCTTTCTTCTTTGTACATTTGATTAAAATTAATCATTCCATAAAAAGAAGTTATAAAAGATTTAAACCAACCCCTATTTTCAAATCTTTCAAAGTGACATAATTCATGAACAAGAACTCCAATTATTGCTTTTTTTGAATAAATTTTACTAATATTACTATTGATCCACATTAATCTAATGCGAGGCAATAACCAAAAAGCTCCACCAGAAAAAGTAAAAAACGGAAATTTTAAGACAAAAATCTTCTTCCCTCTTAGTTCAGGAAAACTTTTCTTAACCAACTCATCAATAATTTTTCTATAATCTTCTTTTCTCATAAAAAAGAAAAGAAAAAAGGGTATATAAAAATTAAGTTATAGTAGCCGGAATAATTGAATTATAATTATTAGAGACTATGTAAGATATCCCCTCATAATTAAATCTATGTTCAGAATTACGAAAATGGTCGCCAGGATGAAGAAAAATTTCTCTAATTCCACTATTAAAAGGAATATTTAATTTAATTTCTTCAGGAAACTCAGTACGAACACTAATCTGAATATCTGGTTTTCCTTTTTCATTTTTAGGGGTATATTTAAGTTCAAGGGAAACTATTTTATCCTTATTTAAAGGAATAAAATTATCTGGAAGAAAGGACAAAAATTTTTCCAGATCCCCTAAATCTTTTCCATAAATCCCTTTAATATAAAAATCTTTAATTTCCATACAAAGAAGAGCTATCTATATTATTTATATAGATTATTGCACTAAAAAGAGTATTGTAAATTCAGTAATTCAAAAATATATAAACTTAATCAAATAAAAAATAAAAAATAAATTAATTATTTATCTTTTTTTCTTTTTTTTAGACTTCTTTTTTTTCTTTTTACCACCCCTAGCCATTTTTGCTTCGCAAACATTTCCCTGCCCGTCAACGTAGTAAAGATGTCCAGGTTTTCTCTTAATAACCTTTTTAACAACTATTTTTCCCATTTGATCCTCCTTTTTAATATTATAATAAATTAAACCATAAAACCTATTTAAATCTTTCTCTTTCCGACGAGAAATTTTACAGTTTTTGAGTATTTATTATTAAAAGGTATTTCAACCAGTCTTGTAAAGTTTTTATTTCCAGACACACTGACAGAAATCCTAAATGGCTTTACTTTTCTGACGCCAAGAACTCTTCCTTCCTTATCTAGCCAGACAGCAACAAATGAAAAAAAGACAAAAAAAGAATGTATTTTTGTATTGTTTGAATTCTTAAATTCAAACAAAAGAGCTTCTGCTTTCTGCTTTTTTTTAAACATAAGCCCTGAAAACTTTTCAAAAAAACCACAAACCCTGACATCAAGACCAATATTTTTCTTCCTGTAATTAAAAGAAATTTTCTTTGTTTTCTTTTTTGCTTTCTTCAACTTTATCATTTTTGTAGTTTTCTCTTCTCTCCTGTTCATATTTATTTTTCTTTTTTAATTTATACGCACAGTAATTTTTTTCAATATTTCTATCGCAGACGCGGTCATGATGCCTGAACCCCCCGCCAAAACTTACAGGGATATGCATCAGTTCATGAATTATAACTTTTATTTTTTCTTCCTCAGGGAGCCTGTCAAATCTCTCTGACAAAAACTCCAGAACATAAAAGGCTTCAGTCCCTATTGCTTTCTGAATAAGTTTTCCAATTGTGTGACAGCGGGCGACTGTTCTTCTTGAAGAAGTTCCAAAACTCCTGAAGCATTTAACCCTTTCAACTTTCACATGCGAAAATAAAAGTGTAGAAATCTCCTCTGCAATTTTCTGAATGTCTGGAGCAAATTCGTATTTCATTTTATTCTACTTCAACAACCTTTTTCCTCGAAGATAACCCTGACTTTATTTTCACTGGCCTGCTAAAATACCTTTTTAGTAATTTAACAAGCTCTATATTTGCCTTGTTATTTTCAGGGTGTGATTTTAAATAAACCAAATACCCATCACCGTCTTTGATAATTTCCTGCCTGCCTGAATTTGGCTTAACTTTAACTTTTATTTTTTTCACAACTCTCTTTTCAGGCATGAAAGAATAACAACAAACCGTTATAAAAAACTATCTGGTAACAATCTCCAGCGCGTCACGATGTTTTAATCTATGTTCTTTTCCCCAAGCCATTTTTGTTCTCGCATCAATTGCTTTAATGAAATTTTCTCCAAAATCAGTGTGCAAATAATAAGCAAAATCAAGAGCAGTTGTTCCCGGAGGCATTAAAAAACAATCAGGCAAAATTTTTCCCTTGCTGTCCTGAAGTTTATTTGCGCTTGCAGGAAAAACAGCAATGTATTTTAAAAGGTCAAAGACAGCATAATCCAAAACAGCCTGAACTCCGGTGCCTGTCTCAAATTTGTCGAGGACATTTTCTTTTATCTTCTTCAAGGCAATTTCCTGCTTTTCACTTATTTTTCCGCTGTCAGAAATTTCAAAGTTCTTTTCCCCAGGAATGTAATCAATCAACCCGGCTTTTGCAGCTTCTCTTAAGGCCAGCTCTGAATCAGCAGAACACGGAACGACAATCATATTAGGAAATTTCTTCTTAATCTTCTCGTAATTTTCAGGGCTTTTTTCCAAGTCAATTTTATTCGCAGCAATTATAATAGGTTTGCTTTCTTTTCTCAAAGCAGAAGCAAATTTCATCAGGTCATCATCACTCCAAGAACCAGGTCTTTCCGGAAAAGAGTTTCTAACCAAAACATTTTTTACAGGTGCTTCACTGACCTTTAAACCTGAAAATTGTTTAGCAACTATTTGTGAAAAATTTTTATTACCGTTATCTCTTGATTCTGTTTCCATTCTCTTGATGAATGTTTTCCAGGCTTTAACCAGGATATTAAAAAACCATCTGTCCAGCTCTTTTTCCAAAAACTCAACATCTCTTGAAACATCATATTCTGAATTTTCCAGGGGCTTTCCTTCAGAGTCTGTTGTTCCGGAAACATCTAAGATGTGAATAAAAATATCTGCTGTTCTTAAATCATCAAGAAACTGATTTCCAAGTCCTTTTCCCTCGCTTGCTCCTGGAACAAGACCAGCCACGTCCATAATCTCAACAGGGACAAACCTTTTCCCTTTAATGCAAAATCCGTGATTCGGATTACACTGAACTCCAAACTCCTTGTCAATGCAATCAACCTTCACATACCCAATTCCGTGATTTGACTTTATTGTTGTAAAAGGATAGGACGCTATAGCAACTTCTGCCAGAGTCACTGCCTTGAAAAAAGTTGATTTCCCTGCAGAGGGCTTTCCAACAAGACCGATTAACATTATCCAGAAAAAAAGCTTGTTTTTATAAAACTTTGTTTAACCCTGAAAAGGACCTGCCTGACTTGTCTGACTCTGTTTCTTTTTCTTTCTTTCCCTCAACTTTCTTACAAT
>CAZSQR010000012.1:0-9793 GCA_964609265.1 Candidatus Woesearchaeota archaeon
GAAAAATTCCTGAAAGAGTTGGGGTTGTAAATAAGCCCCAACAATCTTTAAAAACCAAAAAAATCACATTCTGTAATGGATGAAGAAAATTCTGATTCCTGTCATAAAAAGAGTTCTAAATTAGAAAAAAAACCGAAACCTATTGAAAGTAAAATAATAGTAAGTCCTGAGGATTATGTTCCTTTATCAAAAGAGTGTAAAGTAATAGGTACATTTAACCCAGGTGCAACACAAATCAAAACAGAAAATGGACTTGAAACATTATTGATAGTGAGGGTTGCTGAATCTCCTAGTAAAGAGCACCCCTTCTGGCTTCCTTTTTTTAAAATTCCAAATAAGTACCCGCCTTCAAAGTTAGAGATTGATTTTGACAAACTTTCTAAACAAAAAATATTAGAAAATGATAAAAAATCTGTAAAATTAGAAAATAATGTATCCCGGTTAAAACATATTTCGCTTCCAAGATTAATTAAATTAAATGAAAAAGGAGAAGTAACAAAAAGATGCCAAGATCCTTGTTTATATCCTTCCTGGGAATTTGAAAGATTTGGAATAGAAGACATAAGAATAACTGCGATGGAAAGAGGAGATTATATAATTACATATGTTTGCCCCCATAGAGAATTTGGTGTTTCAACAGCTTTTTTAAGAACAAAAGCTTTTGAAAAATTTGAAAGTGTAATAAAAAATAATACTCCAAGACCAATCTTTACTGGAATAAAAGATGTTGTGGTTTTTTCTAAAAAAGTTCCAAGCCCTTCTGAAACAGCAACATTCAAAAAGGGAAGCAAATTATATGCCGCACTTGTAAGACCAAACGCATTTTCTGGAATAAGCTGCCCAGGAATTTGGTTATCTTATTCTCCAGATTTGGTTCATTGGGGTCAAGAACACAGACTGATAATATCCGAAAAAGGAGAGATAACTGGAACAGGAAGCTCTCTAATAGAAATAAACAATAAATGGGTAGGACCTTATCATGAAATAATTGAAGAAGAAAAGATAGAATATCACACAAAATTGATAAGTTTAAATAAAAAAGATCCTTGGAAAGATTGCAAAACTTCGGGAGTTTTATTAAAAAGAAGTGATTATCTAGATATTCTTCCTTATGAAGGGTACATTCCTAACGTGGTTTTTACTACAGGGATTATCCATAATGAGGGAATAACAACATTTTTCTCAGGAATAGATGATACTTGGACTGTTATGGATAAATTTTATACAGAAGACTTAGTGAAATTCCTGAAAAAATAATAACCAAAAATATTATTAACTCTTTCTTTCCTAAATAAATTATGTTTGAAAAGCTTGGTGAAATACTCAGAAAGACAACAGACAAAATAGCAAATGCTATATTTCTTGACAAAAATCTGGTTGATTCTATAATAAAAGACTTGCAAAGAGCGCTTATTGAAGCAGATGTAAATGTTTTTCTTGTGAAAAATCTTTCTGACAAAATCAGAAAAGCATCACTTGATGAAAGAATAAAAGGGGTGGAAAAAAAAGAGCATATAATTAAGCTTCTTCATGATGAGTTAACAGCAATTCTTGGAGAGCACAAACAACTGAAACTTATTAAGCAAAAAGGCAAACAGAACAGGATTATACTTCTTGGATTATATGGTGCTGGTAAAACAACAACTGTGGCTAAACTCGGGAACTATTTTTCAAAGCGCGGTAGCAAAGTCGCTCTTGTTGGACTTGACACGCACAGGCCAGCAGCTCCAGAACAGCTAAAACAGCTTGCTGAAAAACACAAAATCCATTATTTTATAGATACAGAAGAAAAAAATCCTGTAAAAATGTGGGAAAAAATTGAAAAAAGCGGGAAACTTAAAAGCTATGACATAATTATTTCTGACACAGCAGGACGCCACACACTGGATAAATCTCTTATTAATGAAATAAAGGCCCTTGACAAGAAAATCAATCCTACTGAAACAATTTTGATTATGCCTGCTGACATTGGTCAGGCAGCAAAAAAACAATCTCAGGAATTCAAACAGGCTGTGGATATTTCCGGCGTTATAATCACAAGAATGGACTCAACAGCAAAAGGCGGCGGGGCTCTGACAGCATGTGCAGAAACAAAAGCTCCTGTGTACTTCATAACAACAGGTGAAAAAGTAAATGACATAGAACCTTTTAATCCTAAAACATTTCTGTCAAGACTTCTCGGAATGGGTGATCTTCAAACATTAATTGATAAAATAAAGTCTGTAACAGATGAAAAAAGCCAGGAGAAAATTCAAAAAAAGATGGAAGAAGGAAAAATCTCCCTTGAAGATGTTGTTGAACAGGCCCGTTCTTTGAACACTCTTGGTGGCTTTGAAAAAATCAAAGGTATGATTCCCGGCTTCTTAAAAGTAAAAGACAAAATTCCGGAAAATGTCCTGGAAAACCAAGAAGGAAAAATCGCCAAATGGGAGCACATTATCAAATCAATGACTCAGGAAGAAAAAGAAAATCCAGAGATTCTTGAAAAACAAACCTCGAGAATTTCCCGCATTGCCAAGGGTGCAGGAGCCCACACAAGTGATGTCAGAAGTTTGCTGAAACAATACAAAATGCTTAATGAAATGATGAAAAGCGGGATGACTGATATGGATATATCTAAAGGAATGAACCAAAAGCAGCTTCAAAAACTCGCAAAGAAGTTCGGCAAAAAGGTCAGGAGGTTTTAGAATGAAAACCCTTGCACAAGGAGCAGAGGCAAAAATCCTCTTAGATGAGAAAGATAATTTTATAATCAAAGACAGAATTTCAAAGTCTTACAGACATCTTGAACTTGACAAAATAATCCGCAAAAGAAGGACAAAAGCAGAAACAAAACTTCTTGAAAAAGCATCTAAAATTATTAATTCTCCAAAACCAATTGAAACTCAAGAATGGGATAAAATAAAAATGCCTTTTATCGACGGGAAAAAACTTTCTGACAACTTAGACAAGTTTTCATTAAAAAGGCAGGAAGATACTTGTAAAAAAATCGGAGAATCAATCGCAAAACTTCATAGCAAGGATATTATTCACGGGGATTTAACTACAAGCAATATGATTTTTAGAAAAGACAAAGTCTTCTTCATTGATTTTGGGCTTGGTTTTATAAGCCATAAGATAGAAGACAAAGCTGTTGATATTCATTTATTGAAACAGGCGTTAGAAGCAAGACATTTCCAGCACTGGCAGGTTCTTTTCAAAAAAGTTCTTCAAGGATATGAGCATTACAAAAAACATAAAAAAGTTTTAGAGCAGCTGGAAAAAGTTGAGAAAAGAGGGCGTTACAAGATACCTCATTAATCAGAAACCCTTATAAATTAATTTGGTATTTCTTTTTTGGTATTTAAAGCCCTGTAGTCTAGCGGTCAAAGATACGGCCCCTTGGAGGCTGTGACCCAGGTTCGAATCCTGGCAGGGCTATCCAGTTTTTATAAGAGTTTTAGATAATTATATTACATGACAATAATTCTTATAAAACATATTCTTTTCAAAAGAAACATGGGAGATGCACTTAGAAATATTTTGGGGCTTTCAGTAGGCTGGACAAAGGAAGAAATAGAGTTATATTCTAAAATTACACAAGAAAAACTGGGTCCAGTATATGCGGTGGAAGGTATCCCAAAAAATCAGCCAGCAGAGAGAGCAAAATATTGGGATAGGAAATTAAGCATAGGAGATCGTGGAAATGAAGAAATGAGACTTTTAGATATTTGTGAAAAACAGAATAAAGCTATAGCTCTAGCAGAGTTGGAACAAATAGTTATTGAAAAATTCTTCTAATTATTTATCCTTAAATACCCTTTTGTAAAAAATCTCTCTGTTAATCTCCTGTCTGCTTGGTGTAAGTCTTCTAAAAAAATTCTTTAAAGCTGATTGCTTATATTTTTCCCCTACCAAAGCAGCTGCAAGTTTTTTATATTCAATACTTCCCTTTGAATTTGGCTTATGCGATGTGTATGGTTTCATCTCTGACAAAGATCTAAGAACATTCAGGTCATAAGGAATTACTGCCAGCACAGGAATATCAAGCGTTTCTTCAACATCACCAAAAGGGACTTCAAAATCTCTGTTATGAACTTTATTGAGCACAAGACCTGAAATTGGAGTTCCTCTTTGCTTTGCAAGTTTGGCTGCCTTGATTGTCGCACTCAGCGTAGGGCGGTCAGGTGTTGTAACAACAATAAGTTCGTCAGACGCAAGAATAACTGCCAGAGTTTCCTCGTCAAGTGACGGCGAGGAATCTATCAGAATAATATCATAACTCTTTTTTAATCCTTTAATCCTGTTTTTTAGCTGCAAAGGACTTACCATTCTATTATTAAAAATCGAGGCAGGCATAACATGAAGTCCTTTAGTCCCCTCAATCTTATAAATCGCGTCTTTAGTACGCGCTTCTCTATTAAGAACATGGTGAAGGGTTTTTTCTGGTTCTATAATATTAAGATGAAGCCCCAAAGTCGGAGAGGATAAATTCCCGTCAATCAATAAAACCTTTTTTCCAAACCCTGAAAATGCAGAACCAAGAGATGCAACAATACTTGTCTTTCCAACACCTCCTTTTAAGCTAACCACCCCGATTGTTTTCCCCATTTTAACCTTAAAATAAAGATTCTGACATTTAAAATTCTTTACCTTAAAAACACACACAAAGTTTAAAAGTAAATCTCTTTATCTTATAAAATGACAAAAAGAGCAAAACAAAAAAATCAGAAAATCATCCCAAAAAAGCTATCACAAGAAGAATTCGAAAAAAAGGTTGTTGAACTTGCAAAGAAAAAGTTAACAGCGGAAAAAATAGGTGAAATTCTCAGGGGAGAAGGGATACATTCCAGTGATTATAACAAAAAAATCTCAAAAATACTAAAAGAAAAAAATAAGTATACTCTTCCTGATGTGGGAAATATAAAGAAAAAGCTTGAAAAAATAAAAAACCATCGCGAAAAAAACAGACAGGACAAAAGAGCTATGAGAGAAAGAGACAGGATAGCTTCAAAGCTGAGAAAAATCAAAAAATATCACAAAATATCTTAGGGTTTTTAATAACAGAAAGAGTTAACTAACAACCAAAATTATTTAATTAAAATGCAAAAGAGGGAAAAAAATTCTTTGAAGGATAACATAAAGTCGATAAAACAGAAATTTCTGAAAAGAACAAAAGATAAGGAAATCCTTGTAGTAAGTCACTTCGACACTGACGGGATAACTTCCGCAGCAATAATGATTCAGGCATTAAAAAGGCTTGATAGAAAATTTTCTGTAAAAATCCTAAAATCTCTTGAGAAAAAATTTATCCACGAACTCCCAAAGCACTCTCAGAACAAAGTAATTTTATTTCTTGACCTTGCATCAGGGAGTTTTGAGCATATAAAAAAAGCAGGCTTGAAAGATGTGTTTATAATAGACCATCACGAGATTACACAGGAAATCCCGGAAGGCATTGAAATAATCAACTCGTGGCTTAATAATGAAAAAATTAGCGGTTCTGGTCTGACCTACCTTTTCTGCAACGAGATAAATCCTGAAAATAAAAAATTCGCAAAACTTGCTATCCTTGGTATGATTGGTGATCTTATGGAAGAGAACATAGAAACTCTTGAAAATTTTAGTGATGAACTTCTCAACGAAGATATAAAAAAAATAAGAGGACTTATGATCTATCCTTCGACGAGGCCTGTAAACAAAGCTCTTGAATACAGCTCGCAACCATATATCCCAGGAGTTACAGGAGATTATCACGGAGTTATTGAAATACTAAGAGAAGCAGGAATAGAACCTTCAAAAGGTAAATACAAAAGTCTTATAGAATTTGATGAAGAAGAAATGAAAAAACTCACAACATCAATACTTTTGAGAAATCCTAAGGCGAAAAACAGGAAAATGATCGGAGACATATTCCTGCTTAAATTCTTTAACAAGCTTGAGGATGCCCGTGAACTAAGCGCGATGGTTAATGCGTGTTCAAGGCTTGGAAGAAGTGATGCTGCGCTAAGCTTCTGTATGGAGCTTTCAAACGCAAAAAAAGATGCAGAAGGAATTCATGCAAAATACAAGCAACACATAATTTCAGGACTTAATTTTGTTTCAAAAGCAGAAAAGATAGAGGGAAGAGGATTTGTAATAATCAACGCGCGTGATAAAATAAAAGACACAATCGTTGGAACAATAGCAAGCATTCTCTCAAACTCGCCAATGTATGATGAAGGAACAATTATCACAACAATGGCTTACTATGAAGATAAAATAAAAGTTTCAGCAAGGAGTGTCGGACGAAACGGACGCAATGTTCGCGAAGTCCTAGATTCTGCAATAAAAGACCTCGGAGGAGGAGAAGTCGGAGGGCACGAATTTGCAGCTGGCTGCATTGTCCACAAAGATAAGGAAAAAGAATTTATCGATTTGTTGAAAAAGAATCTCAAAATTGAGATGGTAAAGATTTAAACTAGCTTTCTGAACTTCAAATTAAACAGCAACCCTTAAAAATACATTGTATTACCTATTAACATGCCCTCAAAAGACATCCACACAGAAATTGAAGAAGGAGATATTTTACTCTGCACAGTAGACAGAATTGTAGGCACCAACGTCTTTGTAAAAATTCATCTGAAGAATAAAGAAGTCGAAGGCTCTATTGTTTTCAGCGAGGTTGCTCCGGGAAGAATAAGAAACATCAGAGATTACATTGTCCCAAAGAAAAAAATAGCTTGCAAGGTATTAAGGATCCGCGAAGGCGGGATTGAACTGTCTCTAAGACGCGTAACACAGGAAGAACAGAAAGAAGTAAAAAAGAAATATGAACTTGAAAAAAGTTTTGAAAAAATACTAAAAAGTGTCCTCGGAGAAAAGGCAGAGAAAATAATTAAAAAAATAAAGGAAAAAGAAAGTGTTTATGATTTCCTGCAAAAAGCAAAAGATTCATCTGAAGGGGGGAAAAATCTGGAGAGCCTTGCAGGAAAAGAGAACGCAGGAAAGATAATTGAGATAATAAAAACACAAAGACAAAAAAAATCCATACTTAAAAAAGAAATATTTATTACAACTTCTGAGCCTGATGGAATAAATCTTATAAAAAAACTTCTAAAAGAATTATCAAAAAAAGTTAGGAATTCTGGGTTAAAATACACCTCTGCAGGACATTACACTCTTAAAAAAGAAACAGAGGACATAAAAAAGTCTGACCGTGAATTAAAGAGCATACTTACAGACTTTGAAAAAAGGGCAAAATCCAAAGGAATTGAATTTAGCACACAAAAAAGCAAAGACTGATTCAGTATTCTTGAGAAGTAAAAGAGATTCATAAAAAAGAGCACATTTTTTTCTTCCTGAAATTCAGAATCACAAAGCTTAAAAGCAGGGATTTTTATGATTATTATAGTTAAAAAATGGAAAAGAAAACACCTATAAATCAGTTTAGTGTAATTGTTCTTGGAATAGTTTTTGACCCAAAAAATAGAAAAATTCTAATAGGAAAAAGGGAAAATGACCCTTACATCCCCCAATCAAGCTGGTGTTTTCCGGGTGGCAGACTTGCTGATGATGGAGAGGTAAACCAGACATTAAAAGAAAAAATCAAAGAGCAAACAGGGTTAGAAGTTAAAAATCTTGGAGCTGTGTTTGCCAAAACTTATGAGGAAAAAAGAGACTTACTGGCAGTTTACTTTATGTGTGAAGCTTTTAAGGGAAAACAAAAGAGCGGGGGAAACTTAAAAGAACTAAAATGGGTAAATCCCAAAGATTTAGAAAAATATTTTAAAACATCTTTCCACCCAAGACTAAAAAGATATCTTCTTAATATAGTATCAATCAATAATGAATTATGAGCAAACTAAAAATCTGCAAATTATGCCGGAGATACACTTTAGAAGAAAACTGCCCAGAATGCAATAAAAAAACTTCTGATGCGCACTATAAATTTGTGAATATTAGAAACAACAAAAAGGAAAATTAAGCAAATTTAATTGATTCAAAATTATCTGAGAGTTGCCTGTTTTTCCTCAAGCAGGGCTTTTCCATATTCACCGTCAAATCCTGCCTTAACCTGTATTTTTCCTTCGCGGTTTTTTAAAATCAGAGAAACAATCTTTTCATTAATATGGACTGAAAGTTTTTCCTTTGGTACTTTTAACAAAACATTAAATTCATCTCCAAATTCTTTGATTATTGAGTTATATAATTCCCATATTTTTTTACTTTGCATAGAGCCTCCCATAGCAAGGGAAATAATTTCATGTAAAGGCAAAAGTTTGTAAAAAGGTTTTGCATTTTCTGGTTTAAATCCTTCAGGATGCTTTGAAATTTCTTCAACTCTGTACTCAACACCTATTGTTAGGGGCTTGCCGCAAACAGGACAAATTCCATTTAACTCTTTTGTTTTTTCAGGAGAACATGAAAAATTACAATTTCTGTGCCCGTCCCAGTGGTATTTCCCGTATTCAGGAGGTGTTTCTATTGTTGATTTCAATCCTTGTCCTGTCCTTATTGCTTTTATTATGTTGTCATAAGTTAGTTCAGGTATTTCAAAAATCGTTGCTTCTCTTCCAATTCTCCACGGCCAAAAACTGTGAGCATCTGAGAAACTTACAATATTTACATTTCCTGAAGCAATTTCTTCAAATTTCCAAAGCATTTCAGGGTCTGCTGACAATCCTGATTCAACAGCATAAATCTTATCTGTCTGGTCCTGAAAACATTCTCTCAAAGAATCAAAACCAGATTTGCTTCCAAACAAACCAAACCATGGTGTCATACAATGAGCAGAAATAATTTCAATTTTATCATCAATTTCCTTTAAAGCTCTAACAAATTCAGGACAGGGAATCCCAAAAATAGGCCTTCCATCATAATCAACCCTTCCTTTACTTTCTAAAAATTTTGTAATTCTATCCGCAATCTTTCTGTTTGGAGCAAAAACCACGAGGTGAACCGCACGCTTTTTTCCGTCCTGGCTATACATTAAACTTATCTCTGTCTGCCAAATAAAAGGAAATCCATTCGCAGTTCTGAGTATGCCTTTATCATCTTCTATAAGTTTTTCTTCAAGCTCTTTTCTCCATTCAGGATGCTGAAAATCCCCGGTCCCAAGCAAATCAACCCCTTTTATTCTTGCATATTTTTCAAGATTTTCAATAGAAATATTTTTTGAGGTCGCGCGAGCGTATCTTGAGTGGATGTGCAAATCAGCGATTATTTCCATAAGAATCTAGAAATAAAACAAGTTAAATAGTTTATTGTTTTTTCTTTCTTCCTGCTGCTCTCCCGCCGACAATTGCAATAATAATCATAACAGCAATCAAAATCCAAATCCACACAGAGATTTCTCCCTCTTCTTTTTCTCCACCGGTTTCTGCTTCTATCTCTGCAGTTATTTCTTCAGAAATTGAAAGGATAGTAACATTTGCTTTATTTGAAGTAGAATTAATTGCACTCAAAGTAACACTTAAATCATAATAACTATCATTTGTAACTTCAAACTTCCTTAAATCTCCTACAGAAAGTGTGACTTGTTGTGGTGTTGAAGATACATTTATTGTCGCTGTTGTGTTTGTTAATGAAATAACTCCGACATAATGAGTTCCATTATCTATTTTTAATCTAATCCTATGTTTAGCTTTTAATTCTTTATTTACTTCTCCTTTTTCACTTAACTCTTCATCATCTTCCACATAAGTCTTTGTCCAAAAGGGAGGTGTTCCTCCACCCCCAGGAGAATCATCTGTTGTATCCTCTGCTGTTGTAGCACTATATCCTTCAATAATTTTAAAGTAAGTAAAGTGAGATACATTGAATGTAAAAGTTC
>CAZSQR010000013.1:0-9318 GCA_964609265.1 Candidatus Woesearchaeota archaeon
CAAATCGTTAAAAAAAGAGTAAAGGACATGAGATTTTCCTTGCTCAGCCCTGAAAAGATAAAAAATATTTCAGTAGCAAAAATTGTGACTCCAGAGCTTTATGATATAGATGGTTATCCTGTTGATGGTGGATTGATGGATTTGAGGCTTGGTGCTATCAATCCCGGTGTTAGGTGCAGAACCTGTGGAGGCCGGCTAAAAGAATGTTTAGGGCATTCAGGGAGCATTGATTTGGCAAGGCCGGTAATACACTTAAAGTATGTCCCAATTATTGAAATTTGCCTGAGGTCTTTTTGTCATGAATGCGGGAAACTCATGCTTACTGAAAAAGATTTAGAAAAATATTCTCCAGGCCAGAGAGCTAAGAAAGCTAAGGATACAAAGAGATGCCCTCACTGCAATTCTCCTCAAGAAAAAGTAAAGCTTGACAAGCCAACAACTTTTTATAAGGGAAAAAGAAGAATCTTCCCAACAAAAATCAGAGAAATTCTGACAAATATTCCTGACGAAGAACTTGCGAAGATTAGGATAAACACAAAAAACTTCAGACCTGAATGGGCTGTGCTTACTTCCCTCCTGGTGCCGCCGGTAACTGTAAGACCAAGCATTATTCTTGAATCAGGAGAGATGAGTGAAGACGACTTGACACATAAACTCTCTGACATCATAAGGGCAAATCAAAGACTTTGGGAAAACTTGAATGCAGGAGCCCCTGAGGTTATTATTGAGGATTTGTGGGATTTGCTGCAGTTCCATATCACAACATTTTTTGATAATACTGTAACAAGGATTCCTCCTGCCAGGCACAGGTCAGGACAGCCGTTAAAAACAATCACAGAAAGAATAAAAGGAAAAGAAGGCAGAATCAGGAAAAACCTGGCAGGGAAAAGAGTTAACTATTCCGGAAGAACTGTTATTTCTCCTGACACTGCAATTGAAATTAACGAAGTTGGTATTCCTTACGAGATTGCAAAAATAATAACTGTTGCAGAAACAGTAAATGATTTGAACATTGAAAAACTTAAAGAATTTGTAGAAAGGGGTTCTGAATATCCCGGGGCAAATTACGTTATAAGACCAGATGGAAAAAGAAAAAAGATAACAGAAGAACTTAAAGAAGAAATAATTAATGAGCTTGCCCCTGGCTACAAAGTTGAAAGGCATCTTCAAAACAGGGATATTCTATTATTTAACAGACATCCAAGTCTTCACAAAGCAAGTTTAATGGCTCATTATGTTAAAATTTTGCCGGGAAGAACATTCAGATTACATCCTGCTGTCGCAACACCATACAACGCTGATTTCGATGGAGATGAAATGAACGTCCACAGCCCTCAGACAGAAGAGGCAAAAGCAGAAGCAAAGGTAATATTAGAAGTAAAGAAAAATCTTATCTCACCAAAAAACAACACAAACATGGTGGGATGTATTTCCGATGCTGTTACAGGAGGATATCTTCTTGGACTTGGCGAGTTTACGAAAGAAGAGGCAAATCAGATATCTTATAAGGCAGGAATTGATTCAAATTTTTCAAAGAAAACAATTCACGGAACAGAAATATTTTCAGAAATACTTCCAAAAATCAATTTTTCAAACGGCAATATAAAAATATCTGACGGAAAAATTACTAAAGGAATAATTGATGAAAGCCTTTTCGGTGAGGGAGGAGGTGAAATCATAAAAGAGATTGATAAAAGATACGGAAGGAGCGCAGCATTTGAAACAATCAGAAAAGCATTTGACCTTGGGAAGGATTATATTACAGATGTGGGAATCACAATTGCTCTTGAAGACCTTGATGTTGACCCAAAAGTTGTTGAAATGAGTGAAGAAATAATCAAAAAAGCTGAGAAAAAAACACAAGAAATAATTGAATCATATAAAAAAGGAAGCATTAAAGTAATTCAGGGAAAAACTCCTGAAGAATCAAGAGAGATAAAAATCCTTAAAGTTCTTAACGAAATAAGGACAAAAATTGGAGAGATCGTTAAAAAAGAATTTCCTGAAGAAAATCCTGTTACGCATATGATAAGGTCTGGAGGAGGAGGGAACATTTTGAACATAACTCAAATGGCTTGCTGTGTCGGGCAGCAGGACCTTGAAGGAAAAAGAATTGATATTGGTTACACAGACAGAACTATTTCTTTCTTCAGGCCAGGAGATCTTTCTCCGAAGGCAAAGGGATTCATAAGAAGTCCTTTTATAAAAGGTCTTCGCCCAGATGAATTTTTCTTCGGAGCAATGACTGGAAGAGCAACACTTATGGATACTGCCCTGAGAACTCCAAAGTCAGGATACCTTTACAGAAGGCTTGCAAGCGCGCTTCAGGATTTAAGGTGTGAATATGACGGCACAATAAGAGACAGCAACAATAACATAATTCAGTTCAAATATGGAGATGACGGAATGGATGTCACCAAACTGCATACTAACGGAAAATTAGAGCCCGGAGAAGCAATAGGAATAATAACTTCCCAAAGTTTTGGAGAACCCTCAACACAGATGGTTTTAAGAACATTCCACTTCGCCGGAGTTACTGAAATGCAGGTAACCCAGGGGCTTCCGCGACTCATTGAAATATTTGATGCAAGAAAAAAACCAAGCTCTCCAAAAATGGAAATCTACCTGAAGAAAGAATACAACAATGAAAAAGATGCAAGAAATTTTGCCGAGAAAATAAAAGAAGTAACAATAAAAGATATTGCATCTGAAATTGACCTTGACTTCAGCAACAAAAGAATAGAAATAAAGACTGACAAAGAAGGAATAAAGCACAGTCATATCACTGTGAAAAAGGTTGTTGACAGGCTTCAAGAGATTGGATTCAATGCTAAAGAGAAGGGTAATTTGATAATTATTAACGCAACTGAGATGAGTTTTAAAGAAATTTATCAGCTAAAAGAAAAGCTAAAGAAAACAGTCGTCTCAGGGGTTAAAGGCATAAGCCAGATTTTAATTGTTAAAAAAAATAGAGATTATGTGATTATGACTCTTGGAACTAACCTTAAAAAAATTTTGGAGATGAAAGAGGCTGACCCTGATAGACTTATATCAAATGACCTTCATGAAGTTACAAGTGTTTTTGGAATTGAAGCGGCAAGAAAGCTCATAATCAGTGAAATACAGGAAGTACTAAATACACAAGGATTAATCATTAATAAAAGGCATTTAAAATTTGTCGCAGATGCTATGACAAACACCGGCGAGGTTAAAGGAGTGACAAGAATCGGAATCATTGCCCAGAAATCTTCAATCCTGGCTCGTGCAACATTTGAGACGCCAATAAAACAATTTGTAAACGCAACTATCAAAGGCAGCAAAGATAATCTTGTAAGTGTTATTGAAAATGTAATCCTTAATCAGCCTGTACCGATTGGAACAGGACTTCCCGGACTTCTCGTAAAAGTTGTCGGACCCCTGACAAAAGAAGAATCCAAAAGAAAAAAAGTTAAAAAGGAAATTGTTGAGGAAATTAGCAAGTGATTCTCATAAAAACCAAAAAATTAGCAATAAATTTATAAAATAAATGTTTCTAAGATTTTTGTGAAAACCAAAAAATGACGAACACAATTGACATGCAGGACATGAGGTACCTGAATTTATTTGAAAGAATAATGAAAGTTAGAACACGTTTCTGTTTTAAATATAATGAAGCCATAGTTTTCTGTGTCCCAAGGCATCTTGTATCCAAAGCAATCGGACCTGAAGCCAGAAACATAAAAAGAATGAGCCAGATATTAGGGAAGAGGATAAAAGTTGTTGCAGTTCCGAAAGGAAATAAAGATGTAAAGGTATTTGTAAGAGCTGTCATCAGTCCAACTACATTCAGAGGAATTGAAGTAAAAGATAATGAAGTTATAATCTCTGGAGGAAGCAACAAGGCAGCACTAATCGGAAGAAACAAGAGAAGGCTAGCTGAAATGAAAAAAATAATAAAGAATTTCTTCGGAAAAGATTTCAGAATTGTTTAAGATTTTTGTTGATTTTATCAATAACAACTTTTAAAAACTATTTCTTAATCCATTAGAATATGGGATTAAAAAGCGCACTAAAACTAAAGAAAGACAGAAAAAGATTTAGATGGAAGGATAAAAGATACAAAGTAAAAGCCATTGGTTTGTACGCAAAATTTGACCCGCTTAAAGGCGCAAACCAGGCAAAAGGAATTGTTCTTCAGAAAATTCAAAAAGAAGCAAAACAGCCAAACTCTGCTATGAGAAAGTGCTGCAAAGTCCAGCTGACAAAAAACGGAAAAGTTGTAACTGCATTTATTCCGGGAAATCTCGCGCAAAAATTTATTGACGAGCACGATGAGGTGATGATTGAGAGAATTGGAGGAGCAAAAGGAAAATCAAAAGGGGATATTCCAGGTGTAAGATTCCAGATTATCAAGGTAAATGACCAGCCATTACCTTTGCTTGTAAAAGGCAAGATTGAAAAGGGTAGGAGATAAAAATGGAGCAAACCCTAAAATTCAAAATTTTTGATCTTTATAATACAGAAGGAATTGAAGTAAAAGATATTGGACTGAAGCCTGTGATAAATCTTAATCCGAAGCTGGCTTTAAAGAGCCACGGCAGAAATGTCCAGAAGTTTGGTCAGACAAAAGTCAATATTGTTGAAAGACTTATTAACAGGATAGGTGTTGCAGGACACAGAGGGAAAAAGCATAAACTCATGGTCGGAACTTCTTCTGGTAAATACTCAAAAAATGCAAAGATTGTTCTTGGCGCATTTAAAATTATTGAAGAAAAAACCAAAAAGAATCCGGTAGAAGTTTTTATTGGAGCAATAGAAAATTCAGCACCGCGGGATGAAATAACAGTAATAGAATACGGAGGAGCAAGATATCCTCAGGCAGTTGATGTCTCTCCATTAAGACGCGTTAATTTAGCGTTAAAACACATTGTTCACGGTGCCTCTGAAAAAGCTTTTGGCAAGAAAAAAACCATTACTCAAACTCTAGCAGAGGAAATTATTCTCTCTGCCGACGGAAACCAGGAAAGTTTTGCAATAAAAAAGAAAATTGAATCAGAAAAGCAAGCTGACTCTGCGCGATAAAATTATAAGGAATTTTAATCAAAATGGCTGATGAAAAGACAAAAAAGATTCAGGAATTAATGCACCAGCAGGAAAAAATAAGGAACATAGCAATTGCTGCGCACATTGACCACGGAAAAACAACTTTTTCTGACAACCTTTTATCAGGCGCGGGAATGATTTCAGAAGAGTTGGCAGGAAAACAACTTGCTCTTGATTTCCACGAAGACGAAGCCACAAGAGGAATCACCATTGACTCTGCTTCTGTGAGCATGGTTCACAAACTTCCTAAAGGAGGAGAATATCTGATTAATTTGATAGACACACCGGGACACGTTGATTTTGGGGGGGACGTTACAAGAGCTATGCGTGCTGTTGACGGGTGCATCATTCTGGTTGATGCTGTTGAGGGGGTCATGCCTCAGACAGAGACTGTTGTAAGGCAGGCACTAAAAGAGTTGGTTAAACCTGTTTTATTTCTGAATAAAGTTGATCGCCTTATAAAAGAAGTTAAGCTAACGCCGCAGGAAATGGAAGCCAGATTCATCAAGGTAATTAACCATGTAAATGAACTTATCCACAATATTGCTCCAAAGGGTTACAAAGAAAAATGGAAAGTTAATGTTTCAGAAGGAAGTGTTGCTTTTGGTTCTGCTTTTCATAACTGGGCTTTAAGTTTCCCTTATATGAAAAAGAAAGGGATAACATTCAAAGATGTAATTGATGCTTACAAAAATGACAAGGTCAAAGAACTTGCAAAAAAAGCTCCTTTGCATGAAGTTGTCTTAAATATAGTTATAAGGCACCACCCAAATCCTGTTCAGGCCCAGGAGTACAGGATTCCAAAAATCTGGCACGGAGATTTAGACTCCCAGCTCGGGAAAGATCTTATTAAGTGCAATCCAGAAGGGCAGCCTGTTTTTGTCCCGATAAAAATTGTCGTCGATAAACATGCAGGAGAAGTTGCCTGTGGAAGATTGTTTTCCGGAACAATAAAGCAGGGTGATGAAGTCTACATGAATCTTGCAAAAAGAAAAGTAAGAATTCAGCAGGTTTCTGTCTATAAAGGCGCCCAGAGAATTATTGTTTCAGAAGTCTCAGCTGGAAATGTAGTTGGGGTCGTCGGTCTAAAGGATGTTTTCACAGGCGAAACAGTCAGCAAAAATCCGATGGAACCTTTTGAAGCAATAAAACACTTATTTGAGCCTGTTGTTACAAAATCTATTGAAGCAACAAAAGCAGCAGACCTTCCAAAGCTTGTTGAAATATTAAAGCATGTAAGGAAAGAAGACCCTTCTATAAAAATAGAAATTAATGAGCAAACAGGTGAAAGCCTAATGAGTGGTATGGGGGAGCTTCATCTTGAAATCATAGAAAACAGAATCAAGACAGAAAAAGGACTTGATGTAAAAACCTCGTCGCCGATAATAGTTTACAGAGAAACAATATCTAAAGAATCTCCTGTTGTTGAAGGACGAAGTCCAAACAAACACAACATTTTTTACATTAAAGTTGCTCCGCTGGAAGATGAAATTTATGAAGCAATAAAAAACGGAGAGATTCCTGAAGGAAGAATAAAAAAGAAAAACGAGGCAGTCTCAAAAGCTCTTTCAAATCTTGGCTGGCCTGGTGATGTGATAAGAAATGTTAAAGACATTTACAACGGAAATATCTTTTTGGATGAAACGCGCGGAGAAGTTCATATTGGAGAGGTTATAGAAATGGTTCTCGATGCCTTTGAGATGGTTGTGAAACAAGGACCTTTAGCCCGCGAACCCTGTATGAAACTTAAAGTCTCTCTTGATGATACAAAGCTTCACGAAGACGCAATTCACAGAGGTCCTGCACAAGTTTATCCTGCGGTAAGAGAAGCAATTGTTGAGTCAATGAAAAAAGCAAATCCATACATTCTTGAGCCATTGCAGATTAACCTGATAGAAATGCCTAATAAATTCCTAGGAGAGGTTACAAAAATCGTCGGAGGAAAGAGGGGGCAAATGCTTGAAGTTAAACAGGAAGGAACTCAGGCAGAAATGAAAGCAAAGCTTCCTGTCGCAGAAATGATTGGCTGGAGCAATGACCTGCGTTCAGCAACAGAAGGCAGGGGCACTAGTTCACTTCTTGACCAGTTATTCGAGAAAGTTCCTGCAAGCATCCAGCCTGAAGTCATAAAAAGAATCAGAAAAAGAAAAGGACTTTCAGAAAATCAGTAGGTTCTATCGCAATAATTCTTATAAATAATTAGCTCATTAAATTATTATGAAAAGTTTTAGTATTGAAAACAGATTCGGAAGAAAAGTTTCGTGCAATCAGTTCAAAAAAACAGCAGAGAGATTAGAATTTACTCTGAAAGCAGCCAGATTACTTGCAGGTTTGCCAGCAATTAAAAGTGAACTGTTATTAACAACAGACAAAAATGATTATGACGAAGCAAGAGAAACAGGAACTTTCACATCTGAAAAGGAGAAAATTATTACATCTGAAAGACTAGAAACTTTACTGGAAAGGAGAGAAAAATATCAATTAGAAGATTTGAATGAAGAATTATGGGGAAAATCATTTAAAACTGAATTATATATTATGGATAATCCTTCTACACACTATCTTGTTTGGTTAGGTCATGAGATTATGCAACCAAGAAGATTATTTTTTTGTGGTCATTATTTAGACAAAGAATCTCAGAAAATTCTTGAAAGGTTCAGTAGGGGGAATTTATTACAAAAATCAGGAGGTGGTGGTTTTCCTAAGATGATTGCACAAGCCAGGTACTACTCTTTTAAAAAATTATTAGAAAATAAGGCATTAATTGAGAACAGATAAATTTTATTAGAATAATCCCGAGAAACCAATAACCTTATAATAATAAAAATTCTTTTTCAGCTATGGAAAAAGAAAATTCAAAATTAATTCTGTCTTTAGTTTCCTTGGCTGTTTTCTTTTTTTTACTGATGGGAATTGTAATCGCAGGCGGCTTTCAAATTGATAATATAATAAACCAAAAAATTTCTTTATTGCAAAATAGCTCACTTGATAAAATTTTTATTTTTACTGGAAATTATCTCAAGGGCATTCTTATTGGGATAGGTCTTATTGCAATTCTTGCTTTTTACATTGGAAAAAGAAAAAAAGAATCTTTCATTCTTGCGACCAGTCTTCTCTCAGGATTTATTTTTGAGCAGATAATAACTTTTATGACTCAGAGACCTGGCCCTAAAACAAATTTAGTCCAAGAAATAATTTACAGTTTCCCTAGCGGGCATTCTATCTTCGCAGCCATACTTTTCTTTTCGTTAATTTATTTTTACAAAGACAAAATAAAAAACAATGCTCTAAAAATAATTTTTATCTCGATAAATATCCTGCTGATTTTGTTTGTTGGTTTTAGCAGAATTTATATCAGTGCACACTGGTTTACCGACGTAATTGGAGGGTATGCAGCAGGATTTTTTGTTGTGGCTATTGTTTTATGGATTTTTAATCTGAAAAGTTCGGGGGAATACTAATAAAAACAAAAACTTTATAAACCTAATTTTTTATTAACAATTATTAAAAAATTCTTAAAGAATTTTCGACCAAAATGGCTAAAGAAAAACCAAACATGAACGCGGTCTTTGTGGGTCATGTTGACGCAGGAAAGTCAACAATAGTAGGAAGACTTCTTTTTGATACAGGAGTTGTTTCTGAACAGGAGATAACAAAACTTAGACAAGAAGCTGAAAAGCACGGAAAAGCAGGTTTTGAATTTGCATATATTATGGACAAAATTAAAGAAGAAAGAGAGCGTGGTGTGACTATTGATCTTGCTTACAAGAAAATTCTTACTCAAAAATATCAGATTACAATAATTGACGCACCAGGACACAGAGACTTTGTCAAAAACATGATTACAGGAGCAAGCCAGGCAGACGCTGCTTTCCTTGTTATTGCTGCTCCGGCAGGTGTACAGCCTCAAACAACAGAACACTTATGGCTTCTAAGAACAATGGGTGTCAAAAATATTGCTGTTGCAATTAACAAAATGGATTCTGCAGGATATGGTGAAGATAAATTCAATAAAGTTAAAGAAGATGTAAGCAAGTTGCTTCAAGGTGTTGGAATTAATCCTGAAACAACGCCTTTCATTGCATGCTCTGGATTAAAAGGAGATAATATTGCTAAGAAATCTGAAGAAATGAAATGGTATAAAGGACCAACAGTTCTTGAGCAGTTTGACCAGTTTGCAGAGCCAAAGCTTCCGACTGACTTGCCAATGAGAATGCCTGTCCAGGATGTTTATGA
>CAZSQR010000014.1:0-6093 GCA_964609265.1 Candidatus Woesearchaeota archaeon
CTCGCTAAAAATTTTGTTTATTCTTTCTATTTCGCTGGCAGTTTCATCAACTGCATCCTCTATTTCCTTATTATGTTCAGGTTCAGATAAGCATTCATCAACTGTTCCGACGAATTCTCCAGTGTTGACCATTTTTTCACATTGATCAAACCAGCCGCCAGACCCTCTCATAACAATTTGCCTTGCAGTTCCCTCGCCTCCAAGATTTGCGAAAAAGTTTTTTACCACAAGAGCTGTTCCTGTCGCAAAACAAGCTGCCTTCCCAGCACGGACAACACTGCCAAGCTTATCATTGATATTTCTCCACTGCTCTACTGTTTTGTTAAGTTTTTCAATTCTTTCTTCTGTCTTCTCCGGGGAAAGTTGTATTGCTCTTTTCTCAATTCCAATTTTAAATGGAAATGTTGCCTCTGTTTCCTGACGATTAATATCAGCCACAACAGAAACTTTTGCAACTTTTTGAAGATTAACTTGTTGAAGTGAGAAGACATAGCCTGCGCGCGAATCAGGAAATCCCTCTTTCAAAGTTATTGTTATTGCTTCTCCTATCATGAGTCTTTTAACCCCTTCAACCACTCCTTCCCTCATATTAGTCCCTATCTTCACAGAATCTTCCCCAGAAGGATTTTTATCAACATCAAGAAGCTGAATAAAGGCGCCTATTTTTTCAATTTTTGCACCTATTTCTAAGAGATATATTTCTCCATCCTGTAAAGAAGACTTATTTTTATTAAGATAATTTATTATTTCTTTTTGTTTTTGAACAGGCTCTCTTCCATTAAACTCCCCCCCACTAACTTTAGTGGTATCAACACTCATCCAATAGGTTTTATCAGGAGACCATTGCCAACTTTCATCAGAATATTTATAATAAATAGGAGAAGAATTCCCTGCATCATATGAATAACCAGTACCAAGATAGATTAAATCCTCTTTTCTCAAATCATAAAAAATAGTGTTTCCTTCAGGAGTTCTGACAGAAATCACTGCCCCAAAATCATCAAAAGTTGGTTCCTTAACTCCATCAATCATAATAGAATAAACTCTTCCATTTATCTCAACACTTTCTGAGTCAATGTCAGAGCTTGAATATTTGTATGCTTGATTACAAACACTGGGAGGAGCAAAATCAGGATATTTTTCTTCATACTCTTTACATAATTTTATTGCTGTTTCTTTTTGATTTGCTTTCCATACGAGATCTATTTTTTCATATAATGCCTGCTGGTCAAGCGGCTCTCTCTTAATTTCAGGAGGATATGTCTCACCAACATGGCTTTCTATAACATCATCATAATCAGAAACAGCTTTCTCATAATATTCTTTAAGCTCAGAAGAAGACTCCTCTTGTCCGAATATTTCTGAAAGTTTTACATCTGTTGCATCTGCAAAACCAACAATTTTTACTTCTTTTCCAGAAATATCTTTTTGCAAATTTCCAAAAATGTCTTTTATTTTATCAGGGTAAGAAATAATCCTAAAAGACTCTCCGCTAACAACCCATTTTCCAGCTGTTTCAAATGAAGTAAGAGAGGCCCTAAGAACATCTACCACACTTATATCTCCTTTAGGAGCTCTGTTAAAAAAACCTGAAAAATCGCTCAGCTCTTCATCAGATAATTTTTCTTTAACTCCAGGCATCTCAACAAGGGCAATTGTCAAATCTTCCTGCATTTTTGTCTCGCCCTTTGTTGTCACATATACAAGATAAACACTTTTTTCTCCATTTTTAGTCTCAAATAATTTATCACCTGCGCTATAACTACTATTAACACCGCCGATACTAAGAATTATTTTCGGATTTATTCTCAAAGGAAGGTTAACATTTCCTTTTATATCATCTCTGCATCTTATTGTTGCCTGCTGAACAATTCCTCTTTTTTCTATACTTTTTGGCATTACTTGGCATTTATTTTCTATGAACCTCTCTCCTTCCTGCAATTCAAGATAATCTCCATTAATATTAAGTCTTACAGTTGTATCAGGATTTTCCAATCCCTCAAGCTTTAACTGAAGACCACCCATACAATAGTCAAAACCAGGCATAAGTATCTCTCTTGATGTTTCTCCAGCCCCAAGAGTCTCTTTTGTCAAGACTCTTTTGTCTGTTGTTGCAGTGCTATAAGTTTCTCTTCCAGAATAAATTGAAATAACAGCACCATCATAGTCAATTGATTCTGCTCTTAGATATCCTCTTCCCTGCCAAAAACTATACTCCTTGAAATTCTGGTTCCACTCCTCATCATTCATCTGAGGAAGATAAAATGTCGCCTGCCCAAGACCAAAAGCATTCTTGATGTCATAACTAATTCTGGCTGTAAGATTTCCCTCAACAAAATCAGGCATTGCAGATTCATTTTTCTGTTGCTTCAAAACAATAACAGCATATCCAATTTCATTCATTATTGGCTGATTCAGCTGAAAGCCAGCTTTTCCAAGCGCAGCACGGGCAGGGTAATATCCGACCCCTGAAACTTCTGCTGGCACTTCTCCTTCAAAAGACATTCTGTCTATTGCCTCGACACTTATCAATGGATTTAGCTGTGTTGCAGTGATAGGGCAAAAAACAGGAGAATTTTGTTCTTCAAGTAAGTCACTTCTCACAACAGGAGGAGTGCATCCAAGAGGTGAAACATAAAGAATAAAATCCTGCCCAGCCTCACACAGGCTCCTGTCAAAATTTCCATAGCTGTCAAAAGGGAAGCTAACATCACCAAAAGACCCCTTGACTTCTGTATATGGCGAGTATCCCACAAAAGACCTTGAAAAAGACCCTGCTGAAACAAAGTTAACCAAGGAGAAAATTATGCTAAGAAATAAGAGAGAGACTAGTAAAACAATCTTTTTTCTATTCTTAATTTGTTTTTTCATTTTATTTAAAGATTACATCAAGTCCTTTAGTTTCAAAGAGCATGTAGTTTGTCTGAAGCTGTTCAATTTTTTCAGGTACAGGCAGGCTTTCCGCATTTATTTCAATAACTCCTAAGTTTCTCAGTTCTGATTCTAAAACAAAATAATTTTGAGTTCCACCGCCAGCCAATGCCTGAGAAATTATCTGCTCAGGAACCTCGATATCAAAACATCTTTCATTTTTCATTCCAAAGAGCCCAAGCACTCCGGACTTTGGAACTTCAACACACTGTTCTGTTACCATTTCCCCTATATTAATTTCTGTGTCATCGAAAATATAAATCTGAATCTCATACTGCCCTTCAGCAAGCTCAACAGTTCTCTGTTCAGGATAAATAACAGTCTTTGTTGATTCATCTGAGACAAAATAGATTATTGCATCCTCATTGTAACTAATTCCGTCAAGCTTCAGCTGAATCTCTTTGTTATGAAGTTTTTCCATTATAATATCAACACTTCCAGGGAGAACAGTTGAAAGCAAATATCTTGATTCTTTAAATCCACCTGACCTGGCTGAAACAAAACCATTCACACATTGAGGGAAGTCCTCAACAATACTTCCTTGCTCAGAGGTCTTTCCTATAAAACAACTATTTGCAAAGCACTCAAAAGAAATATCTGCTTTTACAGGATTTCCTTCTCTGTCCTTTACATTAACCTGAATTTCTGTATTTTTATATTTACAAAGCTCTGAAACAGCGCCAGAAGAAGCTTCGCCGTCTAATGGTTCTCTGGGATTATTTCCCTGAATAATAACTGCTATAGGAAACTGAAAGATTTCATCTCCTGACTGAACCTGAACCATAACAGGGAATTTCATATCATAAACATAATGATAAGGAACATAACAAAAACCAAGAACTCCTAACCCCTGCTGAATCCCAACAGGACTTGAGATTAAAAAATTTCCTTCTGATGGCGTAACCTCAAAGCTATGAGGCCATGATTGGGAATTGAGAAAGCGGACTTCTTCTTTCACAGGAAGTTCGACAAAAAAATAATCATCTGTTGCTGTCTGACGCTGGTTCGTCAATGCCTGGGTATTGGCTTCAATCGCTTCCTGCAATTCATCAAAAACTTCGTTTGCGTCCCATATAAGAGGGCTGCAGTTAATCTCTGTGCCGTCAACAGGAGCATAATTCCATAAAATATCCATAGTATAATCTTCCAAAAACAATTCTTTCTGCTCCTTGTCAAAAATTTTTACTGCAGAATCATACAAAGAGCCAAGCCTTGAATTAACCACAACCTTATGATTCCGCACAACAACACTTTCATTTCCCAAAACAATATTCAAATCTGTGTTCAGCTCAACTCCAATCCTGTCATCATCTATTGTAACCTTTGAAGTTGGCTCTTCCCACGAAATTTCAAAATCCTGCTCATAATAATCATCATAGTTACAATCTGCTATTTTATCTTCAATAAAACTGCCAAGCTGGACCTCCATAAGCTTTTTTGTAGGCACTTGTTCTTTCATTATGTTATTTCCTGAAACGTAAAACCAGTAAGGAGCAGGATTTCCCAAAAAATTCAACTGCGAGGAAAAAGGCATATATTGGGAGCCTGGCTCAAACTCTGGCAGATAAATATACCCTGCCTGACTTTCTAAAACTCTTGCTCCTGTCAGCGCAGAATCTTCAACACATGATAAAAAACTCGTATAAACTGGCTCAGCATATGCAGGAACCTTCACTTCAACTGCAGAAGGTTTGAAAAAAAAGAAGAGCAGAACTGCTGCAACTAAGAGTATTGCAATTATAATAAAAATAGTTACCTGCGCACTTTTATTTGGTAAAAATTCCTGAAAAAATTTCCGGGAATCTCCTCCTGAATCAGCATCAGCCCCCCTCTTAAACACCATATGGAAAAAATGAAATCCATATATATAAATTTATTGATAAAAATTAAAATATCTGGCAAAAAGGGTAGAAAGTTAAATCAGAAAATAAAGAAAAAAACTATTATGCTTAATTGGAAAATTAGAAACATTATATTTAAATATTTTAAAATAAATTTTTTAGTAGGCCTCGTGGTCTAGTGGCTATGACGTTTCCTTGACGTGGAAAAGATCGCAGGTTCGATTCCTGCCGGGGCCATTTTGGAAAAATTACCTAAAAACAAGAAAAAATCAACAAGCTTTAAAAACTCACTTTCTCTTTTTTCAGAATGAAACTCCCAAAGACAACAAACAGATTTTGCCCTTATTGCAATAAAAAAACAAAGCAAAAAATAAAGATAGTTGGAACAGGTTTCAGGAGAGGAACCCTTACAAGAGGAAGCATCACAAGAGCAAAGAAAAGAGGCCTCGGAAAAGGGATAGGAAACAAAGGAAAATGGGGTTCTAAACCTCCTGTCTCAAAATTCAAGCGTAAAACAAAAACAACTAAAAAAACAAATATAATGTACACCTGCACTGAATGTGGTAAATCAAAATATCGTGCTGGAAGAAGAAATAAAAGAACAGGGAAAGTAATTCAGGAGTAAAACAAAAAAAATAAAAATGGCACAGGCAAAAAAAAGAAAAAAGTTTTTTGATGTTAGCATGCCAATTATAAATAAAGAAACTCAGTTGTATGGCTATAATATTGAAGATTTAAACGGAAGAATAATTGTTTATGATTCAACAAGACTTTTCAGAGGCAAGAGTATAATCTTAAAATTGAAAGTAAGTGTTAAAGACGGCAAAGCAGTTGCAGAACCCCGTGAACTAAAAATAATGCCTTACTTTTTAAGAAGAATGATAAGGAAAGGAACAAATTATGTTGAGGATTCTTTTTCAGCTGAGTGTAAAAATGCTGTGTTAAGAATAAAACCATTTCTCATTACAAGAAAAAAAGTTTCGCGTGCTGTAAGAAAAGCTTTGAGGGACAAGGCTAAAGAAGAATTAACAGATTATGTAAAAGGAAAAAACACAGAGATTTTGTTTGATGAAGTTATGAAAAATAAAATTCAAAAACCTCTTAGTTTAAAACTCAAAAAAATTTATCCTCTTTCATTATGTGAAATCCGTGCCCTAAAAATTGAAAAATTTAAGGACAAAGAAAAGACAGACAAAAAATAAAATCCGACAAAACTCTTTTAAATTAACTTATTCTTTCTAAAACATGCCTGTGTAGCTCAGTGGCAGAGCGACGCACCTGTAATGCGTAGGTCGGGGGTTCAAATCCCTCCACAGGCTTA
>CAZSQR010000014.1:6193-9132 GCA_964609265.1 Candidatus Woesearchaeota archaeon
CCCTGCATTATCATGGATGTTGTGAATCTCATCCCAATAATTGCGTCTGCTCCAAGCCTGACTGCATCATTAACCATTCTGTTAAAAGCCTCGTCTCTGGAATGAACTGTCATCTCAGTATAAGTTTTAATCTCGCCTCCAATCAAATTTTTCAAACCAGCACCAATATCTCTCCCAATATTTCTTGCACGGACAGTATTCCCTTTAACAACTCCTAAAACCTTAACAACTTTTTTTCCAGGAATTTCATTCGCAGTTGTAACAATTATTTTACGCTCCATATTATTTTTTACTTTTCTTTTTATTTAAACTTTTAGTTTTCCTAGGAGCAAAATCCACTCTGGCTTCAATTTCATCCTCTTTTTTATTAAAAAGAATTATAACCCCAAAAGCCAAGAAAATCAAACCAGCAAATATCCCTACAAAATCAACTCCAGGCCCGTCTATAAACCCTACAAAAAGTATAAGCCACAATCCAAAAACAGACATAAACCCCCCAACAATTAATCTGCTTGTTGACATGATTAAAGAAAACAGTCTCCATTAATAAACTTTACTTCTCAATAACTCCTGCTTTCCCATCAGAAACAAGAATTTTTGCAACTTCTTTTGGGATGTTTGCAATCTGCCCTTTTTCAAACGGACCTATTTTTCTGCCTTCCACATCCAAAAGTTCTCCGACATCTGCTTTAAACATAACCAGTTCATTTTTAAATTCCTTTCTTTTTCCATTTAACAACTCATTAAGCTTTTTATCAGAATTCTCTATGCTTTTCATCAAATCTTCAAAAAGTGCTTTCTCAAAAAGAAACATATTATCAAAATCCTGTTTTGAAATCCCTGTTTCTGCTGCAATAAGAACGAGATTGAGTATTTTTTTCTTTCTCCTGATTATCATCTCCTTGAAAAGAGTTACTGCATTTTCCAGCTGTTTTTTTGTCTTTGTAATCATATCTGAAAAAAGATCATCCTCTTTTAGAGACAGCTGTTTTTTCTCCTTGAGATATTCTGAGACCTCTTCGATAAAATTTTTAGGCAGAGACTGGAGATTATCAGAATAACGCTCTTTTCTTGCTGCCTCATATAAGTCATTGTATGTTATCATCTTATAGTCCAAATCATCAAAGATTTTTAATAATTGCTATTCTCAAAAATAACAAATATCTGGAAAGTAGCAAAAATCTGCTTATCTTAAAAATCCAACTTTATCAAAGAGTTCATTTCCCATCATTCCCCCTAGACTTCCTTTTCTCGCATTTTTTTCACAAAATCTCACCTTCTTCTCTTCAGGATTTTCAGTATTTTTCTTGGAATAAAAGGGGATTTTTTTGTTTGCTGTTTTGAAAAAGGAAACAATTTTACTTTTTCTCGGAGGCTTGTCATTATAAAACAACACAGGCACAGGGTCAGCAGAATGTGCTTTAAGTTTACAAGGAGTTGAATGGTCTGCAGTCACAACAACCTTTATTTTCTTTGGAGGGGCAAAATCTTTCAAAAATCTGAAAAGAGTTTTGTCTATGTATTCTATCATTAATTTTTTCTCAATAGGTTTGTTGTCATGCCCTGGCAAGTCTGTTTCTTTAATGTGAATATAAGCATAATCAGTATTTTTATAATTCTTTTTTAAAACACTATTTGAAAAATTGCATGCTTTTTTAAGACCTTCACGAAGATTTTTATATGAGTCTAAATTTTTTAAATTAGGATAATCAAATGAGAAAACCTTCATTCCACTAACTCTCGAAAAACCAATTTCAAGGGGCATATATGCAACAGAGAGCCATTTCCTGTAGAACTTTAATTTGGGAGGCTCAATGCCTGCTCCTCTCATAAGAAGAAAATTTGCAGGCGCCAGACCTTTTTTCCTTCTGGCTTTATTTAAAGGATGCGAGTCAAGAACTTCAAAAACTTTTTCAGTAAACTCATTAAGAATGTTCACAGTATACTGGGTATTATCCTCGTCATCCAAAGCCTTAAACACGCCTATTTTTTCTGCTTCTTTTGCCTGTCCTTTTGAATAAGTAGAATCATTATCAGAGACATTATCTGAAAATCCGCCTCTTAAAACCAAAACAGCACGGTGCTGAATTGTCGGCTTGAAAACAAATTTGCAAGGAAGTTTTATTTTGTTAATTTCTTTGGCCAGAATCTTTGCTTCTGCTGTTGTTAAAGTGCGGCCCGCTCTTCTGTCAATTATGTTTCCTTCTTTTAAAGAATCAATTGCTGCAAAATTAACCCTCAAAGCCAAATCTCCTCTGGTAATTTTTATATCTGTACCTCTGGCCTCAAGCTGCCCTCTTGTGCTGTCAATCAAATCATTTCCAAAGAGAGAAATAATTGCCTCATCTGACTCTGGAATAAATCCTGGCTTCACAGGATACATGTAACCCATCTCACCTCTTGCAGCTAAAAAATCAAGATTAGGCGTTTCTGCAGCCTCTAATGGCGTTTTTCCTTCAAGCTGCCTGTTAGGCAAATCTCCAATCCCATCAAGAATAACCAATATCCCTTTCATGGTTATGGGAATACATTCGATTTTATAAAAATTTGTATAACAGAAGATTATTGAGTTGGATTGATAGTATATAAATCCAAAAGGTCATGATACATAAGATGAAAAGATTTTTTTTCAGATTTAGACTCCTGCAAAAACTTATAACCATATGGGTCATCTAATGAATCAATTTTCCCAAATAAAAACCCTTCATCCTCATCTTCTAATAAAACTATTCCCCCAACATTATCTGCTATTGCTCTTCGCCTACCAATATCATCTTTATCAAATTCAATTTTTTCTATACCCATAAAAACGAATCATAACCAAAATATATAAAGATTATTACAATCAACCATAACCTTAATAACTATTAATTTATTTCTTAATTTATGTTCTCAAAACTCAAAGACAAACTCAAAAACTGGGCAAAAAAAATCTCTAA
>CAZSQR010000015.1:0-9003 GCA_964609265.1 Candidatus Woesearchaeota archaeon
AAGTGAAGGAGTTCTTTACTTCCAAAAAGGAAAGCCTAATAAGATAGTGAGGAATTCACCAACTCTTGAATCAGTAATAAAAGCAACAAAAGTTAATAGGAGATGGAGGGAATTCTATCCCATGCTCGATGAAATAGAGAAAGCACTTGTAGATTCAATAGATTTTCCAGAAGATCAATATACTTCTATTCCAACAAATAGATTTGGAGATGGAGATTTTAAGATTGGGAATTATAAGGCAGGAAATTTAACAATTTGGGCTTTTGGTGGGGAAAAAGAAGCAAAAGCTTATGGAGAATTCTTGAGGAGATCAGGAATAAAGGAAATGCAGGTTCATGCAGTTAATAAGGATGATGTTAATAAAAAAAACAAACCTTTTGTAAGGCAGTTATATTTTAGGGGTCTTGGTACTGATTCTACTTTAAGTGGTGATTGGTCACTTGGTCCTCAAGATAATGAATTGCGTGGGATAAAGATTAGTGATGAAGGCATCGTGCTAAAAATCGAGGATGAGGAAGCATATAGTCCAAAAGAGATATCCAAAGCCTTAACTAAGTTAGGATTTTCTGGATTAGACAAAATACTTTTGGAAAAGCTTAGACAATAGTTCTTCAGAAAACTTTATAACTTATTTCTTCTTAAAATTAATAATTAAAAAGAGGTTAAGATGGCATCTGTAAAACAAAAAAGAGCTGCTAGGAGAAATATAAAAAAGGCCCAATCAAGGTGGAGGTCTATGTCCCGTCAACAGCACGCCAAAGCTCAGCCGCAGGGTCGTGCAAGGAAAAAGCCTGGAACAGGGGGAAAAGGAAAGTATTATAGAGTTGTTGTAAGACCAAAGTCAGAGTTTTCAAGCTTCAGGCTGCATGATGTTGGGAGGAAAGGACATATTCAAAGGCTCGCAGGAAAAAGAAAAACAGGAAGCTGGGATACGCAGGCATGGCTTATTGCTAAAACTGATGCATGTGTCTCCGGAGGAATCTTAGTTGGAAAAACTGCTGAATCAAAAAAAGTTATTTCCCGATTAAGTGCAAAACCAAGAAAAGTTAAGGGAGATGTTTTTAAGGCAAAGCCAAGAAGAAATGTTCCTGAAAAAGCAAAGCCAACAGTTAAGATGAGAAAGGCTCAGAGAAGAAACATAAAAAAGGCGCAGGCAGCAAGAAGAAAAAAGAAAAGATAATTATTTTCACCCGCTACTCTCGTGATTGGTACAAAGGTTAATCTTAAGAACTATTGCGGATTTGTACTAGTTTAAATAAATTTAGAGCTGAACGAGGTGAGGTGAGCAACTAAGCGAGGCTAAGCCGAGCTTTTGTTAAATTCAAATAAAATGGTTTTGCAATACAAAAAGAAAGGGGAAACCAGGTGGAAAAAATATCCTGGAAAAGATAAAATTAAAGGTTCTGTTAGGGATTATGATTTTAGGTTGCTGAATGAATCCAAGACAAAAGTTCTTGTTGAAAAAGGTTCTTATGATAAAGTTATGAAGCGGTTTCGTCAGATTGAGTTCTTTAAACATAAAAGGTAATTATCAATTGCTGGAATAAGTTTTTCCTTTAGTCTTTATTATACATTTCTGTTTTGCTCCAGGCTTCGCGATTATTTTTGCTTCATCAATAATTTCTTTTGGGATATTCTCTTTTTCTAAGACTTCTTCAAACCATTTAAAAACAATATTAAAATGTTTTTCTATATCATCTCCTTTTGGGTCTGGTTTTATCTTTCTTGTTAAAAGATTGGCTTCAATTTCATAAGGAATTAACAATCCGCTTTTAAGAGGATCTCTCCAATCTATCTCAATAGCATTATTAGCTATTCCTTTTAATTTTCTTATTTTAAAGCCAATATTCATTTTCAAAAATGGCCCTGGAGGGATTTGAACCCCCGACACCTGGATTAAGAGTCCAGTGCTCTAACCAGACTGAGCTACAGAGCCATAATTTTATTAGAACTAATTTGTTTAAAAGATTATCTGTAATCTCTCCAGGTAAAACTGCACTTTGTGCACTTGAAGAATTTTGTTTCAGCTTCGTCTGTAGAACGAGTCTGCATAGTCCAGAAATATGCCTTTTTATTTCCGCACTTTGTACATTTTTCTTCTATTATTGGGCAGACTTCAGAGTCTTTTTCAGAAATAACAGTAATTCCTTTTTTCCCCTCAATTTTTTCAGAGGTCTTTAATTTGGTTTTGGTTTTGGTTGAGTATCCGCATCTGGGGCATACTCCTCTTTTCTTTTTCTGGACAAGAACAGATCCACATTTCGGGCAGAATTCCATGAATTTTTTATTATATTTAATTTTGTTTTATTTGAGAAAAGAAACTTGTTTAAATAATTTTGGTTTTTTCTGTATTTTTATTTATTAACAAAGACCTCTTTCTGAGTATGGCTTTTTCCAGTCGTAGAAAACAAGTTTTATCCAACCGGCATAAGGAAGCAATCTAAATGAAGCTTTTCCTATAATTTGGTCTTCTTTTATTTCTTTTTCAAAATTAATCTGGCCAGGGTTATTGTCCCCAAGTGTTGAGAATATTTTCTCACCATCTTTCTCTTTTATTTCAACAATTCGGTGAATCACCGGGTTTCTTTGGTTTGCTTTAAAAATTATCACATCACCCACCTCAAGTTTTTTAGGATTTCCTCTGACAACAAAAAGAATGTCCCCCTTATTGAATCCTTTTATTAGGGGGAAATTTTCGAATTCTTCTTTTTCAATTCCATATTGCAAATATTCCGATTCGTGTTTTTGCCACCATTCATTATAATCTGAAAAAAAATTTCCTTCATGAATCATGCTGCAGGACTCTACAATTGCAAGAGGCATTGATGTCCCGGTTAAAAGAATCAAAAAAGGAAAAAATATAAATTTTATAAACAAGAACAAAAACACAACTGAGAAAATCCAGCCTTTGAAGCTGTCATCTTTCCAGAGAAGCCACCAGAATTTTTTAAAAAGTTTTTTTGTCTTGCCTTTTTCTTTTGTTTTATTTTGAGTCATATTAAGAATAAATTTTAATAGTTTTAAAATGTTTGTCAGAAAATTATCATCTTATTTTACGGCGTTGCACACAAAGCCCTTTGCCCCAAAACATTTATAAAGTATATCTTTGTGTGTATACACAAGAGGTATATCCTCACTGACTCTTTTTTAAGAGTAACCTCTTTCAACCCAGCCGTGTCTAAAGACACGGTTGTTCATAATCACTAATAAAATGTCAGACATATTTGATAACACGATCCTTTGTAAAAAATGTAATTTAAAAATGGATAAGAAAGAATTAGTTAAGAACGGGTTTATTCTCAGAGCAATTGTTTGTCCAAAGTGCAGTTCTAAGATTATTCATCCTGCAGACGAGCAAGAGTACAACAAATTTATAAATCTGAAGAACAAGGAATTTAAGGTAAAAATGAGGTTAGTCGGGAATAGTTATGCAGTTTCAATCCCAAAGGAAATTGTCTTATTCATCAGAGAGCAGGAAAAAATTATGGATAACATGGTAAGGCTTTGTTTTGAAGACTTTGGGAGATTGAGTTTAGAGTTTGGAAAAGAAATGAACATTCACAAAAAATAAAATGGCAGAAAAAGAAATTCAGCTTAAGGTTGTTGAAGCTCACCAGGACGATGCTTACAAAGGAATAGCTCGGATAGACGGAGAAGTTATGAGAGATATCAATATTAAAAGAGGAGATGTTATAAAAATCAAGGGAGGCAGGGAAACAGTTGCTATTGCTGACAGAGCTTATCCGGCAGATGTTGGTGAAGGGATTGTAAGAATTGACGGAATTTTAAGGAGAAACGCAAAAACAGGCATTGGTGAAGTAGTGAAGATTTCCAAGGCTGATGTTAAAGAAGCAAAAAAAATAATGATAGCTCCTGCGCAGAAAAATATAATGGTTCAGGCAGGCCAGGATAGTTTGCGTCGCGGGTTGCTCGGAAGATCTGTTGTTAAAGGGGATATTGTTGTTCTTGGCGGAGTTCAAAGGCGCAGAGATTTACTGTCTGATGAGTTTGGAGAATTAGGAGATGTTTTTGGAGATGTTTTTGGCAGTATGGGATTCGGCCAGCTTGGGGGATTTACACAAATTAAATTTCTGGTTGTGAGCACAACACCCAGCCAGCCAGTAATAATCACAGAAAATACCCAAGTCTCTTTGAGTTCAAAAGCTGTTGAAATAACAGAAGAAAACATTCCTGAAATAACATATGAGGACATTGGCGGCTTGTCTGAGGAAATAAGAAAAATAAGGGAAATGGTTGAAATTCCTCTGAAGTATCCTGAAATTTTTCAGAAATTATCAATAGAACCACCAAAAGGTGTTTTGTTACACGGTCCGCCTGGAACAGGAAAAACACTTTTAGCCAAGGCTGTTGCAAATGAATCTGATGCAAACTTCATTCTTCTTAATGGTCCTGAAATTATGTCAAAGTTTTACGGTGAGTCTGAGAAAAAAATAAGAGACATTTTTGAAGAGGCAGAAAAGACAGCGCCCGCAATTATATTTATTGATGAGCTTGATGCAATTGCCCCAAAAAGAGAAGAAGTTACAGGAGAAGTTGAGAGGCGTGTTGTAAGCCAGTTGCTGACGATGATGGACGGCTTGAAATCAAGAGGGAATGTTGTTGTGATTGGAGCAACGAACCGTGTTAATTCAATTGATTCTGCTTTGAGAAGGCCTGGGAGATTTGACCGGGAGATTGAGCTAAATGTTCCTGGAAAAGAAGGGAGGCTTTCAGTTCTGAAAATTCATACAAGAGGAATGCCTTTAATGAAAGATGTTAAATTTAGTGAAATTGCATCCGTGACCCATGGTTTTGTCGGAGCTGACCTGGAAGCTTTAGCAAAAGAAGCTGCAATGAGTGTTTTAAGAAAGCTTCTTCCTAAAATAAAGCTTGATGAGGAAGAAATCCCTCAGGAAATTTTAGATAAGCTGGTAATAAGGCATTCTGATTTTCTTGATGCTTTGAAAGTAGTAAGACCAAGTGCAATGCGTGAGGTTTTGGTTGAAACTCCAAACATCGGATGGAATGATGTTGGCGGCTTGGACAAAGTTAAACAGGAACTTAAAGAGGTTGTAGAGTGGCCTTTAAAATCTCCTGGAATCTTCAAGAGAATGGGCATTAGGCCTTCCCGCGGAATTTTGCTTTACGGTCCGCCGGGAACAGGTAAGACTCTGCTTGCAAAAGCTGTAGCAAAAGAATCAGAGGCAAACTTCATTCAGATTAAAGGACCAAGCTTGTTAAGTATGTGGGTTGGAAAATCAGAAGAAGGAATGAGGAAGGTTTTTGAGAGAGCAAGACAGGTAAGTCCTTGTATTATTTTCTTTGATGAGATTGATTCATTGGCAGGCAAGAGAAGTATTTCAGAGGGAGGAGGTGCAAGGGTTACAGAGCGTGTTTTGAATCAGCTGCTTGCAGAAATGGATGGTCTTGAAGACCTGAACGATGTTTTGGTGATTGGAGCAACAAACAGGCCAGATATGCTGGATACTGCTTTGCTAAGGCCTGGAAGATTTGACCAGATTCTTCTGGTTGGAGCTCCTGAAGAACAAGGAAGGCATCAGATTTTAGGAATACACACAAAAAATATGCCTTTGGGCGATGGCAAAAAAGAATTCACCAAGGAAAGAAAGGATACTCTCTTGAAAAGCCTGGCAAAGAAAACAGATGGTTACACCGGGGCTGATCTTGAAGCTCTTGCAAGAGAATCTGCAATGATAGCTTTGAGAGAAAACAAAGATTCAAAGTTTGTAAGACCAGGACATTTTGATGAAGCTCTGAAAAAAATAAGACCAAGTGTAAGCAAGCCTGTTCTTGAGGTTTACAAAAAAATGGAAGATAACTTTGTAAAGTCTGCAAAGGCAGCTGTGCCAGTTGAGAGCAGCTATTACGGATAAGGTTATAAAGAGTGATTCTTGAATTTTAGAATGACAAAGAAGACAATTTTAATTGCAGATGATGATGAATCAATAAGGTATATGATGAAAAGTCTTTTTGAGATTTATCTTTCTCATTATAATAAAGAATATTTCTCAAATGGAACTCAATTAGATAAAAGATTAAAAGAAAGACCTAAGGAATTAGTAGCAGTTTTGACTGATGATAATATGCCTGGAATTAGAGGACTTGAGATTATTAAAAAATATTGTAATAACTCTGATTATAAAGACATTCTCTTTTTTCTTTGTTATGGGGGAGAGAGGGAAATAGGGGAACAGGCATTGGAGAATGGAGCTAAAGAATATTTTCTGAAACCTATTGAATTTTCTAGACTAACATCTAAATTAAAAGAATATTTAGAGAATTAATCTGTTGTTACAATAACACTTCCATTTTCATCAATAAGAATTGTTTCTTCTGACTGACTGACTTTTATTTTTTCTGTACCTGATGTTTTTTCAACAAGCTGGGGGAAATGATGAAGATTCCCGTTTTCTTCCAGTTGTTTTAAGCCGATAAGTGCGCGAGTTCCAAGCTTTTTGACAATCCAGCGGGAACAGAAAGGTAGTGTGTTATATTCTTTTATTACAGACTTCAGAACTTCCCGTGCTATCGGGCTGCGAACATTTTTCTCACTTATTAGCTCATAAATTCCTGAAGGTCTTCCGTCATGAACTTTGCCTGAACCTGTTGTTGCAAAAGGCTCAATAGCATAAAGTCCTGGTTTTAAATTTATATTTTTTTTATTGTCAATATTTGGTATGGTTATTCCTGAGTGAAGCTCCCATTTTGACATGCTGTGGCCTGAGAGATTTATTACAGGAGAAAATCCGTAAGATTCTATTGTTTCTTTAATTATTCTCCCCAGCTCTGAAAGGTTAACACCTTCTTTATTTTCTGTTAATTTAAGTGCATTTTCAAGAGCGTCCTTACTTGCCTTAATGAGTTTTTTGTTTTCCTCGCTGTTTTCTAAATCAACTGAAAATGCATTGTCAGAAGCCCAGCCATCAACATGAACTCCAAAATCAATTTTTAATAAGCCCTGAGCCAGAGTTTTATCGTCGTGGCTGGGAGTGTAGTGGGCTGCAATATTATCTATGCTTAGATTAACAGGAAACGCTGGCTTTCCACCAAGCTCCAGAATTTTGGACTCAATCTTCTCAGCTATTTCAATTAAAGCAATATCTTTTTTTATCTGCGGTTTTATCCAAGATTTTACCTCAGATGCTATTTTCCCTGCCTTGATGATTTTTTCCTTATCTGGTTCCATTTTTATTCTCTAACTTCCTCTGTTTTTAAGTCTTCTACTTTTTGGAATAAAATTTCCTATTTTCTCTTTTGAGGCTTTTCCGCAACCGAGAAAATCATCTTTGTATTTTATTACAAAAAATCCTCTTTTTCCTGTTTTAATCTGAAGGTCCTGACCTTTCATCCATTCTTCTACCTGATTTTCTGAAAGTTTGAATATATTCTTTTTGATTTGGTCTTTGAGAATTTGGGTTCCTTCAATACTTAACTTTACGTTATCTTCAACAAGCCTGGCAAAATAAATTCCAATCCTTTCTATTACAACAATTCTTTCAAGAGCCTTTATATCTTTTTTATTCAGACTGCCTGAAAACAAAAATAGTCTTTCCTTTCCCCTCATTGCAATTATTCCAGGCACACTTTTTATTCCGAATTGTTTGCTGAGTTTTTTTTCAATTTCTCTCTGCTCTTTCTGATTTAGGATTTTTAATGGAGTGAATTTTGGCTGCAGGAATTTTTGAGGAGTCATTTTATTTTTTTTATCTTAGCAATAAAAAACCCCTCAGTATCATTGTCTTGTGGGTAAATTCTTGCGCATTTTTTTACTTCTTGTGAATATGTTTTATCCTGCCATTTAATTATTCCTGCTCTACATTTAATAGGTAATTTAATTTCTTCTATTATCACTTCATTCTTGAACTTTTTTAACACAAAATCAATAACTCCCTCATTTTCTTCAGGAGCGTGAGTGCATGTGCTGTAAACAAGCTCGCCTTCTGGCTTTAATATTTCTAGAGCATTAGCTAATAAGCTTTTTTGTATTCTTGAGAGTTTTCTTACAGTGTGTATGTTCCATATCCTGTAAGTTAGAGGTGTGCTTCTTAGTGTGCCTTCTCCAGAGCAGGGAGCATCAACAAGAATTTTATCAAAGGTAAATCCAAGGTTTTTGAGTTTCATACATAAAACTGAACCTTCTTTTTTTGTTATTACCAGATTTGTGACTCCGCAGCGTTCTGTGTTTGAAGCAAGAATTTTTATTCTCCCAAGGCTGATTTCATTTGCTACAAGTGTTCCTTCATTTCTCATTTTTGCAGCAATCTGTGTTGTTTTTGAGCCAGGAGAAGCAGCAAGGTCAAGAACAATTTGGCCAGGTTTTGGTTCCAGTGCAAGAACAGGCAACATGCTTGCTATTTCCTGAACATAATAATATCCCAGCATATGTTCCAGGCTGCGACCAAGTTCCCCCGGTAATAATTCGTTTTCTATTATCATTATTTCAGGGTTTGTTTGAAAAGGTTGCCTGATTTTCCAGCTTTTTGCTTCAAGCTTTTTTTTGAGTTTTTCAGGAGAAATTTTCAGAGTATTGCAACGGATTGATTTTAAAGGTTTTTTTTTCAGAATTTCCAGATAATTTTGGAAATCTCTTTTTTCTGGCAAAAGTTCTTGCATTCGTTCAGCAAGAAGGGGCTTTAATTCCATTCTTCTAGAAGTCTCCCAGCTTTGTCTGTTTCTTTCCCTGAATTATTTCTTTTATATCAATCTCAAAAATCTGAAAGATGTTCTCAACAGCGGGAAGGATTTGTCTTTCTAAATAATATTTTAAGTCATATTCTCCTTTTTCAGAGACAAGTTTTACTTTTTCTCTTACAAGCTTCTTTTTCTCTCTGGTTTCAGCTATGAAATATTCTATTAATGCTCCTTCGTCTATTAATATCTTCTGTTCTTTCATTTTTTTTGCAGCAATAACATGGGGAGAAATATTTTTGTATTCTGATATTGGTTTTTTTAGCTTAGTTCTTATAAGAATTTCTTTTCTGT
>CAZSQR010000016.1:0-6673 GCA_964609265.1 Candidatus Woesearchaeota archaeon
TTTTGCGGGCTTATTAAGTATTAGTTTTTAGTTAATACTTGCCCATTTTAAATTCATAATAAGAACAAAGGTCTAAACTATTTAGTGGCTTTTACTTCTTCCGGCTTTTTCTTGCTCTCAAATTCGCTGTAATGGCATTTGCCGCAGTAAAGTCTTCCGTTAGAATTCATTAAAAAAATTCCTGGTCCGCATCTGGGACAAAATCTTTCTCTAACAATCTTATCGCCTTCTATTTTGTATTTTTTGTATTTCTTACTGGTCGGTTTATTTTTATGCGGCTTCTTTCCTTTTTTTACTATTTTTCTTGGCATTTTATTGTGACTCTGGCTTGTTTTCTTCTTTCTTTTCCTCTAAATTCTTTTCTTTGGTTTCTTCAGGCTTTTTTTCCTGCTCTTGTTCTGTTTTTTCTTTCTGTTCTGGCTGCGATTGAGATTCTTCTGCAGGCTTTTCTGCCGGTGATTCCCTTGCCTCAACAGGCTCTGGTTTTTCAGCTTCTTTTGTCTTCTTTTCAGTCTCAATATCTTTTTTCTTCTTTAATTCAATGCTGTCTTTTTCTTCCCTTGAAGAATAGATATTTGCTCCAATATCAAATATCCTTGCACCAAATTTTCCCATAATTTTTTTAATTTTTATGTTTTCAGAAGGTACTGAAAATTTTTCAGAAAGTAATTTTGTCACATTCGGCCTGCTTGGAGTTACGTTTGATTCTACAAATCCCTTAATCTCCTTTCTGTTGAACAGTTTGTTTTCTTTTTCTTCAGTTATTTTTAATTCCATTTTAGAATTTTGGTTTTAAAAGATTTATCTGGTTTTTATTGTAAAATTTCCTTTTTCTTTAATATTAATTTTCTTTGCTATCTCGGATTTTTCAGGGTCAAAAATAACAATTCTTCCTTTGAAGTTCTCAGTGAATTCTTTAGAACCACAGCTTGGGCATTCACTTCCTTCAAAAATCCTTTTGCAAATTTTACATGCTTTTTTCTTTGTCATTTTTTCTTCTTTCCTCCCTTGGCTCCCTTGGCCTCTTTAGCTTCATGTCTCAATGCCTTTTGCATTTCTCTTTCTTTTTTAATCTGGTCTTCTTTTATCCATTCAAGCTTGCCGAGTCCTGGCTGCCTCATCGTCAGACCTATTTTTGTCTCATTGCCTTTGTGACTTATTGCAACAATTCTGGCTAGACACATGTCGCCCTGCTTCAGGCTTCTTTTAGTTGATTTTCCTGTTAGAGTGTTTGTTTTGCTGAAACTTACATAATCTTCCATTGTCTGGCTTATGTGAATCATTCCTCTCATAACTCCCAAATCTATAAATGCTCCAAAACTGGCAATTTCAGAGATCACTCCATAAACAATTTCATGTATCTCTGGCTTCCACACGAGAAGCCTGAATTTTGTGTTGTAATATGCTGCTCCGTCGCCAGGGATTATAATTCCTTCACCAACCTCAGCCACATCAACAACAACTATCACCTTGCCAAGTTCTTTGTGATAATAATCTGCGTAAGTTTCTTTTAACTGCTTCTCAACAGCCTCTAAAGTAGGCAACCCAAATAACTTGGGCTCAACTCTTACATAATCTTCAACATCTGTTAGATAGAACATTTTAAAAATAGTGAAAATTGGTTTTTAAAGCTTATTGATTTTTACTGCGAATATTTAGATTATTTTAAGTTTTTTTCTTCCTCTTATTAAAAGTATTGGTCTTTTTATTTTGTATTTAAGTTCTTTATCAAGTGTTGCTATTACAATTTTTTTATCTTTTTTTGAAAGCTCGACAAGTCCTTTGTCCACTTTTTTTGTTTTGAGATTCATTTTTTTAAACTGATTTTTTTCAAGTATTTTCAATGCCAGCTGAGCATTATTTCTTGAATGGAGTTTGCTACCGCTTTTCTGAATTTTTTTCAGTTCAAAAATAACTTCCTCAGGAATTACAATTTCAAAACCCATAAATCTTATTTCGTCAAAGAAATCAATTTTCTGTTTCACGCATGTCAGTATAAAGTTCGTGTCAAGGACAGCTTTTTTCATGAAATAAATAAAAAAAGAGAATATAAAAAGTTAACATTTATTAACTAACTTCTCTAATAAATTTTATGCAAGAGAGAGAGAACATTTTGAGAATCTTTCAGGAAACAAAAGAGGCTGTCAGCAAGGAAGATTCTGCAAAAATTAAAAACCTGAGCGATAAGACAACAAACTCTGCCTCTTTAACACACGACCCCGACAATATTGCTGCAGCAGTTATTGTTTATTCCTTAAGCAAGATTATTGAAAGGCAGGATTACAAAAAACTTCCTGGATGGGACAAGTTTTACAAAATTTATCTGGAATCTATTGACAGGATAATAGACGCATTAAAAAAAAGTGATGATGAAGGTTACAGAGAAGGTGTAAAAATAATCAGGAAGGAAATAAGTAAATTGTCCGGAAAATTAAAAGAGCGTATTCAGGAAGTATTCAGAGATGCAAGCATAAACAAGGCTTCCAGAATTTATGAGCACGGGATTTCTATGGAAAGAACTGCCAGGCTGCTGGGGGTAACTCTTTATGAGCTTGCAAGCTACGCCGGAGAAAAGGAATCTCCAAAAATTCTTGAAACAAAAGCAATTGACGTCAAAACCAGAATTAAAACTGCAATGGAAATTTTCGGATGATGACACAAACAACCAAACCACAAGAACCAAACCAAAAACAGAAGGAGGTTTTGACCAAAAAAATAGACTCACACAAAGCAATCATCTTTGATTCAGGAGTCCTGATAAGTTTTTCCATGAACGGGATAACTCATATAATAAAAAACCTAAAAAATGTCTTTAAAGGAAAATTTCTAATAACCTCTGAAGTAAAAAAAGAAGTTATCGACACTCCTTTGAAAATAAGAAGATTCAAACTTGAAGCTTTAAAAGTAAAAGAACTTCTTAATGAGGGTGTGATTGAGATGCCCTCTTCTCTCGGAATAGAAGATTCTGAAATAACAAATAGGACAAAGGAGATTACCGGGATTGCAAATAGTATTTTTGAAGGAGGTGGAAAAGATATTCATCTGATAGATCTGGGAGAGGCTTCATGCCTTGCGCTCGGTGAAATACTTAATGAAAAGGGCATCAAAAACGTAATCGCAGTTGACGAAAGAACCACAAGGGTTTTGGTTGAAAGCCCTGAAAATTTAAGAAAATTTTTGGAAAAAAAGCTTCATGTTAAAATCTCCCTCAAAAAAGAAAACCTCGAGTTTTTAAAAAAATTCAGGATTATAAGATCTCCAGAACTTATTTACGTCGCATATAAAAAAGGAATCATAAAGTTAGAAGATAGTTCAGCACTTGATGCACTTCTTTATGCTGTTAAATACAAGGGTTCTTCTATTTCTGAGAGTGAAATTGAGGAAATTAAAAAAATTGCAGAACAGAAGTAAAAACAGAAAATTCTTAAAACCAGGATTTTGTAATTAGTTGAATAGGGTGCGTAGGTAAATGGTATACCGGGCGGCTCCAGCCCGCCAGTCGGGGGTTCGATTCCCTCCGTGCCCATAGAAAAAATCTATTCAATCAAAGGAGAATTAAAAAAGTTTATTAATGAGCTTTCTTTTTATTAAGGATGGACAAAGACCTAAGTAAAAAGATGGCTACTCTGGATCCATTATTTAAAAAAAGAGTTGAAGAATTATTCAAAATCATTAATGAGTCTGTTTCTGATTTATACGATGCAGCCACTCACGACGAAAAAACCGGACTTTACAACAACAAATTCTTTGAAAATATTTTGGATATGGAAATGGAGAAAGCTAGAAGGAAAGAAGAAAAACTCTGTTTGTTTTTAATTGATATAGATTTTTTTAAAAAAATAAATGATACTTACGGCCACGTAAAAGCTGACGAGCTTCTTAAAAAATTGGCGAGAGTTATAAAAAAACAAATCAGAAAATCAGATATCGCTGCTAGATTCGGGGGAGAGGAATTTTTTATAATTCTTCCAGAGACAAGTTTAAAAAAAGCTAAAAAATTGGCTGATAGACTGAAAAAATCAGTAAAATCAGATAAGACTCTAAAAAAGTATGGAATAAATATCTCAGGAGGGTTGACAGAATTTAAAAAAGGAGATACAAAAAGAAGTTTCAAGCAAAGAGCGGACAAAGCACTTTATAAGGCAAAAAAATCCGGAAGAGACAGAATTATTGCTGTGAAATAATCCCTGAAGTTCTGGTTAATTAAAAAAATCTTCCAATTCTTTTCTTGTAATTCTTCCATGCAGATAAGCCCTAATATCAGAAGCCGGCTCTACAGGAATTATTTGATTAGAGATTATTTCAAGATTTTTTCCTTTGTATTTTAGAACAACACAGAGATTCTTGTTTATAGTATAGTGAATTTTATTTTTGTATAATTTTCCAACAGGGACAATAAGACCTCCTTTATTCTCTTCAAAAACTATATCACAGACACAGGCATAACTTTCTCCAAATTTGCCTACATTGTATATTTTTCTTAAAACACGCTAATTCATCTTTCCCAACCCATTTATATTAAAATCTAAGATTCATAAATTTATAAAATTGATGATATTAAATAGAATAAAAAAGAAAAAATCCATGTATTTTACATCTTCCAACCAACCAAAGAAGATTCTCTTTTTAACTGAGAAGACTTTCTTAGATTTCTTTTCTCCTTAATTTTTTTTGTAATCATTATTGCTATTACCAGTATCAAAAGAACAATTAACCACATAAAATTCCATTCTTTGATTATTTCCTCTATGATGTTATTTTCTTCCTTTTTATCAATATCTACAACACACATCTGAAATTCAACTGGCTTATCTTCTCTTGGCTCACACCAGTTTTCAGAATAACTACATATTCTTGTTTGGATATTATCAACACATTCACCCCATTCTGAACAGTTCCACTGAGTTGTACATGCCCCGCTGCCACCTCTATTCCCGCTAGTTGAAGAATTCCAACTCAAACTAAAATCCAGGAGAACGTTGTCTGTAATGTTCTGTGTTGTGTCTTCTGTGACATAACCTGATTTTGAGGCACTAATTTCATAGCTTGTAAAATATGTCCTGCCTAACGAAGTTTGGTAATACTCATCAACTGTCTGCCTTTGTATGCTCCCATTTTCATTAGTAGTATTTGAAAATTGTTGGTTGTTGTTTTTGTCCAACCCGATTATTGTAACATTGGCAAGATCCTGGCCACCTATATCTGTGGCATGGGCATCCAGATACCACTTAAAACTGACATTTGCTGAATTAAGAACAGAAACATCTGATTTGTCATGACTCACATTAGTAAAATAATTGTTAGTGGAGGAAGAACTGCTGGAATAAATATCCATTAACACAGAATCACTGGCATCCATATCATAAAAAGAATTGTTGTCTGAATTAGACAGATATATTCCATAATCATTATCCTCAAGAACATTGGAACTTATATTGTTATTATCTCCGTTAATGTCTATTCCTCTTGTGGCGTTCCTTATAGTGTTTCCTGTCAAGTTGCAGTTTGAATAGACTTTAATCCCATACCCGTCTAAATCATAAACGAGATTACCTGTGAAAGTTGCATTGTCACCAGAATATTCAATAGCTGTAGATACATTATAAATTATGTTATCTATAAAGGTATTATTGTTCAAAACCCCATATATCCTCATACCCTGATCTGTTGAATCATGAATTGTATTGTTTATGAAACTGTAATTTATAGCCCCCCTAATACCAACTGGATATCGACCAGTATTATAGATAGTGTTATTTTCAAACAAGTTATTGGCTCTTTCATGATAATAATCATAATCATTTATCCCATCACTGCTAACATCATAAATTGTATTATTTATAAATCTTGAATTTGAAGCTCCTCCATGAGAACTTCCTACCTCGATTCCATATAGACATAAAGAAATGTTATTTCCAATAACACTGCTGTTTTCTGTGTATACCCCAATGGAAGCAGATCCCCCATAAAAATATATGCCTCTGGCCGAACTGTAAACAGGATTTATTATTGTCATATTTTTTATTGTAACATTTTGGGGATATTCATCAGTTCCTAATATATCAAGCATAATTATTCCATGGACATTGGGATTAGTGATTCTTCCGTTAGATATTGTTATGTTTCTGGAGCCGGAATCAACAACATAACCATCTGAGTCTATCTGCCAGCTGTCGTTTATTGTACTATACTGCACATTCCTGTCAAGTACGCCATCTATCACACGACGGAGAGTTATTGCCGGAGCCCTGTATAGTTTTGTAATGTTTATCTTATTCCTGCTCACATTAAGCCCTGTTACTCCTTTAATATCCATAGACCACTCATGGTCAAACATGGTGTTGTTGTATATTACAAGATTTCTTGTGCTGTTTATCTCAGTAAGATAATAATAGTTAACCATTATGGCTTTCCAGTGCCTACCCCCTGTATGGTCATGTTCATCCATAACCACATCTGTTGCATTAAACAGATTGTTTTTTATAGTAATATTCTCACCATTTTCTATATGTATTGCATTACTAAAAAAAGCAGAAAGATTATAGATTTCATTATCCAAAATGTCCAGATTAGTTGCATTCTCTGCGTAAATACCAAGTCCTTTCATATTGCAGTTCTGTATTGTTATATTATCCACAAAAGACACACTAAAGGCATGTTTCCCATAATTATC
>CAZSQR010000017.1:0-5637 GCA_964609265.1 Candidatus Woesearchaeota archaeon
ATCTAGTGGACGCTCAATTCCGTTAACCATCTTAACTCCAAATTATGGAATATTTATATTCTCTATTTGTTTAATTTATTTATAAATCCTTTGGTTATCCTCACTGCCAGAAAAAAGCTAATTCAAAATTCAAACAGAAAGTTTATAAACAAAAAATAAAATTCCATATTATGCGAAGAGGAAGGAAAACTACAGGCGGAAGATACAAAAAAGGAAGGAAGAAAAAGTTTTATGAGATGCCAGGGAAAAAAAGAACTGTAAAACTTGGGGAAGAAAAAAGGAAAGCAACAAGAGTCAGAGGGGGGAATAAGAAATCATTTCTTTTAAAAATGAAATATGTAAATGTAAAAACGGACAATAAAAACAGAAAACTTGAGATAAAAAATGTAGTTGAAACCCCTTCAAACAGATTCCTTGCAAGGCAAAATATTGTTACAAAAGGTACAATTGTTGAAACAGAACTTGGCAAAGTTAGAATTACAAACAGACCAAGCCAGGAAGGTGTAGCAAACGGTGTTTTGGTGAATGAAAAGTAATTTCCATAATTCTATAATTATTAAATCTAAAATTTTGTAAAGAAAAGAGAAAGCTCGTCTATAAAAACCGAAGAATTTATAAAGAGGAAAAGTTTAAAAATCTTGTGCATAAATCACTTATAAAGGTTACTATTTAACCTTTCAGTAACAAAATTTCAAATTATACATCTGACAAAATCTTACTAATTTGCAAAATGACTTTTATAAAAAAATGTCCTGAGTGTGGAAGTATCAACCTTACTTATGATCCTTACCTTGGAGAAATTATATGCAATGACTGTGGTCTTGTTATAGAGGAAAAGATGGTTGATACGGGTATTGATCATCAGGGAAAATTTGATAAAAGCGAAAAAAAGGGGCGGGGAGGAGCGCCAACAAGCATCCAGAAATTTGACAAAGGGCTTACCACAAATGTTGGGGAAATCTCAGATATATACAGGCTAAAACCAAAACATACACGTAAATTCCTAAGGCTGAAAAAATGGCAGGAGCGTGTCTCAACCTCTATTGAACGTAACTTGAGACTTGCTATGGCTGAGTTAAGGGTTATTGCTTCTTACCTGAATCTTCCTAACGTTGTAAGAGACGATGCAGCAAGAATTTATAATTATGTTGTTCAAAGGGGATTAGTGCGTGGGAGGAGTATGGAATCAGTTATAGCTGCATGTCTTTACGCAGCCTGCAGAAGCTACAGTATTCCAAGGACTCTTGATGAGATGGCAACAGCTTCAGACGTAGAGAGAAAAGAAATCGGAAGAACCTATAGATTCATTATAAGAAAGTTAGGAATTAAAGTAAAGCAAAGTTCTCCAAAAGATTATATTTCAAGATTTTCATCTGTTCTCAAGTTATCGCCGAGAACACAAAACGATGCATTAAAAGTTTTGAAGAGAGCAGAAGAAGTTGAGCTTACGTCAGGAAGAGGTCCTGCAGGGATTGCGGCAGCAGCACTTTATGTAGCAGCTTTAATGAACGACGAGAAAAAAACACAGAGAGAAGTGGCAGACATTGCCGGAATAACTGAAGTTACAATTCGTAATAGATACAAAGAACTTATAGAAAGACTCAATCTTGAAGATAAAATAAAGCAGAAGGAAGCAGAAACCAAGGCAAAGAAATAAATTAAGAAAGTGAGATTAAAACTTAGGAGGAGACCTACCAGCTCTTAGATAATTAATCCCCCCTATAATAACAAAAACTCCTGCTATCAAAACAATCCATTTATCAACTGATTGAATAAAATCTGGCATAGAAATAAAATTAAAAGATGAGTTTATTAAATAAAGTCCAAATAAAAGGTGCACAATAAATCCAATTACTCCAAACTTACCTGACATATTTAAAACAAAGGATTCTTATTTAAATATCTTTCGTCGTCGCAAAGGCTAAACTTTTTATATTGAGAAAAACAATTAATATTTGAGCGGGAGTGCCGGAGCGGTCAAACGGGTCAGGCTTAGGCGAGGAGGTTCGCGAAGGACAAATTTATCCTACAATAACGCGAGCGAGCTTCGGAGAAACCTGATGGCTTAGTGCCTACATAGGTTCGAATCCTATCTCCCGCATCTTCTGAAGAAATTTTTAGCTCCCGCAAACATCAGGGAAAAGCTGAACAACTTTGTCTCGGCTTGTGCCTAATACATCTTCTACATATCTATTATTTCCTCCAGGTCCCCAGCCATTATAAGCTCTTAAAGCAGCAGCCCATCCCTTATAAAAAGTGTCTGTTGGAACAAACTTTTTTCCATCTTTGAAAGAATTATAATAGTCTGTCAGTAGATTAGCTCCATACTCCACATTTCCTTCAAAATGATAGGATTCAGGGAAAGCGTCGCTATGTGCATCAATATTTATTTGCATTACACCTATACTTCTAAAGTCATCACCTTTCAAAAGTCCGTCAGACTCACCTTCCTTTGTACTATCACAATACAGAGGATTTCCATCTTGCTGAATTGGAGAACAATACTGGATAGTACTTTCAGTCATTGCAACCATTAAAACCAGGCATTCAAAATTTTTCCCGCCTGTATCTTCTTTGACAGACGTATCGCTGATTCCTCTTTCTTGCTTTATTTCTCTTGCTATCTTTATTATTTCATTTCCCAAAACTTTCTGGCATTCTTTTGTGGTTGAGCACTCTAAAGATTTCTGGATACATTGGTTTGTTTTAAATAAACCCTCTCCTGGAATAAATTCACAACCTGTTAATCCTTGTTTTTTCCTTTCTGCATCTATTTCCTCACAACTACTTTGTGTACATCCTAAAAACTTAATTCCAAGACGACTACATTCTTTACAACTTCTTACTTTTACTGAAGATTCTTCAGTTTCTTTTTCATCAGAATCTGTTGATTTATTAGTGTGCTCTTTTTCATTTGTATCTGTTTCTCCGCCCACGATGTTATCATTAAAAATTCCTTTAGCAAGTGTGGAAAAGGCATTTGCTCTTATTAAAGTCAGATATCCTTTCTCATAACTGAAAAAAACCCTGTCAAAGTTTTCATTGATTTTGGTTATCACTTCTTTGTACTTTCCTTCATTTTTCATATTTTCAAGCTCACCAACAAATTCATCAAAATTTTCAATAAGGTCCATATCTTCTTTTAAGACATTAAGCCAATTTTCTTCAACCTCTCCTAAAGCCTCTTCTTCAATTGTCGTTATTTCCACAGCATCTTTAACACTTTTTGTATCAAGCCAGCATTTTATATTAGGCGTGTCGCAATAACCTACTTCTTGCCACCTTGCATTTTCTGTTGCTGCGTTAGGGTCAGTGCTTAAACCAGGATTATCTGTTGAGCAAACTCTTGTAATTCCTCTGTTATAAATTTCAGGATTAGCTATCTCTTCAACACCTGCCTGGATATTAGGACTTACCAAGCTAAGAAAATTTGGATTCCCAGAAATACATGCTTGTTCTGTTGTTATATCTGTCCTTGATGCTTCATCTGCCGCAAACTTATCTGACAAATACTGGACAGCAAAATCAGTAGAAACCTGCTTAAAACCACACTCTTCTTGATTGTTTACAAGGATACACATCTTTTTATAGCCAGATGGAGCTGTAAAGTCCTCTGTCTCCTGAACTCTTTCTCCGGCTTCGATAAAGCCTTTACCAACAAGTCTTCTCTCAGAAGCTCCTAAAGGCAGTGTGGTTGAATCTCCTCTTAAATAAACTTCATACTGGGCAGTAAAGTCCTGACCCGCATAAATGTGATAAAACACTTTATAATGTGAAATAGGAGGCTCTTTTGCTGTTGTGTAAGGTATTTCATCAAACCATCCTAAAAACTGGGATGGAGAATCCGGGGCGATTAACGCATCAAAAAGTTTTCCAGCATCCATTCCTGGAACTGAGAGCCAGTTTCTGCAGACTTCTGTTCCAACCCCTTCAATAGACCTTGCCTGGAATGCTTTAAAGGAATCTGCTGCGTAATACTGCGTGAAGAAGTTTACAGAGTCTGATGCTCTGTCAAATGAATCTTGCACACTAAGATACTCCCCCCCTCCACGAACATTTTTTCCAAGAAGAGAACTTATCACTTCAGGAAGTGCATATTTCACTGCAGGCAAGCTCTGCCTCCAGAAAAAGTCACATATATAAATAGAGTGCAGTGTGTCACAGACTCCAACCTGCTGACCTGTATCAAGACTTGTCTGCAGACATTCCTGATACTCTTCAAGAATATTCAGATATCCGTCAATTCCTGCATAAACTCCTGAAAGACAGACAGGCACTTTAACTTCAGGAAAGTTTGGCAGACACAAAACTACGCTTCCAATAACACCTGACTGAATTACATTATCAACAGGATATGTTCCTCCTAAATCGCACCTTGAGCTTGGGCAAATGAAAGGGTCACAAATATTAAATAAAATATTACACTCACTTGGGGACATAAAGTCCTGGCATTGAATTTCTGGTGTGCCAACTGCTGCTTCTCCGACTTTTATTTTTTTCCCCATAATATTAACAAAATCTCCTTTCTTAATTTCTGAACGATAAGCAGATGATGCTGCCCTGAATGCCACTTGAGCGTCATTTATTTTCTGCCGAGCTTCTGCAGATGAAATTCCTGGAAACTGGTCATAAGACTGGCCTGTTCCAAGATTGACAAGCCTGCAGACATCATCAACCCCTCCAAAATTAATAAGCCTAAAGAAGTCCTCGCGTCCGTCAGAGCCAACATTACAAAGGTAAAAATTAGTTACTCTGCCAGAATCATCATAAGGCTGTAAAGCCTGCCCACCTCCCAAAGGTAAAACAGGTTTAATAGCTGCATACCATCCATCTTCCACATCAAAAGGAACAATCGCAGGCAATCCTTCATAAGCCCCTGTTTGATAATATCTTACTTCACAATTTGGGCATTTATTTTTGTATGTATTCGCATCAAATTTTTTAATTGTAAGTCCTAAAGGATTCAGCTCATTTTCTTCTGTTTTCATTCTTGTTATAGTTCTGTCTGCATTTATGCGGTAAGTCTCTCTAATAGCATTAGTATCATCTAAAATAAGGAGATAATCAATTTTCTCATCTCTGTCATGCACTAAATAGGCAGGAGTATTTTTAGCTATGTCTGTTTTGATATTCAGTTTACCCAAAGTTGTTATCTCTGTTGCAGGAATTGGTTGAAGCCCTCTTCCTAAAGAAATTATTGTTGCTGCGTTGCCGGCACCATATTTGTCTGCAAAAATAGATCTCTCAACTCCTTCTCTTGAGTTAATCCACACATCACTAAAAATATTGTTCAACTGAGCTTCTGCTATCTCTCTTGTTCTTTGGTCCTCTGAATTCAAGAGAGAAGAATAAAGCTCAATATCCCTTGCCTGTGTAATAATAATATTATCAAAAGTTACATTACCAAGAATACTAGAAATAGGCACTTTTTTTCCTTCCACAAAAACGTTAGTCAATCCTGCTTGCTGAATATTCCCTTCAATGCTTGGCTTCTGCTTCTCAAGATATTTCTCCAGACATGCATCTGTATTCACGACTTTTTCCCCTAAAAATCCGCCAGTACCCTGGCATTCAGGAATTTCCTCGCTAAAAATTTTGTTTATTCTTTCTATTTCGCTGGCAGTTTCATCAACTGCA
>CAZSQR010000018.1:0-5352 GCA_964609265.1 Candidatus Woesearchaeota archaeon
GCTTAACAGATGAATTGAAAGAATGGTTTAAAAAGGAGAAAGAGAAAAAATGAAAATGGCAACAAAAACATTCAAAAGACCAGACGGAAGAAAAGCAGATGAAATAAGACCAATGCAGGCAAAAGTTGGTATTGTTCCAAATGCAGATGGAAGCGCGCTTTTTTCTTTCGGAGACACAATCGCAATAGCTGCTGTTTATGGGCCAAAAAAAATGCATCCCCAGCACCAGCAAGATCCTGAAAAAGGAACGTTAAGATGCAGATATAATATGCTCAGTTTTTCTGTTGATGACAGAATAAGGCCGGGACCAAGCAGAAGAAGTACAGAAATAAGTAAGATAACAGAATGGGCTTTGGAGCCTTCTCTTCTAATAAAAAGATATCCAAATATGGTAGTAGATGTTCATGTAAATATTCTCCAGGCGAATGCTTCAACAAGATGTGCCGGAATAAACGCAGCTTCAATGGCTCTAGCACACGCAGGGATACCTATGAAAAATATTGTGTCAAGTGTTTCAATAGGAAAGCTGGACAAAAATCTGGTAGTTGACCTTGATAAAGAGGAGGAAGACTTTAAAGAAGGCGAAGGCTCAACAGACATCCCAATTACAATGACTCCTAAAGGAGAAGTAACCCATATTCAGCTTGATGGAAGAATAACAAAAGAGCAGCTTAAAGAAGCTATTGAGCTTGCCAGGAAATCAACAAAGGAGATTTATGAAGTTCAGAAAAAAGCATTAAAAGAGTCTATAACAACATAAAATGGAAACAACAAGAATAACCGGAGAAAGAATCAAAGAATATCTTGAGAAAGGGAAAAGATTTGACGGCAGGAAGCCGGAAGAGTTTCGTGAGATTTCTGTAGAAACAGGTGTCTCAAAAAAAGCAGAAGGTTCTGCAAGGGTTAAAATCGGAAAAACAGAAGTTATTGTAGGAGTGAAGCTTAATGTTACAGAGCCATATCCTGATTCCCCTAACAAAGGAAATTTAATGGTCACTTCTGAGCTGCTTCCTTTAAGTTCTGGAAGATTTGAATATGGACCGCCGAGATTCCCTGCGATTGAACTTGGAAGACTGATTGACAGAGCAATAAGAGAAAGCAAATTCATACAGCTTGAAAAACTCTGCATCAAGGAAGGTGAAAAGGTCTGGGGTGTTTTCATAGATATTTACTCAATAAATGATGACGGAAATCTGATTGACGCAGCAGGTCTGGGAGCCATCATTGCATTAAAAACAGCCAAGCTTCCGGAGTATGATGAAAAAAATGAAAAAGTCATTTATGGAAAACTCACAAACAAAAAAGTTCCGGTTTCAAAAGAAATCCCCATAGTTGTAACAACACACAAAATTGGAGATGGAATAATTGTTGACCCAACAATTGAGGAAGAGGATGTCAGCGAGGCAAGAATCACAGTCGGAGGCTCTGTTGAAGGCTCATTATTTTCAATACAAAAAGGAAAATCAAAAGAGATAACTATCGAAGATTTTAATAAAATACTTGACGTATCTGAAAAAACAAGAAAGAAAGTTTTTTCAAGTATTGAAAAATCTCTAAAATAAAAAAATAAAATGCCAGAAGAAAAATCCAAAACAACAGAAAAAATAATTGAGAAATACAGCAAATATGAAGCTGCAAGGATTTTAGGAGCCAGAGCTTTGCAGATTTCAATGAATGCCCCTTTACTGATTAAAATTAGTGAGGAAGACCTCGAAAAAATTAATTACAATTCTCTAAAAATAGCTGAAATTGAATTTGAATCAGGTGTTTTGCCGATTTCTATAAAAAGACCTTTCCCACAGAAAAAAGAAGAAGGATTGAAAAGACCAAAAAAGCAGAAAATCAGCGAGGAAAAACTCGAAAAGAAAAAAGCTGAGGAAGAAGAGGAAATTGCAAAAGAAGGTGAAATCATGAGTCTTGTTAATCCTGAAGATGAGAAAGAGTCTGAGGAAGAAGGAGAAGAGGAATAAGCTCTTAACTTAAGAAAACTGATAATTAATTTTTTACAAACTAATTCCTAATCCAATAAAAATATTTTTATCTTAATAAAGTATATAAACTATTTTTTGTTTTTTTCTTTATGGTTGTCATAAAAAAAGTTTCTGCCAAGCAAATTTCTGACTCCCGCGGAGAAAAAACAATTTCTGTTTTTATAAATACAAATGCAGGAAAATTTTTTGCAAGTTCTCCGACAGGAAAATCCACCGGAAAATATGAGGTAAAACCCTACAAAAAAAGCCTTGAAAAAGACATAGAAACATTGAAAAAATTCTCGGATTATTTTTCTGATGAGATTATAGATGATTTTCATGATTTAAGAAGAGCTGAGGATATTGTTGAAGGACATATTGGGGCAAACACACTTTTCGCTCTTGAATCAGCAATTTTAAAAGCTCTTTCAAAAGAGAAGAGAAAAAAGATTTGGCAGATAGTTAATCCTGGACTCTCAAAATCAAACATAAAATTTCCGAGACTCGTGGGGAATTGCGTCGGCGGAGGTAAGCATTCAGAAGGAAAAAAACCCGACTTTCAGGAGTTTCTTCTTATACCAAAAACTAACTCTGTTGAAGATGCATCCAAGATCTTAAAAACAGGAAAAAAAGAAATCCCTTACTCCTTAAGAAAAAAAGATGAAAAATTCCAAAACAAAAAAAATGACGAGGATGCCTGGGAAACATCACTCAATGATAAAGATATTCTCGATATCTTAAAAAATTTAAAAATTCCTTTTGGTGTTGACATCGCCGCATCATCCTTTCATAAAAGAAAAAAATACACTTACTACAATCCTATGCTCCAAAGAACAAAAGAAGAACAGATTGCATATATCTCAAATCTTATAAAAAATTACAATCTAACTTATGTTGAAGACCCTTTTGATGAAGAGGATTTTGAAAGTTTTGCGAAATTATTGAAAAAATTTCCGAAAAGTCTGATTGTAGGGGACGACCTTACAACTACAAACTGCAAAAGGCTGAAAAAGGCAATAGAGAATAAAAGCATTAATGCCATAATAGTCAAGCCAAATCAAAACGGCTCTCTGCTTGAAGTTGCCAGAGTATGCGAACTTGCCAGAAAAAACAAGATTGCTATTGTTTTCTCTCACAGAAGCGGGGAAACAGGAGAAGATATCCTGGCTGACCTTGCTTTTGGATTCCAGGCTGATTTTTTCAAATCAGGAATTACAGGAAAAGAGAGGGAGTGCAAAATAAAAAGATTAATTGAGATTGGGAATAAATTTGAATAACCAAACTAACGAGCAAACTTTTAAAAACTAATTTCTCTGTGAATTTCCATGGACGTTATAAAAAAAATAAAGAAAAATGTTGAGAAAGGGGAAGAAGAACTAAAAGACTTAGCTAAAAAAGGAGAAAAAGCTGTTGAAAAGGCTGTCAAAGAAATTGTCGAAGAAGTCGAAGAAGTCGTCGGCGTGGGAACAAAAGAAAAAGAAGAGAAAGCTGACAGAAAAAAAACTGCTAAAAAAACAGAAAAAGAAGAGAAAAAAGCAAAAGCAGAATCAACCACAGAAGAGAAAGGCATAGAACAAAAGAAAAAAGAAATTCTTGAAAAAGCTAAAAAACTTAAAGAAAAACTTGAGAAAGAACCTAAAACCGAGGAACTCAAAGAAAAGGTTAAGATAAAGAAAAAAGAAATGCTGATTCCTCTTGAAGAGTATGTCAAGGCAGGAATTTATCTCGGAACAAAGGTTGTAACGCCTAATATGAGACAATTTGTCTACAGAAGAAGAGCAGACGGTTTGGCAATTCTCAATACAGACCTGATTGACGAAAAACTAAGAGAAGGAATAGACTACCTGTCCAAGTTTGCGCCTGAAGATACAATACTTGTATGCAAAAGAGACGCAGGCTGGAAAGCTGCAAAGAAATTTTCAGAAATTACAGGGATAAGAACTTTCACAAAAAAATATCCTGCAGGAATTCTTACAAACCAAGCCCTTCCTGATTTTTTTGAAAACGAGCTAACAATAATCACTGACCAATGGGTTGATAAAAACGCTTTAAATGACACATTAAAAGTTCACAAAAAAGTTTTGATGATTTGCGACACAAACAATTTTTCAAAAGGCGCTGACCAGATAATCCTGGGAAATAACAAAAGTCAAAAAAGCCTTGGATTAATTTTCTATCTTTTAGCAAGAGGGTATTGCAAGGCACGCGGCATCAAGGCAAAAATTCCTGACCTTGAATGGTGGACAGGTGAAATCGAAGAAGAATCTAGAAAGAAATTTAGGGCAAAAGGAATCATGGCAGAAGCTGGAATCATGACTCCTCAAGAAGGTTATGGGATTTAAGAATTTTTTAAACTAATCAGACCTTAAACCACAACCAGCTTTTTTCTGGCTTATTTCCGTATTTTGTTTTAACAAGAACATAATTTCCTTTAAGTTTTTTTCCGCGTAATGTAAATTCAATTTTTTTAGAATTTTTTTCAATTAATTCATAAGTTCCTTTGTCCCAGATTTCAACTTTTCCTGCGCCGTAGTTTCCTTCAGGAATTGTACCATGAAACTTTGCATATTCAAGAGGATGGTCTTCAACCCCCATGGCAAGACGTTTTATTCCTTTAGTTTTCGGCGGCTCTTTTGGCACAGCCCAGCTTTTTAAAACACCATTTATTTCCAAACGCAGGTCCCAGTGAAGATGACTTGCTTGATGTTTGTGAATAACAAAGATTAATTTCTTTCCTGAAGATTTTTTTATTTTGCCCTCTGGTTCAGGCGTCTCTGAGAACTTTCTTTTTTGTTTGTATTTTGTTAGGGCCATGTTTTAGTAAAGGGAAAGAGGATATAAAAAACCAATGGTAAACAAATTTAACAAAAATTATAAAAACTCATTAAAATTTATCAATCAATGAGTAAGGAGAATGATTTTGTTTGGTTATTGGTTCCTGCTGGATTATTTATTGGGGCAGGAGTAGGATTTATTTTAGGAGGGACTCTTGAAGGAAATAACATAGCTTTTGTTTCTAGCACAATGATAGGTTTAGGTATCGGATTTGTTTTAGTAATCATTATTAAATTTATATCAAAATAAAAATAATAAAAAACCCTCGGAAATCCACAGAAACATTTATAAATTCAGACAGAGGTAAAATGATGTAACTAAGATGAGTGCCTTAAAAATGTGCATAATATCTTTGAATTGCATTAAGGTATGAAGTATGTAGAAGCAGTCACTTAGTTGTTTTTCTAAAGTTTCGTAAAACAAACCAATATTAATAAATAAACCACAACCAATAGTAGGAGTTGAGTGAAATTTTCTGAATTTTGTCTCGGAAAAAATAAATCCAGTTGATCCTGCTGGCGGCTGCGGCTCTCTGGCTTGCGTTTAG
>CAZSQR010000019.1:0-4162 GCA_964609265.1 Candidatus Woesearchaeota archaeon
AACCTTGTTTCCTTTTTCTATAGCCATTTTAATAATGAAATAAACAAGCAGAACTCATTTATGTAATTATTATAAAAAAATACTTTTTTAAGTGTTTTGGTTGATTTAATAAAACCCTTAAAAACCGCCTTTTTCTTGGGTTTCTTATGCGTATGTGGATGATTGAACCGGCAAAATTATGCAGGCAGCACCTTTTGGGAGAGCATTTTGAGATTCATAAGGCAGTTGGAAATCTCAGGCATTCTGGCAAATGGGCAAAGTCGCTGACGCAAAGAGGGTTTCTTGAACCGCAGAATTTCCTCTCACGGCACAACGAATTAGCTGCTGAAATGGAGAAAAGGGGATTTAATCATAATTCACCCTTAGATATATCTGGAGTTAAGCTGGATATTGGCAATGTTGATACTAAAAAATCTGTCAGGGATTTAAAGGCAAGATGTTGGGATTGTCTAAAGAGTTTATAGTTTTTATCTTGCCTGAAGGATTAATTCTCTTTTAATAGGCACCTGAATAAGCAGATTCTGCTCTGTTTCTGAAACTGAGGAAATAAAACCCATCTTTACCCTTATAGAATTTACTCCGTAATCTACTTTCAGGTATGCCTTTTTAATAGAATCCATTGCTTTCTTTAAGAGATTAGTCTCTTCTTTGTTTTTTGCAAACTTCTCAGAGGCGTCCAATATCTCTATTCCGGTAATCTTATTCCCGGATACATCCAGGATAATATCGTCATAATCTATACTAAAATCCACCTTAGAATCACTGGAATAAATATACAAAATATCATTCTCAGAATCATAATCAATATTTATTTTCATGTTCAATTTTTTCCTGTATTTTTCTTTTTACTTTATGAGCAGAAATAATTACTAATCTATTTAAATCTTTTTCTAAAGGGGTTTTATTTATTATAATATAAATATTCATATCATATAAGTAATTTAACTTAAACCATAATTTAAATTTTAATTCATTCTTATTTTTTGCCGGCTGTTCCTGGATTTTATAGAGTCCTTTTTGTGATATTACCAATGAGATTATCTGAGGATAATTTATTTTTCTTCTTTTATCCTGTATTCTCTTGCTTGCGTGAGCAGTAACTCTTATATTATGGGATTTTATGCCCCTTAACCGTTCTTTTAATTCCTTTAATTCCATCATTCAGAAATGTTTTTATATCTTTTAAGTTTTTATTAATCATGAAACAAGTGAGAATTAACTGGAAAGTCCTGGTTGTTTGCCTTGTTATTGTTTACGGAATTGCATTTCTTGGAAGTATTTTTACATCAGGAAATACAGATACTTCATGGTATCAGGGGATTAAGCCTGCAATAACTCCGCCAAATTATGTTTTTCCTATTGTCTGGAATATCCTGTTCTTATTAATAGCACTCTCACTTTATTTTGCATGGCTCAATGCAAGGAAAAAGCAAAGGAAAATTATTGCCTTGATTTTCGGAATCAATCTTTTCCTGAATGCCCTCTGGAGCTACTTATTTTTTGAGCTGAAAAAGCCAAGTTATTCTTTTTTTGAGCTTAGTTTATTATGGGTTTCAATCTGGTTTATGATTGCTGTAACAGGAAAAATTGACAGAAAAGCAGCATGGTTGCTGGTCCCTTACCTATTCTGGGTTTTGTTTGCAGGGGTTTTGAATTATCTGATTGCTTTTGGCTAAGTTGTTTTTTCTTAGAACTAAATTATCCTGAAAGTTGCACTGATTCGTGCAGTGATTTCCTGCTCGCCTGGTGAGATTTCTGTGACAGCCTGTTTTGCAATTGCTGCATTTTCCTCGGTTGCGTAACCTTCTCCTCCTTCAGCATCTTCTCTTGCAGTGAAAATATTCCACGGATAATAGCCAAAATCACTTACCTGAACCGAGACAAGTCTTCCTGCTCTTTTGCCAAAACCTGATGCAACAGCGTCTGCTTTTATCTGCGCATCTTTGGAGGCAAGTTCTAATGCCTCTGCTTTATACTGATTCTGGAGTTCCTGGCTTAGTTCAAAGTTTATGTAGCTTATTCCTGCTCCTGCATCAGCTCCTGCATCAATTACCTCGCTTATTTTATCGAATTCGTCTGAGGATAATTCAAGCTTCAGTGAATGAGTCGCCCTGTATCCATTCTGAGTTCGTTTTCCAGTCCCCCATTCATAGTTTGGATAAATATTAAAACCCTGGGTTTGCAATTCACTTCTTTCAAAACCTAATTCAAGAATTTCAGCAACAAGATTATCTAAAATCTCATTATTTGCATCTTTTGCCTCAACACTGGTTTCTCCCTGAGTTTCTATCATGAAATAAACGCTCATTAAATCAGGCACTGCATCTATGCTTGCAATTCCCTCCACAGTAATTTTATTAGCTGAACTGGGGGATAAAGAAGTAATTGCAATTAATGCAATGAGTAACACTACCCCTGAAATTATAGAAGTTATTATGATTAGCTGGTTGTCCTTTATTCTGCTTTTTTTCATCTTTTTATTAATAATCAGGAGTTTATAAAATATTTTACCCCAGCTCTAGCTCCATCCTCCAGCTGTTTTTGTCGCCTGTAAAGTCTGCTCCTCTTACTTCCAAAGGAGCCTCAAAAAGCGGGCAATCAATCACAAATGTCTCGAATTCCCCTCCTTCTCCTGCAGGGTGAATTTTATATTTTTCATGAAGGTCTTTAACATCCTCTATAAAAGCCTGGTCTATTTTTCTTCCAAGCCACGAGCCGTTTAAAGGATATGCAGAAACAGCTGTAACTATAACGCGGAATTTATTTCTTAGCAGGTCATTGAGATATTCAAACTCATCTCTCTGCCATAAGGGAGTTATTGATTTTAATTTTAGTTTCTTGCATATATTTTCTATACGTAATTTCTGATAATTAGATGCTAAAGCCCCGCTAACTATTGCATTAATATTGTATTTGTCCTTAGCTAACTTAATCGCCTTTTCCAAATCTTTTAATTCCTCTTCTTTCATCCCTTTTGTATTTTTAACAATCAGAGGAATGGACATTGCTTTTGCCTGCTGTTTTGTTTTTTTTATTGAAGGTGTGTGGAACATGTAACTATCAGGGTTTTCAGAGTAAAGAGTTATAAGACAGGCCAGCTCATTCCCTTGTTTTTTTGCAAGCCAGGCTGCGTATGTTGAATCTTTTCCGCCTGAAAATAACACACCAAGCTTTAACTGACCCATCAGGAGATAAATAATAATGAGTTTTTAAGGTGTTTTGTCATCGTATGTGTGGATATAGAATATATACAATAAGATATAACCAATAAGAAATAATACCCAAATTAATCAAACAAACTTCCAAGAGGATTTTCAAAATCCCTGTTTATTTTCTCAATGCGCTTTTTCTTTTCATCATCCAGCTCCTGAGTTTTTTTCTCAACTTCTTCCCTTAGTTCAAAAAAAGGGTCTGGGTTGTGGAGAAAATAAACCTCTTTCAGCCAGATATAAAATTCTTCAAAATGCTGTTCCTGGTCAAGCCAGACTTTTTTCTGATGGTCAAGATGCAGCAAGCTTGAGAATGCAATTACTCTTTCTTCTTTGTCTGTGCCAACAAATTCTGTAAAAGATATTTTTTTTCTTTTTTCTTCTTCTTTAAGATGCCCTAAAAGTTTCTCGTAAATCTCTTTTATTTTATTTTTTATGCTGAACTTTCTTTTTGGTAGGGAAAATAAAGTTTGTCTAAGCCTTTCTTTATCAGATATTTTTCTCCTGATTCTTCTGTTTTCTGTGCTAATCGCTTTATCCAGCGAATCCATAATTTCCTGCAGTGTAACGCGCCTTAATCTTGGCATCGGGCTTTTTGGGATCAACTCAGGAATTAACTCATTTTCATCAAATTCTATTTCAAAAACCTGGCCTGTTTTCAGGTCTATGCTTCCTGAATCCTTGTTTTTATCGCTGAAAAGAATTTCATCAATACTTTTTATGTACTTGTTCAGAAGAATTTCTGACTTTATTCTAAGTAAAAGAGAAGCGGCAAGAAGAACTTTTCCTGAAACAAAAAAATCAGCCTCTTCCAGCTCCCTAATTTTATCAAGATACCTTTCTGTGAGAACAACTATGTTAATATCCCACGGGTCTAACTGCTCTGTGTTAATAAGGTCATAGATAATTTCCTTCCAGCCAATCTCGCGATTAAATAAAATGTCATGGATTTG
>CAZSQR010000020.1:0-3917 GCA_964609265.1 Candidatus Woesearchaeota archaeon
GTGGCTATTGCTGCTCCGTAGACAGCTGTTATTTGCCCGTAAGGAAGCAGTGAGGTTATCAAAGCATAATTTAAAATAATGTTTAATATTGTTGAAGCTACAAGGAGTTTTGCGACTTTGTTCGGCTTACCCTGTGACAAATAGTACGAGCTGTAAATTGAAGTTGCAGGAATAACAAATAAAAGCACTGCCAAAATTCTCAGAACATTTTCAGCAGGGATATAATCCCTCCCAAAGATTATTAGGATGGCAAAATAAGACAAAAACAGGGTGGCCAAAAATGCTCCTGTTGCAATAAGAAATGTTATTTTTAAAGATTTTTTAAAACCAACTTCAAGCCTTTTTCCTTTCAGCCTGCTGAAAATCGGGAGAAGAACAATTGCAGCAAAACCAATCAGAGGTGTTAAAGCTCCAATAAGACTAAATGCAGCAGTGTAATATCCAATAAATTCTCCTTCAACAAAATGCCCAAGCATAACCCTATCAATGTTTCCAAAAAACACTCCTGAAAGAGCAAGAGTTGCTGTTGCCAAAAGGAATTTATTTATAGTTGATTTCTGTTTTTTTGGTAGCTTGAATATTTTTTCTGATTTTAGTTTTTTTAGATAGATTTTTTTGACATCAAAGAACAGGAAGACAGAGGCTAAAAAAAGAGAGAAAGCCAGGAAGAAAATTATCAGCATCAGCACTTTTTCATCTGACAGAGAGTATTTCAGTGCAAAAAATACTGCCAGCGGAACAAGGATTATCCTGGAAATCTGAAAGACAACTTCTCTTTTGAAGACAGACCTAAAGTTATTTGAAGCCTGAAGCATTGCCTGTAAAAAGCCAAGTGCCTGAATGAAAATTATGTATAAAGCCCCTGCAACAAGGGCAAGGAGAATAGGTTTTTGATAAAAGCTGTTTGCTATGTATCTTGCTGAAGCCAGAAGAATTAGTGAAGAAAAGAGTATCAGAGCTGATTTTATCTTCTTAAGATATAAGAACAAAGGCTTTATTTTTTTTGTTTTTTTATTAAATTCTTTTGAAACAAATGTTATTAATGTATTATTTATTCCGAGCTCAGACACTGCAGAAAAAATCAGAATTGTTGACAAAGCTAAACTGTACAAACCAAAAAGCTCTGGCATCAAAAGACGCGCGAGAATTATTACAAAAATAAAACTTCCAATTTTACCTACCATATTTGTTGAAAACTGATACATAGAGTTTTTTATCGCCAAACCAGTGTTTCCGGAAAAGTCTCTTGTTTTTATTCTGCGCCAGATATCTCTTAAGTCTGATTCTTCTTTCTTCAGATTTTTCTTGATGTTTTTTCTGAAAAAGTTCATGTTAAAAAGAGAATTCCTGTGTTTTTATTGTTTGTGAAAAGAGAAATTAGATCCTCATTCCTCAATTTTTCTTATTATATCTGCAAACGCAGGTCTTGTAATCAAGACTCCTGTTGTAATCCCTATTATTGTTGTGAATGCAAAACCTTTCAAAAGTCCTGCACCAGCCCACAGCAACGGAAGCATTGCAACAACTGATGTAAAATAAGCCCCGATAATGATTGTAAATGCTCTTTTCATTCTTTGCTTTAAGCTCAGGAATTCCCCGCGCCTGGATTCATCAAGAATAATTATCTGCTGGTCCACGCCTGTTCCAACAACAATAAGAATTCCTGCAATGCTGGGAAGATCAAGATTCCATTTAATTACAGTAGCTATCCCAAGAATGATAATTACTTCTGACAGGCTTGTCAAAAGAAGTGCAAGAGATGATTTTATTTTTCTGTATCTCCCAAAAACAATAACTGCCACAACTCCTATAGCTGTAAGCATTGCAATTATTATTACCCTTAAAAATTCACCGCCAAGAGCAGGAGAGATAGTATCTAATTTTACAATCTCAAGCTTAAAGGGAAGGCTTCCGGTAATCAGAAGCGTCTGAAGCTTGTGCATTTTTTCTTCTGTTGTTTTGTAAGCATCTTCTCTTGTTTCTCCTTCTGCAGAGCCAGATACAGCAACTCGTGTTGTCACTCTTCCTTTAAGTCCTTCACTAATAAGTAAAGTATCCACAAGATTATCATCAAGATATAAATCAAGAGGTTTTTCAAGATATTGCGGGTTTGAGGAGTTTACATCAAGTTTTTCTGTAATCTCTGCATGTCTCTTTGCTGCTTCCTCGCTTAAATAAACTGTAAATTCAAACTTACAGATATCACCTGATGATGTGTGTTCGCAGTTTCTTATACCTGCGCAAGTTGCGTCGTTTCGGCAAACAGAAGCAATGTCTCTTTTGCCTCCGATAAAGACGATTTCATCACCAATTTTTGCCTCAAATTTCCCCTGCTGGGCAATCATAGATTCAAGGTCTTCTGGGGTTGCTCCTGCTATCTCAACAAGCATAAACTGATTCCCCTCAAGGTCAGAAACCTGCCTAACCTTCAGGTCAGTGAGTCCAAACTCATTAAGCCTGTTTTGAGTTGTGTCAACAAGATCTTTTACCTCTTCTGATGAAAGTTTTTTGTTTTCTGCCTGAACAAGGGCTCTTGAACCACCGACCAAATCAAGTCCAAACTTTAGATTTGTTGCAGGAATATCTGAAATAGTAATTTCCGGCGATTTATTTGAAAAGTAAACTATTTCTGTCAGGGTAGTATCAAAAACAACTGGTATTGATTCATTTCCGGTCTGCAAGAATTTATTAAGAATTAATTTTGAAAATTCATCAGCATTATTAATGGGTTGGTCATCAACAGAAGTAATTATCATTCCTTCCCTAAAGCCTGTTTCAAATGCTTTGGAATTTGATTCCACACTTGTAATCAAAACGCCTTTTTGCAAGGCAACTGGCGGAACTCCAAACACAGAAATTAAAGATAAAATTAATGTAATTATCAAAATCCAGATTTTCCATGTAAAGTTAAGTTTTATTTTCATTTTAATTTCTTTTTTTAATTGCATACCATTTAAGTATTGAAACATTAGTTATCCATGTGTTAAGAAGGTCAAATCCAAGCCCGATTAGGAGAACAGTAAAAATTTTGGTTAGGATTGCTGAAAAAGAATTTACAATCAGCAGGGCAGCTGTTACTGCAAGCAGGGAAGTAAGAGTCATTGTTATCCCTGTACTAAACGCAGAGTAAATTCTGGAATTTAAAGAGCCTTCCTTTCTTTTCAAAACTCTGTTTGTTAAAAGAATGTCTGTGTCTACAGAATAACCAATAAGCATTAGTAAAGCGATAATTCCTGCTGTTGACATCTGGATACCAAGGATATTCAAGAAAGTAAGTGTCATGAAAATATCTGCAAAAGCAGAGATTATAATTGCTGCAGAGGGGACAAAACTCCTAAAGATTATAAATACAACAAGAGCCATAAAAATAAAAGCAAGGATCACAGCAATCAATAATTGTTTGAAAAATCCTTCACTTAATGCCGAGCCAGTAAATTCAAAACTAGCATTTTTCCCGTCAATCAATTCATAACCTAAGTAATCTTCAAGTATCTCTTTAGAGGTTTCTCTGTCTGTTTTAGTCTCGATTATTACAGCTATTTGTTCTCTTGTAATTAAATCAGAAATTCTCCTGGTGTTAATATCTTCAAGTTTATCTGAAAGGTCCTGTTTTAGTTTATCTGTGTCAATTTTTTCATTGATAGTTATAGTTGTTCCTCCTGTAAGAGAAATATCCCTATAAATAAAACCCCCGGTGTTAGAATAAAAAATACCCATATAAATAAAGAAAAAAAGAAGAATAATTGCTGGGATCAAAAGTAAATTCTTGTAATATTTGTCATGAAACCTTGCTATTTGTGCTTTAAATCTTTTTTTTTCTTTCAATTTTGAGGGTTTTTCTTTTTGTTCTATCATTTTCTTCTAAATGCGCCGGCCGGGAATTGAACCCGGATCAACTGGTTGGAAGCCAGTAATTC
>CAZSQR010000021.1:0-3804 GCA_964609265.1 Candidatus Woesearchaeota archaeon
CATTTTATTTTACTCATATTTATTTTTTAGTCCTAATGTTGTTTGAATATGCAATCCCTGGAGCTCTTCCATAAGCAATTTAAAGGCATATGAAACTTCAATAGATTCCACATCCTCACTTCCACAGACAGGGCAGATTTTTCTTCCTCTTATATTGTCTTCTATTGCAGCAGAACCGCACTGGCTACACACCGGAAGAACAACTTTATCAGAATCATATCTTTCTTTTAATAAAAGTGATGCGCCATGAGCAACAAGTGCTTGCTGTTCCATTTCTCCGAGCCTCAAAGCGCCTCCGCGTGAACGGCCTTCAACAGGTTGTCTTGTAAGCAATGCAACTTTTCCAGAAGCCCTTCCATGTATTTTGTTTGCAACCATATATTTAAGTTTAAGATAATAAAGATTTCCAATAAATATCTCTGCTTTCATTTTTTTCCCTGTAATTCCGGAATACATTGTTTCCTTTCCATCATATCTGAATCCTAGTGTTTGCAGTTGTTTTTCAAGTTCCTTTTTTCCAACGCCGGAGAAAGAAGTGCCGTCAATAATTTCCCCTTTAAGACATCCGACCTTTCCTGCTAACAATTCAAGCAAATATCCTACAGTCATTCTGCTGGGAAGTCCGTGGGGGTTAAACATAATATCTGGTCTTATTCCTTTAGATGTGAAAGGGATATCCTCTTCGTCAGCAATCAGTCCAATAACACCTTTTTGTCCGTGCGATGTTGCAAATTTATCCCCCAGTTCAGGGATTCTCTGGTCGCGGGTTTTTACCTGGACTACTTTATTACCATCACTATCTTCTGTAATTATTACAGATTCCACAACTCCCTTTTCTTCCTGTTTCATACTAATAGAAGATTCCTTTTTTGCCCTTATAGAAATCTCTCTGGCTTCAGAAAGAAATTTTGGCGGGGACATCTTCCCAATTAAAACTTCACTTTCATTAATCTTTGCCTCTGGTCCGACAATACCATCAGCTTCAAGCCACTGATAACTTGCTTCTGTTTTATATCCGGAGGCATCCTTTTCAGGGATTGCAATCTCATCCTTCAAGCCACCGGCATAATTCATTTCAACTGCTTTGTAAGGCCTGAAATAAAAACTTCTTCCTACCCCCCGATCAACACTTCCTTTATTCAGCACAAGAGCATCTTCCATATTGTATCCTTCGTAAGTCATAATTGCAACGACAAGATTCTGGCCTGCAGGATAGGTGTTTAAAGTATCATAAATAAAACTTCTTACAATTGGTTTTTGAGGATATTGTAAAATAGAAACATCTGTGTCTATTCTTGTGAGATAATTTGCAGAATAAAGACCAAGTGCTTGTTTCTGTGTTTTGCTTCCACGATTAAGTCTGGAGCTTTGGTCATGATTCCCATAAGGAACAAGACTTGTAACAACGCCAAACAAGTCAATAGAGTCAATTTCAAGGTGTGTGTGTTCAGAGGTGATTTCTTCTTCATTTAAAGCAACGAGAGCGCTTTCTTCTTCCATTGCATCAAGATATTCTATAATTCCTTCCTTAACAAGGTCTCTCCATCCTATCTCTCCTTGCTCCATCCTTATCAAATGACTTTCTTTTAATTTGGTCTGGTTATTCTCAACAACTATCAAAGGTCTTAATACCCTGCCAGGTTCTGTTGAAATATTCACTGCCTGAAAATAAGGATCGTATCCAATATTCATCTGAGTTGGGAATTCCCCCTCCCGCCTTTTTTTTCTTATGTTTTTTACAAATTCTTTAGGGTTTTCCTGCTTCACATTTCCGATATAAATACCATTAAAGAAAATCTCTGCACCGTCATTTTTTTCTCTATCAAGCCCAAAAGTCTCAAGATTTTTTATGAGTTTTTCCTCGTCAAGATCTATCCTTGAGGACACCTGTGCAAGAAGTGCAAGATTTTTTCTCAGTCCAATTTCTGTTCCTTCAGGTGTTTCAATAGGGCAGAATCTTCCATAATGCGTAGGATGAAGTGTTCTTGCCGCAAAGTTTTCACGTTCGCTTGGCAGCATTGAAGAAACTCTTTGCAGCTGGGAGATTATTGCCAGGTAATTTGTCTTATCCATATTCTGTGTAATTCCGGAACGCCGGCCTGTCCAGCTTCCTGTTGCAATCGCACTTTCAACACGATGGGAAAATAATGTTGATTTTGCAATTATTTTTATAGAAAAATATTTTCTTTTCTTGGTTACTTTTTGTAGGGAGTACTGAATATCTCTTATTAAAATTCCCAGGTTAACTCTAAAAAGTGTTGCGAGCAAATCTCCTGAGAGTCTTACTCTCTTGTTTGCATAATGGTCTTTGTCTGTTCTTAAATTTGGATTTTCCTTTGCAATCAGATACTGCTTTAGCAGCTTACAAAGAGTTATCGCTTTTTTCATCCTGTCTTCTTTTTTCTGGCCTATGTGAGGGAGAAGATAAGAATTGATTCTCTGCTTTACTCTGTCAAGAACTTCTTTTTTTGTTCCCTGAAGATTTGTTTTTTCGGAAATATACATCATAGCATCTTCCTTTGTAGCAATATTCACAAATTCGTAAAGATTCACAATTAAAGAGTCTGTTTCTTTTCCGATAAATTTCTGGATATCTGATTCTTTAGTCATTCCAAGGGCTTTAAGAACTACAATTATTGGAATGTCCCTGAACTTGCTAAAAGAAATCTCAAAAATTCCCCCTTTGCTTTCTGAAATGGAAATTGGTATCCTGTATGTCCCTCTTAAAGAAAATATTTTGAGGGTTAAATTTCCTTTTGAATCTGTGTCTATAAATGGCTGGTTTTCTGCAAGGTCTTCTGCCATAATCATAACTCTTTCATTTCCCCTTATAATGAAGTAACCTCCGGGGTCAAGCGGGTCATGGTGGGTTTTAATCAGTTCTTCTCTTGACATTCCGCTGGTGTTGCACGCTTTGCTTTTTACCATAATTGGTATCTTTCCGATTTCCACAACTTCTGAATCAATCTGGTCGTCTTTTTTTACAGTAATCTCAAGATAAACCGGTGCTGAATAAGTAAGATTTCTTGTCTTTGCTTCTGCAGGAGTTATTAAGGAGGAGCTGCCGTCAGCTTCTATAACTGTTGGATTCCTGACCTCTATTTTTCCCAGATTAATTTCAAAATCCTCATCGGATATTGTCTCAGAAATTTCGTCAACAATTTCCTGCATTCTCTTTTCAGTAAAATTGTTAAAAGAAATAATATTGCTTCCTACTAAAGAGTGTTCTTCTAAATATTTCTTAACTACAAGATGCTGATTTTTATTCATCTTTTTCAGGCAGTTTTTTATTTTCAAATTCTTCCTGTAATGTGAGATTTCTAAGCTGACATCATACAAGAGATTTTTGGATTTCTGAGTTTTGTCTGTTTAAATGACAACCCTGTAATATGGGTAAATTTTTTCTTCTTCCTTTCTTTCTATTTTTACTATATCTCCAATTTCACATCCTTCTGGTAAAGCAGGGTCATTTAGCAAGATCCTTGGTAATTGGGCTTTAGAAATGTTGAATTTTTCCAATATATTCTGTACTTCTTTTTCATTAAGTTTTTTGTGTTTAGGCTGAAGAATGTGCATTGTATGAGGTCCGTCGGTAGATTAACAGCAAATATCTGCGATTAATATTTAACTTTAATGACTTACCAATAATAAAAGAGACCAAATTTTTATTTAAAAACCTTTCGCCTGCCTCGGCTTTGCACAAATAGTCAAATCTGCACCAAAAGTGGCCCCGGGGGGATTTGAACCCTCGACACCTGGATTGCTTTGCGAAATTTCGCGATGCAGGCGAAACTTGTTTCAGCC
>CAZSQR010000022.1:0-2584 GCA_964609265.1 Candidatus Woesearchaeota archaeon
CAATAATGCCTTTATTTTCCTCAAACACTTTTTTAAGCTGGTCATAGAGCCTTTTGATTGTCCTCCGCACTTCGCCTGCCTCTTTTCCTATAAGGATGGTTGCCTTTTCATAATTTTTATAAGACCTTTTTTCAAACTCAAGGAAAAGCCTTTCAAGGTTGGTGAAAAACCTGCTCAGATTTTTTCCTCCGGTTTCAGGCAAGTCAGAAAATCCTGACAGGTTATGTGCAAACTTACTGACATCTTCCAGATATTTTTTTAGGTTTTCTTTTACAATCAGCTTTATTTTTTCCTCGGATTTTATAGAGTTTACGTTTACTGCTTCAAGATCTTTTATTTTTTCATCCAGTTCCTTAATTGCCCCTGAAATTTTAATCTGAACAGCTTTGATTATTTTTTCTTCTTCACTTTTAATTTTATCTCCTTTGTCTTTAACCCATTTATTAACTTCATTTAAGGGAATTCCATCAGGATTCTCTGGTTTTTCCCTTTCAACTTTTTTTCTAAAAACTTTTTTAAGAAAATCAGTAAATCCCATGCAACAGAAAACATTGTGAGATATTAAAGTCTTTCTTATTTTATGATTCAATTAAGATTTAACCTATACTTTACACAATAAAAATTAATTTAAACACACACTTGTTTATTAAATCATAAGAAAATGTGTATTGAAATTAAGCTAATTGCAAATTCATATAACAGGAAAGTTCTTGATGATTTTCTGAACTCTGGTGTCAGAAAAGGAGACCTAATCCTTTTTATCAATAATGATAGGGAATATCCTTTAAGTCCTTTATTAGCTGAATTTATCGAACCTTCATTAGCGGAATTTAGTGAAATAACTAGTGGAGGACCGGACTATCTAACTTTTAAGGCAGGGAAAGCTGTTTTTATTAACAACCTCTTTGAAATAGGTGGCTTGGTTTTCCCTCAGGGAACAAACGTGGTTAAGAAAAATATGAGATATATCCCTGATAAAGTCTATGTTGGGGATGAAGAAAAAATACACAAGGCCCTGGAATCTGAAAAACTAATAGGGTATAAACATTAAAAATGAAAAACATAAATAACCATAAAAAGCCTATTGAAATAGTCATTTATTCAAAAACCTCGAAAAAGACAGAACATCAGGAGAAGATAAGAAATCTGGAGAAGGTGTTAAAAGAAAGAGGGGCCAGGCAGGATAAATCTAAAAAATCCCCAGGAGTTAGGGTCTATGACACCTCTCTTTGTGGCATAGTTATAGATTATGACAGTATTAAAGAAGATTCGCTTTCACCTCAATATAAGTATAATATAAAAGTTTCTTTAAGAGGAAAATATCTCTTAGGAAATTACTCTGGAAAAAGAGGAAGCTGCTTAAAAGTAAGTAAAAAGATCTTAAAAATCCTTGAAAAATGAAAAAAGGAATTAAACTTTCCCTAACTGAATACTTTCCAGAGTTTTCTTCTGCAAAAGAAGCTGAAGAAAAGATAGAAGCTCTGGAAGAAGAGCTTAAAAAAATGCTGGTTTCATCTGATGGCAACATTTTACGGGGCAGACAGAGGAATGTTTATCAAGACGGAAATTCTCAGCTTTATTTAGAATACAATCTCAGTGCCAATAGAGAAACTATCCTTCCGCACATCAAATACGAGAACATAAACATCATGATTGAAGGAGAAAGCGAAAAACTAAGTGGAATTGTAGAAAGTGTACTTCCTGAAGAGCAGCATATACCGCTAAAAAGACAAAATATCAAGTAAAATAAACCAAAAATTTTTATTTTAAATTATTTTCTGTGTTTAAAAAGCATATCTTCAAAAAAGCACAGTACAGAAACTATTTGCTATGATACTTCTTCCAGAATTTATCAAAAGGAATCATACAAACCTCTTTCTCAGGATCCAAAATTCCAGAATAAGAAACTCTTACTTCTAAAAAGTTCCCTTTGTCTGGTCTAAAGGCATGATTAGTCTGTTTTCCAATAATAATACTTTTCCCTCTGTAAAGCTTATTTCTAAAGACCTTAATGGTATCATAATCGAAATCCTCAAACACAACTAAACCCTTTCCATCTTCCACAAAAATCGCTTCATCTACATCTTTATGATAATGGAGATCAGTTGGCCTAAGAAAAATAATGTCTAGAGCAGTGTATCCTAAAACATTCGTAGTTTCTTTAGAAAAAGGCTCTCTAGTCAAAAGGCCTGACTCAGTATCAAGATTATATCCGTCGTTTTCAGCATGATCAATCATATTTTTTAAGAAAGAGGAATTAACATGACTGGAATACCATTCCCTAACTCTTTTATTACTTATCCTGTCAAAAACATGATTATTAAACATTTTTTTGTAATCATTTTAAATTTCCATATCTTTCGCGATATACTATTCTCTCTACTTTTTGCCTGTTAGGATCAGCATAATTAATATGATGCATTATACACCAATGTTTAACATAACTAAGATTCTTTACAATCTCATCAAATTCTCTTCTTTCCTCCTCACCCAATCCCCGGATTTTCTCATCTATTCTTTTTATTTCTTCATCTGTAATTTCCACTATGGTTACTCCAATAATTTTTCTCATATAGAACATGAT
>CAZSQR010000023.1:0-2116 GCA_964609265.1 Candidatus Woesearchaeota archaeon
ATATTAGAAGTAGTATTTTCAAGGATAGGTGTTAGAATCTCCTGATGATCTCTTTCTTTTTCTATAAGTTTATCTATTTCATCAAATAAAAATACAACTTTCTTTTGTCTTTTTGTTTTTAAAACCCTAATTAAATCTTCTGCTAATTGCCCTCTACTTTTGCCTGATTCAAGATAATTTAAATTTTTCAGGGTTTTTATGGTTTTTTTAGTTATTGTAGCAAAAGTATTTTCAATTGAACAATTAATATCAACAAGAAGCACATTATTCATTTCTTCAATAGCCTTCTTTATAGTAACAGTTTTTCCTGTTCCTGTATCCCCAATTAATAAAATATTTCCAACACCAATCCTTACTTTGTCTTGTATTTTCTTTTTTAGTTCATCTCTAAAAAGTAGTTTGTCAGGAATGTGATTGCTTGTCAAAACCTTTGGATCTTTTATAACCCTCATTTTCCCTTTTCCCTTAGTTTATTTATCTCAGAAATAGGCATAACTACTAATTTTAAAGGGTGCAGTGCCGTGCTCAAACCTGCCTGAAGCGATTTTATCTCTTTTATAAGCAATTCTATAGATGTGCTTTCAAAACCCCTAATTTTCTTAGAAATCAAAGATTCAAGACAACCTTCAATTGTCGAATGATAACTTTCAAAAAATTCCCTTTCATTACCATCTACCCTAATTAAAATAAACTGATGACTATCAGACCTCAATTTCCAACCATCAATAAGTTTGATATTAAGTGGCATTTTCTTCTTTTGTTTTTTCTTGTTTTTCATTTTCCTGTAAAATTTCAAGAATCTTATTTAATTTCATATCTACAGTTGGATTAAGCAAGGTGATCCTCACAAAATCTGAAACTGATTTAAAACCAGAAGCTTCTGTCAAGGCTCTAAGTCTTTGCTTTTGAGATTTGGTAAGCCTGACTAACAATCTATGATTTTCTTTCTCACCACACTCCCTAAAATCATTTTTTATCTCCATTTTCACCTTCTTTTTTTGTCTCCTTTTTCAATTTCAAAAAATCACTAATTGCTTTTCTTATGACATAACTTCGAGGTCTTTCTATTATCTTAGCAATTCTATCAATTCCCTTTATATCATCGGATTCAACCACAATACAAAATTTTCTTTTCATCTTAACTTATGTTACTTTGACATAAGTAAGAATAACACTTTTATAAATGTTATGGTAATCTGACATAAGTTTTAAAAACTAGGATTAATTAATTAAACGGTAAGATGATAGAGATAAAAAAAGGAAAAAATAAGTCAGAGAAAGGAATAACAGAAATTCATCCAGACATAGGATTCATGCTTTCCTTAATGAAAAATGATGTCTCAATAAACCCTACAAAAATGCTTATTTTAGGATATCTGCGAGAAAATAAAGAAAAAAAGAGTTCTATATCTGATATAAGTAAAGATTTGAATATTGATTACAAGAATACTTGGAGATATATAAAACAATTTCAAAAAAGCGGATTAGTTAAACTAAATCCTAAAAAACCTTCTCAAGGTAAAAAGGTTTTAGTTTCAATAAATGAAAATCATGACTTTATTATGATAGGTGGAGAAAAAACAATAACTATGAAAAAAATAAGAAATAAGAAAGGAAAAGGTAAAATTGAAGTCACTTTAACGCAAGATTAGTCTCAAAGCCACAAAACCCACAAACCACACTAAGAAATAATGCGGGAATACATATTAAACAATTAAACCATAGACAATAAAAAGAAAAACTAAATATGAAAACAAAAAGTGCCTTTCAAACAACACCCATAATTCTAAAAAATTCAAATTGGACAAGATTTTTAAACCCAATAATCTTAAGTTTGGATGGAAGAAGTAGTAAGTTCACGACGGAGAACTCATAAGGAGGCAAAATGTTGCTTGAACTTTTGCTCGCTCTCCTCATCGGTGTGTCCGCCGGAACTTTCACAGGCTTAATTCCTGGAATACATATTAATCTTATAAGCTTATTAGCAATTTCATCACTGCTTTTATTAAAAATAAATCCTGTTTTTATGATGATTTTTATAGCTTCAATGTCTATAACCCATACATTTATTGATTTTATCCCAAGTATCTTCCTAGGTGCCCCAGACGAAGATACT
>CAZSQR010000024.1:0-1953 GCA_964609265.1 Candidatus Woesearchaeota archaeon
AAGGAAGTTAGAGGCGTTGCACCCGAAAATTACTCTGAGAAGATTAAGGTGAGCCAAAAGGATAGTAGAGAGAAAAGTAATTTAATATTTAGAGTGGAAGGTTACTCTTAATTTAGTTTCTTTCTGCAAAATAGTGAAGTAATCAGAAATTCTGCGCAAACCTATTGAAACAGAACAATTTAAAAACCAATTTTCTAACATAATTATATAAGAACAAAAAATGGCAACAAAGTTAAAAAAAGCAAAATCAGCGGGGAGATTTGGAGCCAGATATGGAAAAAAAGTAAGGGCTAACATAGCTTCAATTGAAGAAAAGCAAAGAAAAAAGCAGAGATGTCCTTTCTGCGGAAAGCTTGGGGCAAAAAGAATTTCAAAAGGAGTCTGGCAGTGCACAAGAAAAAAATGCAATAAAAAATTTGCTGCAGAGGTTTATTATATTAAATAATAAAGTAAATAAAAACAAACAAAACAGAATGCCAACTTACAAATGTTTTAAGTGCGGGAGAAAAATTAAAAGCCAAAATCTTGATAAGAGATTTGTTTGTCCTTACTGCGGGTCCAAGATTTTTTACAAACCGAGAACCTGTGTTAAAAAAGTAAAGGCAGAATAATAAAAGCCAGTTATCAGCACTTATTATTTTTAAAATGAATGAAAAAAAGAACAAAGAGCATAAAAACAGGAAAATTCAAGAAATGCAGGTTCTTGAGCAAAGTTTGCAGAATATTATTCTCCAGAAACAGGTATTCCAGATGGAACTTTCAGAAACCCAGGAAGCAGAAAAGGAAATAGGAGATTCAAAAGAAATTTTTAAAATTGTTGGCCAGTTAATGATAAAGACAGATAAAGAAAAAATCAAAGAAGAATTATTGAATAAAGAGAAACTTCTGAAATTAAGAATAGATAATCTGTCCAAGCAAGAAGAAACTTTATCTGAAAAGCTTGAAGTGCTAAAAAAAGAAATTTCTTAAAGTTTTCCCATAATTTTTCAGTATTTTCCAATTTTCTTGAAATTCTTTTCTGGTTTTATTTTTTAGAACAGCGACGAGCCCCGACGGAAATGTATGTAAAATAGTTACGAAATCTTTATAAACATCTGCTTGCTAAAATTAGCATGGCTTTTGATAGGATAAAAAAAATTTTCTCAGAAAGAGGACCTGAAGAGGAGTTTGATGAAGAATACCTTGAGATTGACCTTGGCAAAGAAGAGAAGAGTCACAAGATTCTTGTTAAGCTTTTTGTCCTAAAAGACTATGACAATGTTACAGAAATTTTAAATGCATTGAGAGAGGGTTACACAATTGCGATAATTGACATAAAAACTCTTAGACAAAAGGACTCTATTGAATTGAAAAGAGCTGTTTCTAAAATAAAAAAGACAGTTGATGCTTTGGAAGGCAATATCGCAGGATTTGGGGAAAACATTGTTATAGCAACACCTTCTTTTGCCAAAATTCATAAAGAAGAAGTCAAGCCAAAGGAAGGAAAAAAGAATAAGTTTGAATAATTAAATAAGTTAATATTTCTGTCTATTTATTATAATATTGTACTTTTGTGCTGTTTCTTGGCAATTTTGCCAGCACTTTTTAAATTTTTGAAATAGAGAAAACGGTTTTTAGAGCAACCACGATTGTTGCAGGGACGAATAACGCCAGGAGAGCTCCAAATACAGCTGAAACAGCATCACCGACTCCAATACCTATGACGCTTCCGCGGACACCTTCCATCCCAAACCTGCTTATAACAACCAGAGCAGTTCCTGCCCATAAAAATGTTTGGGAATCCTTGCCAGGAGGGACATTGACAAAACCGATAACTAAACCAAGAAGAACTAAAATACCATAAATCTGAGCACTAAGTCTTGTAATCACAGGAATTGATAAAATAGTTGTTGACAAGCCTATTAAAACAGCGAGGATAACACCTATAAGAAATGCCCACGCGCCGACAGAATT